>CAMJUL010000085.1 GCA_946408995.1 uncultured Clostridia bacterium | reverse complement strand
TATCACAGAAGACCGATGCCTTTCAGCTATTTACAGAGTTTTTTTCACAAGCTCGTCCACCCTGACTGGCAGGTATGTCAACTCTCCTGAATCTGCGATGAGCCGCGACATCCGCAGTATCGAAGAAAAAGGCTTCCTGACATTCTTCCAGGAAACCGAAAGGTCTGCCCTGTCTGATACCTTCTGGGAAGTGACGCTGCCGCAGAATCTGGAAACCACTTCTGTCAACAGCCCCTCCTTCAATACTTTCCTGGCGGCACAGATCAACCTGAACAAAAATTCGTTGTTCATGCATGGGACGATGATTGCCGATCTGCTGAACATTTCTGGCGATGTGCACCACATCTTCCCCAAGGCTTATCTGAAAAAGAATGGTGTCGATGCCAAGGGACGCTACAACCAAGTGGCGAACTACACCTATCTGGACACACAGGTCAACAAAGCCATCAGCGATGACGCGCCTGCGGTTTATTTCGCGACTGTACTTCAGCAGTGTGACACCAAGAGTGCAGAGATCGGAAACATCACTGACGCGAAGGCGCTGGATCAAAACATTGCAGACAACGCACTGCCGCCTGAAATTGTTCACATGACTGTTGAGGATTACGATGGCTTCCTGACGGAACGTCGCCACCTAATGGCGAAGATGATCGAAGAATACTACAAGCAACTATGAACAGGTGATAAAAATGTCTAAAGTAGGAGACCATTTTTATCTTGACTTGCGCGGAATACATGCTGAAGGCGTAGTTACAGAAACAGGTTTTCGCGTCCTGAAAGACAGCGAAGTCCGCAACTGGCAGGCATCTTTCCTGGCGCAGGCATTGATAGATCTCAGAAAACAGTGCTTTGAAGATGGCACCATTATTGATTGGCATCTGTCTCGCGATATGGATTTCAACAGTTCATCCACCGCCTGTACGTTTCTCTTTGGATCAAACGGAAGCGGTCCTGCAAGCTGGAAAGATGAAAATGGCGTCACGATGCTCAAGCTTGATAAGGTTGAGAACGGCAAAATGGAGAGTATAGGTAGTGAATACCTGAGCTTCTTCAAAACCGTTGAAGGCAACGAAGGAAGCAAATGCCATTATCCGACAAGGCTTGACACCTATGGCTGCGGCTGTGGTCACGACTGTAGTTACTGTTATGCCAAAGACATGATTGTGAACTTTGGTCATGAATGGAACCCAACAAATCCACGTTATGTGGATATCAAGCGTGTTGAGACCAGGCTAAAGAAAGTTCAACCAGGCACGATTGTTCGGCTTGGCGGCATGACAGACTGCTTTCAGCCGATTGAACTGAAAAGGCATTTGACGCTTGAGACGATCAAGCTGATGAATAAGTATGGCATTGGATATCTGATCGTCACAAAGTCCCATCATGTGGCTGATCCTGAGTATGTGAAAATCATGGATCCTGCTCTGGCGCACATCCAGATTACTGTCACCACCTTTGATGACGCTCTTGCGGCAAAGTATGAAAAAGCAAGCGCACCTACAAAGCGTGTAGACAAATCCGTTCTTTCAGACGGCATGACGATTCCGGAGGCCTATCAGGAGGCTATGTACGCACATTTGGGGCGTCGGCTGGGACACGGGGAGGCCATGCCGATTGAAATCCGGATGAACGGACAGGTGTTTGCGGTTCGGTTGAGCAATCTGGCCTTTGATACCCGGAAATACAGCAATCACCATGATATCCTGCAAATCCGGTACACGAAGGGGAGCCCCATCGCCGAGGCGCTGCGGACGGTCTTCAGCCGGACCAGGGACCGGATTGGCATTCTGGAAAAACAAAGAACGGGGCGGGAACGCATCATGATCCCGACCGTAGAGCAGGAATACCTGATGCTCTATGCGGCCGAGGGGGAGACACTGCTCATGTTGGAGCCGGTCACGCTGAATGACATTTCAAGCGAAATGGATCAGTTGACCGATTTGCCGGAAACGCGCATCGAGGAGATCCTGGCAGAGGACGAAACGGCAGGGATCGACGAACGGTTCCGCATTACCAAGGTTCGCCGGATGAACCGCGCAATCGGGGATGCCCTGAAGAACCTGTACGGCTGGCGGTGCCAGATTTGCGGGGCGTATATTGGGGAGGCCTACGGCGCCCGGGTGATCCAGGCTCATCACATTGATTATTTTTCCCGAAGCCGGAATAACGACGCGTCCAACATCCTGGTGGTGTGCCCGAACCACCACACCATCATCCATGACCGGAACCCGGTGTTCAACGGGAAGGAAAAGGCCTATCACTATCCCAACGGGTACGCGGAAGGGCTGAAGCTGAACAAGCATTTATAACAATGTGGAATGTGCAGAGTGGAATGACGAAGAATGCGTCGCTCGATCTTGGTCCATTCCACTCTGAACTTTGAGCTCTGCACTCTGATCTTGCACTCTGATTAAAAGGAGGCCAGAATGGACTTTCGCTTCGCAACCGAAAACGACTGCGCGCTGATCCTGGATTTTATCCGCCGGCTGGCGGAATACGAGCACATGAGCGACCAGGTGGTGGCCACCGAGGCGCTGCTGAAGGAATGGATTTTTGAAAAGGGCAAGGCCGAAGTCATCTTCGCCCTGGAGGGGGAGAAGGCGGTGGGCATTGCCCTGTTTTTCCATAACTTTTCCACCTTCCTGGGCCGGGCGGGGATCTATCTGGAGGACCTGTTTGTGCTGCCTGAATACCGGGGCCGGGGCTACGGCAAGGGCCTGCTGCAGCGCCTGACCGCCATCGCCGTGGAGCGGGGCTGCGGCAGGCTGGAATGGTCCTGCCTGGACTGGAACCGGCCCAGCATCGACTTTTACCTGTCCCTTGGCGCCACCCGCATGGATGACTGGACCGGGTACAGGGTGACGGGGGAGCGCTTGGCTGCGCTGGCGGCGCGAAGGGATTAGTGGTTAGTGGTTCCCTGGTGTCCCTCAGGTACGGGCAGATCACCCTGAACAGCACCATTCCCTCCGGGCTGCTGGACTGCCCCAATCCTGAAGATGACCCTGCAGCCCATCGTGGAAAACGCCGTGCAGCACGGCCTGAGGCCCCTGGGCGAGGGACAGATCAGCATCGGGGCGGCCCGGGAGGGCGGGGACCTTTCCGCCCTCAGCAAGGGGGAGAATTACTGCGCGGAGCAGGGCTGCGTTCCCTTCCTGAAGGACGATTACCTGTGCGCCCTGGTCCACGCGGGCCCTGAGGAGGACTGAGCCGCCCGGGCCCGGCGCATCGGCGCGGAATGCGCCGGCATGGTGGAAAAGGCCCTCGCCCGTCCCTTCAATTACGTTTTGTACCCGGAGGTGCTTTGCAGCACCCGGGGGATCCCGGAGGCCTGGCAGTACTGCGTAAAGCAGCTTTCCATCCCGCACCTGGATCAACAGACGGACGACAGCCTGATCGAAAAGATCAAGGATTACATCGCCCGCCACTACGGGGAGGACCTGACATTGGAAGCGCTGAGCGCGCGGTTCGCGCTGAATCCCAGCTATTTCTCGTCGCTCTTTCACCAGAAAACCGGCATCCGGTACAAGGATTATCTGACCCGCATCCGGGTGACGGAGGCCAAGCGCCTGCTGATAAACAGCGACCTGAAGATCTGCGAGATCAGCCAGCAGGTGGGGTTCACGGACGTGCGGTATTTTTCCCAGGTATTTTTGAAGGCGACGGGGGTGCTTCCAAAGGACTACAGAAGCAGGCAGCCCTGACGCCGGGGGCACGGAACGTGCCGGAAGGAGAAAACATGAGCCTGTACGCCATCGGGGACCTGCATCTCCATTTTCAGTCCCCCCTGAAGGCCCGCGGACAGCTAACGTCGCCGGTCTGGCAAAATCACGAGGAGGTCTTCCGGCGCAGCTGCGAAAAGCTGCTCAGCCCGGAGGACACCCTGGTGCTGGTCGGGGACCATTCCTGGGGCAGGAACCTTGCGGAATGCGAAAAGGACTTTGCCTATATCCGCGCCCTGCCGGGGCGGAAGGTGCTGCTGCGCGGCAACCATGACATGTTTTGGGATGCGAAAAAAACCGATGCCCTGAACCGTCTTTTCGGCGGGGAGCTGTTTTTCCTGCAGAACAATTACGCGGCCTATGGGGAGTACGCCCTGGTGGGCACCAAGGGCTATACCTTTGAAGGCCCCTTTTACCTGCGGGGCGGACGCGTGGTGGACTGGGACCGGGAGGAGGAGGCCCGCGCGCAAAAGCTGGTGGAAAGGGAGGCCGGGCGGCTGAGGGCCTCCGTGGAGGCCGCCAGGGCCGACGGCTACGGGAAATTCATCGTGTTCCTGCATTATCCGCCCACCAATATCCTGGAAAGGAACAGCGTCTTTACCGCCCTGGCGGAGGAGATCGGGGCCGAGCAGGTGATCTATGCCCACTGTCACGGGGAAAGCCGCTTCCATGACAGCCTGGAAGGGCGGCACCACGGCATAGCGTACCGTCTGGTCTCCGGCGATTACCTCCGCTGGATGCCCCAAAAGATCCTGTAAAAGGGAAGGAAGCTTTTTCTGCCTTACAACGGAACTTTTCAGGCATTGACAGAACCCCTTCGGTCGGCTACAATCAGGGACGGGAAGGCCCCGCCGTCAAGGGGGGACCCTCCGGAAGACAAGCGCCTGAACAGGAGGAAAAACGATGATTACCAAGGAAATGAGCATCGGCGAAGTGCTGCAGATCGACCGCACGACCGCTCCGATCATGATGGAATACGGCATGCACTGCATGGGCTGCCCCTTCAGCCAGATGGAAAGCCTGGAGATGGGCTGCGCGGCCCACGGCAAGGACGTGGACGAACTGGTCCGCAGGCTGAACGAGTACCTGGAGAAGAAGGCCGAGGGTTGAAAAGCACTTAAAAAAAACGGACGGAGCGCGTTTTCGCGTTTCCGTCCGTTTTTTGCAGTACGCCCTTTCAGGCCTTCGGCCGGCCAAAGAGGCGGCATTCCGGGTCCGGAAGGGGAGGACGCCGGGCGCCGAAAAGATGCAGCAGCATCAGGAAGACCCCCGGCACCAGCTGCAGGAGGCTCAGCAGGGCAAAGAAGGGGCGGGTGCCCAGGGCCTCCAGAAGGAAGCCGCCCGCGGCGGCGGCCAGCAGGCCGGCCACGGCGCTGACGGCGCTGACCAGGGCCTGGGTGCTGGCCTCCAGGCCTTCCGGGGAGAGCCTGTGCAGGTACTGGTAGCGGCTGGATACGTACAGCGCGAAGGAAAAGCCCCGCAGCAATTGGGCCGCGAACAGCGTGGGCACCGCGCGGCCGAAGGCATACAGGCTGTATTCCACACACAGCAGCGCCACACTGAGCAGCAAAGGCCAGGCCCATCCGATCCGTTGGGTGAGGCGCCGGATGAGAAGCAGCATGGGCACCTCGCAGATGCCCGACACAAACAGCAGCGCCCCGTAGAGGCTTGAGTCCGCGCCGAATTCCGGCAGGGCGTATACCATGTAGGTGACCCGCCATCCAAAGGGGATCTGGTAGAGGATCTCAAAGACGATGTGGCCGACGATCCAGTATCCGAGGATGCTCCCAAAGGGCATGTCCCGCAGGCGGACGCGCTGCCGGGCGGCGGACTCGCCCTCGCTCTCCGGAGGGATCCGGGAGGCCAGCAGGAGGGACAGGAGGGCAAAGACGGCAAAAAAGACGTAGACGAAGCGGACGTGCAGAGAACGGAGCACCGGCACGAAGAGCAGGCTGAACAGGGCGTACCCGATGGAGGCCCAGCTGCGCACGCTGCCGTAGGGGATCCGCAGGCGGGGATGGTCGTTGACATGGACCAGCCAGAGCTCCATCATCATGTTGGAGGGATGGAAAAAGAAATTGAGGGCCATCAGCACCGCGACCATCGCCGCGCGAAGCAGGCCCTCCCCCAGGGAAAGGGGCGGGATCAGCATTGCGCACAGGGCCGTGCCCGCCATGCAGAGCATAAAGCACCTTCGTACGGACCGGACCCGGTCGGACAGGACGCCCCAGGTGGGCTGGGACACGATGCCCACGCCGTTGAGCAGGGCGGTGATCAGGCCCATCTGCCCGGCGCTGACGCCGATGGCGGTCAGGAAGACCGACAGGAAATTGGAGGCGGAAAAGCAGCCGTTGTAAACGAATTCCGTCAGGGAGAGCTGAAAGCGGATCTTATTTCTGTTCATCGTCAAAGGGTCCCTCAAGCCGCTCCGGCGGGATGCCGAAGAGGCGGTTGCCCGCGCCGCGGACGCGAAGGCGGGCTTTCGGTGTTGTGAAGACCAGGTTGGAGACGGTGTTGCCGTTCCCTTCCACCAGGACGTCGCCATCGGCGACGGTGTCTGAAAGGACGTTGCCGTCGCCCTGCAGCACCACGGAGGCGGCGTGGCTGCAGCTGATGACGTTGCCCCGGAGCACATTGCCGTTCCCCCGCACCAGGAGGGAGACCGTGGGGAAAACACGGGTCTCGTGGGCGCTGTTCTCCCGGGCGTATGGCGGGAAGTACCAAAACACTCCCGCGTCGTCGATCAGGTTGTCCCGGAAGATGCAGCCGTCCACCTGGTCCAGGCATACCGCGGCGTGGGGCAGGCAGCGGAGGCGTCGACGGTGAGGACAAAGGGCATTTCCCGGACGGCCTTGAGCACGGCGGATTTGTGCAGAAGCAGGGAACAGGCGTTGTCCACCGTGATCATCTCCGCCACGGTGTAGAGCCCGCGGGGAATGCAGAGCACTCCGCCCGCGCAGTCCGCCAGCGCCCGGCGGATGCGTCCTTCATCGGTGGATTCATGGGGCCAGGCGGGGGTATTCCGCCAGGCTGTGGTCCCAAAGGGGCATCGGGTCCATATGCGTCCTCCTTTCCGGGTCGGGGGCGGCGAGTAAACGGAAAGTACGTCTTTCAGGACAGCGTTGTTGTCTTCCCTGCTATCTTATCGGATGGACGGAAGGCCGTCAAGCGCCGGCGCAGGGGAAAGCACGTCTCACGTGTGAAGCGGGCGCCCGCGGGGAGAGTCTATGGACCCCTGCGGGATTCCCGGGCGGCAGATCCGCAAGGAACAGGTGCTTTCGCAGTTGGACCTCCGTCACGTACAACGCCGCTCCTTCGGATGGGATTCAGGGGGTGTCCCCGCTGATAATCCCCCTCTGGACCTGTCTGTTTTGCGTTCCTTCGATTGATGCGCAGGCCCTGCAAGGAATTGTCCCTGCGGAAACGGAAAGAATACAAAGGCCGGGATCCTGGTTTCGCGTTTTACCGGAGCGGAACGCGGGATTGGAAAAGTGATTGTATCCTGAAGAAGACTGTGATAAAATGAAGACACGGACAAAGACGAATATTCCAAAGGGAATTCCAAAGGGAAAAAACGAATCGGGGAGGCAGCTATGAACGATTTTACGGCTTTTTTGCAAACCAACTGGCATTGGATCCTGCTGGGCATTCTCTTTCTGATCATATTGATCAAATTCCTGCCCCGCTACAAGGTGGCGCCGCCGGATACGGCGCTGATCATTTCCGGTCTCCTGAGGCGGAACTACAAGGTGCGCAACGCGGACGGGACCGTCTCCTCCAAACGGTTCGGCTACCGGATCGTCCGGGGCGGCGCCACCTTCTACATCCCCGCCATCGAGCGCATCGACAAACTGGACATGTGCCTGACCCAGGTGGACATCAAGACCGCGCAGCCGGTGCCCACCAAGGAATACATCTCCGTGCTGGTGGACGCGGTGGCCAACATCAAGATCGGGTCTGATGACCTGTCCATCGCCACGGCGGCGGAGCAGCTGCTGCACTACAATCCGGACCAGATCAAGACCCTGGCCAAGGACGTTCTGGAGGGCAACATGCGCGAGATCATCGGCCAGATGACCATCGCGGAACTGGTGCAGAACCGGGACAAGTTTGCCCAGGCGTCCATCAAGGCGGCCATGGCGGACATGAGCAACATGGGCCTGGAGATCATCAACCTGACCATCCAGCATTTTGCGGACAAGGACGGCAACGTGATCGATACCATGGCTGCCCGCAATGTGGCCGAGAAGGAACAGGACAAACGCATCGCCCAGGCGGAGGCGGAAAAACAGTCCAAATTTGCCGAAATGCAGGCAGAGGCGGAAATCGCGCGGCAGAACAGGGACCTGGAGGTGCAGAAGGCCTCCTTCATGCAGGAGACCGAGGAAGCCCGTGCCAAGGCGGAAATGGCCTATAAGATCGAGCAGGAGCGCATCAACAAGACCTTTGCCACCGAGCACGCGGCGGCGGAAATGACCCGCCTGGAGAAGGAGACGGAACTGAAGCGTCAGGCGGTAGAGATTGAGCGGGAGAAACTGAACGTGGAGATCCGCGAGCGCGCCGCCGCGGAGAAGGACCGCGCCATCGCCGAGGCCGAGGCGGAAAAATACCGCAGACAGGCCGAGGCAGACGCCGCCCTTTATGCCGCCCAGAAGGAGGCGGAGGCCATCCGCATGAAGGGCGAGGCGGAGGCCGAGGCCCTGCGCAGAAAGGCCGAAGCCATGCAGCTGTACGGCCAGGCGGCGATGATGGAAATGGTGACCGATAAATTGCCCGAGATCGCCCGGGCAGTTTCGGAGCCCCTGAGCAAGACCGACAAGATCATTCTTTTCGGCGAGGGCGGCGCTACCTCCATGGCGCGCGATACCGCGGGCACCATGCTGCAGACCTTCGAGGCCGTCAAGGAAGCGGTGGGGCTGGACATCCCCAAGACCATCCAAAACGTTGCCACTGGCGGCCTGGTGGGGAAGAATCCCCAGGATAAAACGGAGCAGGGCTCGTAACGGCATCGGGTGGGCCCGAACGGTCAAGCGGCCCCGGGAGGAAGGAACGCCTGTGTTTCCTCCCGGGCCTTTTTATGGGACAGGGACCAGCGTCCGGCCTGGAGCGCAGCGCCCCTGCGGGGGGAATGGGAAGCGCGCCGTCTCTTTCCTGTTTGGGGAAGGCCCTGGCCGATATGCCCCCGCACGATACAGGCGGAACCCAAACCGCAAGGATCCCATTCCCCGGCAGATTGAAAGGCCGTGGAGCGCGTGAGCAGACAAAAAACAAACCGCTCCGCGGGAAACCGGCGAAAGGAGGACGGCCTGATGAAAAAAGCCCGAAGGATCCTGTGGGCCGTTCTGGGTGCCTGGATGCTGTTTTTGACGTGCAAGGCCCTGTTTTACGGCCGGGGGCCCCTGCGCGCCCCGGAGCCGGCGCGGGTCGAAATGCCTTATGCCCTGGCCGCCGGGGACGGCGTGCTGACGATGGAAGAGATCGCCGTCCATTACGCGCCGGAGGTCCATGCCGCCGTCAACGTGCTGATTTCCGCCTCCGGCAAGGGGGATTTTATCACCGGCGTGGATTTTGACGGGGACCAAACGGCCCGGAACAACTGGGAAAACATGCCCTCTTCTCCGCTCGCGGCCGTGGTCTACTGGTCCGTGCAGGAAACGGACACCCATTATTATGTGGGCTACGATTTTTACCATCCCCGGGACGACGCCGAGATTTGGCTGGACAAGCACGAGAACGATTTTGAGGGCATCCTGCTGGCCGTGCCGAAGGGGGAGGGGGCCTTCCTTCCGCCCCAATGCATGTACACCCAGGGACACGGCGGGGTCTGGTTTTACGGGGAGGGCCTTTCCATGACGGAGGGCTCCCGGTACGGCGGCGCCCTCGCCCTGGACGGGGACCGGCCGGTGATCTATATCGCGCCAAACGGCACCCTGTCCCACGCGGGGCATTCCATTGAATCCGATGCGGGCCACAGCCTGTACTGGTCCGTGGGGAACAGCGGCATCCGCTATTACCACGGCGGGGAGGCGCAGGTGCCCCGCACCTTCAAGGGGGCATGGGAAAGGAACCCCTGCTCCTACCGCCTGGAGCCCCTTTTGACCCTGTGGAGCCTTCGGAACGGACCCTATGGGGAGGGGGCGGTCTTCGCCTCCTACGGCGCCTTCGACGGGGACAACTACCGTCCAAACGCCGCCAATCCCCCCTGGGCCTGGCGGAACAAGACCCGGTTCGGCTTCGGGGGGTCCTTCCTCTCCGACCCGGCGTGGACCTTTTCCCGGGCCGTGGAGGGGCTGGCGCTGTCGCCCGGGTATCTTCAGAACCCCTATGCTGACTGGGTGATCCGCGTCCGGTCGGTTTCCGCGCCGGCGGGGAAGACGGTCCGCAGCCTGCGCCTGTGGCGGGGGGAAAGCCTTGTGTCGGACGACGCCTGGTGGCGTTTGGGGGAGGGCGGAAGCGTGGAGATCGGCGGCGAGGGCCGCACCTCCCTCTGGATGGCTTTTCCCCGGGACAGCGTTTGGCGCCTGGAGGCGGTGGACGAGGCGGGAAATCCGGTGGCGGACGCCGTGATCGACTGGGAGGCGGAACGCCTGCCCGTCAGCTGACATGGGATCAAGGACGAAAAGGCAAAGGACCCGGCGAAAACGAGGCTTTCGTTTCCCCGGGCCCTTTCACGCAGGCGGCGGGTTTCTCTTTTTTTGGGGAGCGCGTCTGCGGGCTATCGGGTCTCGCTTTGGTATTCCTCCAGGAAGCGCAGCAGGAAGGCGTGCCTTTCCAGGGCCAGGGCGCGGGCGGTTTCCGTGTTCATCCGGTCTTTTAAAAGGAGCAGCTTTTCGTCAAAATGCTTCAGGGTGTCCTCCAGGCTCCGTCCGTGCTCCCCGCCGTAGGCGAAGGCGCGGGCGATGCCCACGGCGCCGATGGCGTCCAGCCGGTCTGCGTCCTGGACGATCTGCCCCTCAGGGGACGCGGGACGTTTGTCCCGGTTTTTGCTGAAGGAGACCCCGTTGACGATCTCCAGGATCTGCGCTGTCCGGGCGGGGGAAACGCCCCGGGCGTCCAGGAAGGCGCGGGCGTTCTGATTGTTTTCTGTCCGGAACAGCTTGGGATCGTCCGCGTCGTGCAAAAGGGCTCCCAGGGCCACCAGCTCCGTGTCGCAGGGCGGCTCCCCGGAGGCGATCCGCAGCGCGTTCCAGTACACCCGCAGGGTGTGCGCCGCGTCATGGCTGCCGGAAGTGTCCTGAAACAGGTCCTGGACAAAGGCAAGGGCCGCTTCGATGATGTCCATATTCATCCCTCCCAAAGTGCGCGAAGAGGGCGCTTTTGTGTCCTGTTTTCGGGGGAGACGGCAGAGCCCCTCCCCGGGTATCCTACAGGACGGTTATGGGACCGTCAAGGGGATATTGCAGGGAAAGCATGGCTCACGCATGAAGCGTGAGCTCGCAGGGGGTCTCCACGACCCCCCTGCGGAACTCAGTTCGCAATAGCGTTCTGCTGTCGCTGACGCTCGGCACAACGCTTTGCTCACT
>CAMJUL010000084.1 GCA_946408995.1 uncultured Clostridia bacterium | reverse complement strand
TCCTTCAACTTGCTTTTACTTCCTCAATCTTGCGTCTCGCGGTGCAAGTGACCAACGGGCGGACCGACGGGGGAAAAGGGCGGACGCCCCGGATCCGAAGGCCGGGCGATCTTCTCCTTTTGTTTCCGCAAAGCTTTTGCGGCCGTTTCCCTGCCCCGATATGCGTTGACAGGCATCTTTGCAGGCGGTATAATACCCTGGTCCCACCGCTGCGGCTGACCGGACCGGCTGGTTTTCCCAGCTCGGAACGGTTCCCCGCGGACCGGGACCTGTCCGCCGGGGAGAAAGAAATGGGCGAAGGCTGTGATGCGTACCGCAAGCGTCTTTCCATTCATCGCTTCGGCCGCAGCAGAGGGTCTTTTTCATGCGCCGGCCGCGGTCGGCGGCCCGCCGGTTCCGGCGCGGTTTTTGCGGGTAGCCACGGAAGACCTCCCGGTCATTAAGGACCGGGAGGTCCAGCTTTTGTTCTTTCCTCCCTGTGCCGCATAAGCCGGAAACGACCCCACATTACTCGGGAGATCCATCCCGGGAAGGAGTACCCCATGGATATCGCCTATCTTCTCACCCTGCAGGACTTCCGCAACAGCACCAACGACCTGCTGACCCCCTTTCTGGAGGGGCTGTCGCTGTTCGCGGTCACGTATCTGATCCTGTTTCCGATGCTGGTCTACTGGATGCTGGACAAGCGCAGCGGTCTGTACATCCTGACCTCCCTCTGCAGCGCCCTGACGGTCAACGCTGCGGTCAAGCTGACCGCCTGCGTCTACCGGCCCTGGATCAGGGATGCCCGGGTGCTGCCTGCCGGGGACGCCATCACCACTGCCACCGGCTATTCCTTCCCCAGCGGCCACACCATGACCGCCGGCCCCATTTACGGCGGCCTCGCGCTTTGCGCCTGGAAGAAATGGAAATGGGCTTCGATCCTCTTTCTGCTTTTATTGGCTCTGACAGCCTTTTCCCGCAATTATCTGGGGGTGCATACCCCTCAGGACGTCCTGGTGGGCCTGCTTCTGTCGGCGCTGATGCTGTACCTGACCCGGCTGGTCTTCCGGGCTGTTGACGCGGACCCTTCCAGGGAGCGCTGGTTCCTGCTGGGCGGCTTCCTGTTCGGCTGGGCGGTCATCGCCTACATCACCTTCAAAAGCTATCCCATGGACTATGTGGACGGCAAGCTCCTGGTGGATCCGCAGAAAATGATGAACGACGGTTACGGGGACAGCGCCAAGCTGATCGCCTTCTGCGTGGCCCGGGCCGTGGAGCGCAGGTGGATCCGTTTCCGGCCCGCCGGCTTTACCCTGAGGAGCACCGCGGTCTGCGCCGCAGGCGCCGTGGGCCTCTTGGCGATGATCATGTATCTGGGCGCTCCTCTGGACGCGGCCCTGGGCAGCCATTGGGGGCATTTTGCCAGCAATTTCATCATGATCTTTTACGGCGTCGCCCTGGTGCCGCTTTTTCTGAAGCTGACCGAAGGAAAACGGGAGGATCCTGCCCCTGCCCGGAGCTGAGCGGGTTTCCTTCGTACTGATCCGCGACACGGTGAACGAAACGCCCGGGCCTTACGGCCCCATTCCCGGGATTTTCTTTGGGAACAGAACGGGCAGGTACGCCGTTCTATGGTTGAAACCGATGAAATGAGGAGATCGACATGAAGAAAAACCAGAGTCTGCTTCCCCTTTTCATTGCTCTGACGCTTGTCTTTGGCAGCATCGGCCTGGGGCACGCGGACATTATGCCTCCCCACGGAGAGGGGCAGATCGGCCTGCAGGCCGTGGTGCTGTGCGAATCGCTGACGGTGCGGAAGGAGCCCAGCGCTTCTTCCGCCGCCGTAAAAATGCTGCATTCCGGGGACCAGATCATCGTGCAGCAGCAAAAGGACGGATGGGCCTCCTGCTTCCTTTCGGATGATGTGGACGGCTCCCTTGCGGGCTGGGTCAATCGGGATTACCTGGCCGTCGACCCCGCCTGGTTCATTACAGAGGAAAATACGCCGGTCTACTCCTGGAACGATACCGCGGCGCCCAGGGTCGCACTGCTGGACAAGGACACGATGCTTCCCGTTCTGAAATCCGACGGGAACTGGCTCCTGGTCGGTCTGCGGGGCGCTGCCGGATGGATCTATTATGCAAACAAAACCTTAAGGCCAAACGGGGAGCGTTTTGAAACCACCCTTGTGCTGGAAGGCATGGAGGAAACCGTCCGGTATGAGCATATCGTTAACTTCATCCTCGGGATCGAAATGGATTACGACTATGAGCTCTTCCTCCGCCGCAGCGAAACAGACCGGGAATGCTTCATTTCCCTCTACGACGACCCGCAGAATCCCCTGAATTATCTGGAGGTAGCCTTTCGCACCCAGGATGCCGACGCTGCCGTCTCCACCGTCTGCGAAACGCTGTCCGAAACGTATGACCTTGTCCAAAGGCCTCACACGCTGCAAAACGCGGGCGATTGCACCGTAATCGATGCTTCCCGCGCCAAGGGCACGATGATCATGCCGGACCTTCTGCAGACAGTCTATGTCATTCCAGCCGCGGACGGCAGCATCGTGGCCACGCTGCATTGCACCATCGAAAGCTCCGAGGGCTTCGGAACCCGGATCGGGCATATGCTGAACACCCTCGTCCTCACCCGCGGCCGGGCACGGTAAGGCCCGGTCGCCTGTAAGGTCATGCCCGCCTTTCAGCCTCCTTGTGCCTCTGTTGGCGGCTTGAATCCCCTTGCTGCGGGCGGAACCGTGAATAACACGCGCATGCGCATTTAAACAACGCTCCCGGTCATCGGCTGTTTCCGGTGACCGGGAGCGTTGTTGTTTTGTGAATTCGGGATCGTTTTTTTCTCTTACGTTTTGATTAAATCAAATCAGGTTCGCCTCTACGGCTTCTCCGAGATCAGCGTCATGAACTCCCGCATTTTGCTCTCGAAGGTTTCCGCCGGGAGCAGGGCGATCCCGATCTCGTCGCTCGCTACGATCAGGCGGTCCCCTGCCTTCAGGGCAAATTTGTCGCGGGCCGCCTTGGGGATCACGATCTGCCCCCGCTCCCCAAGCATTACGGACCCCCAGATGTTTTTGCCCCGGGGCCCGGGCGGAAGGATCCCGATGCCCTCCACGCTGTTGTCTTTGGACAGGCTGTCAAGTGTGACCCCATACACCTGCGCCAGCTGCGCCGCCTTTTCGATGTCCGGGATCGTCGCCCCGCTTTCCCACTTGGCATATGCCTGCCGGGAGATCCCGATCTTTTCCGCGATCTGCTCCTGGGAATAGCCGTTCAGCTTTCTGAGCATGACCAGGTTATCCTTCAGCATGCCGTTTCCCCTCCCTACAGGTCGATCTTCTCAAAGTCCCTGCACGCCTTCCGGCAGGAAAGATACGTCATCCCGGCATAGAGCAGCGCGCCCAGGAACAGCAGCGCCAGCTGCAGCGCGAGATGGTCAAAGCCGAACGCGTTCAGCGCCTCCAGGCCCGGAACATGATGCAGCGCCTCTGCCGCTCCGATCGTCAGGAACGCCGCCACGGTATAGATCACAAAGGGTTTCCCGATCCCGTAGGCGGTTTTCCAGAAACCGCCGACAAAGACTGTGTTGAACAGCCCGAACAGCACAAGCGCCATGCCCAGAAAGAACGGATTGGCGTTCATCAGGGCGTTCTGCCTGTAAACGGCCGCGTCCCGGAGCAGTGTCATGCGCAACAGGGTCAGGAGGGCCATCAGGGCGGTCCCCAGCAGCTCGATCAGCACCACAAAGCGGTATTTCCCCCTGACCACTTCGCGCTTTGCCACCGGCAGCAGCACGGAATAGACGACATCATTGGCCTCTCTTGCGTACTGAAAGCTCTGATAGATCCCCAGGGTAATGAAGAACACTCCGCAGAGGATCGGGTACCCCGGCAGCAGGGTCATGAAGGCAAAGCCGATAAACAGCCAGGTCAAAAGCAGCGTGGAGAGCCGCAATTCCTTTTTTAAAAGCATTCTCATTCCCTCGCCTCCCTCTCCAGCCGCAGGAAGACCTCCTCCAGCGTTTCCTCCGTCTGCCCATGGATCCGCAAAAACGCCGTCTTGGGGCAGGCAGCCCTGATTTCGCCCTTCCGGATATAGAGGATGCTGTCCGCACAGCGCTCCAGATCGGAGGTGATGTGCGTGGAAAAGAGGATCGTCACGCCTCTTTCCTTCAGCGTTCCGAAAAGCTCCAGCAATTCATCCCTCGAAAAGGGATCCAGGCCGCTGGTCGGTTCGTCCAGGATCAGCACCTCGGCCCGGTGAGACAGCGCCAGGAGCAGGTTGAATTTCACCTTCATTCCTTCCGAAAGATCCATCGGCCTTTTGTTTTCGTCCAGGCCAAACAGCGTCCTGTAGTTCCTGCAGGCTTCCTCATCCCAGCTTTGGTAGAAGCCCCGGGTCACCTCCAGAATCTCCCGGATCGTTTTTCTAGGATACCAGCAGACGGCGCCGGTCGAATACCCGATCCGGCGCTTGATCGCGGCCTCGTTCCCCCACAGGGGCATTCCGAAAAAGGAAACGTTCCCGCTGTCCGCATGGATCAGGTTCAGCATGGCTTTGATGGTGGTGCTTTTGCCCGCGCCGTTGCGCCCGATGAAGCCGGTGATCTTCCCGCCCTCCAGCGAAAAGGAAACCTCCTTCAGCCGGAAGGCGGGATAGGCCTTGCATAGGCCTGACACTTCGACAATACCCATGATTCCCTCCAAAGTATGAACTTCATGAATATTGTAAGGTCAGGTTGCGTATTGTTCCACCAACCGCAGTTAACAATCCATGTTCTTTTTCGTTGCGCGCCGCATATCGTCTGAAGGGGGCGCCTCCAGCCCCTTCTGCGCAGGTCCGCCCGGGTCTACTGCCCGGCCCTTCGCAGAAGGATGTTCCCTGATGTCGTGCCTATTTCGGCCTTCGCGCTGCCGTCCCCGCAGACATACCATTCCCCATCCCGGGAAAGCGCCATTTCATAATTGATCTGACCGCTGACGGTCCCGATCTTCGCGGAAAAGCCCGGCTGCTCCGGAAGCTCGGCCGTGATCGTGCCGGAGGTGGTGCCGGCCTTCAGCGAGGCAAACTTCCCAAGCTTCACAGAAACCGTCCCGCTGGTGCTGCTGACCTTCACCCCCTCCGCCTCGGCCAGGTCGATGTCCACGGTCCCGGAGGTCGCGCCGGCGTCACATGTTTTCACCCGATCCGCGCGGATCAGGATACTGCCGGAGGTAACGGACGCCTTGACGGTATCGGCGGTCGCCGCTTCCACCTGGACGCTGCCGGAGGTGGCGCCTGCGGAAACCGTTTCGGCCCCGCCCAGCACCTGCAGCCGGATGCTGCCGGAGGTGGCGCCTGCAGTCATTTCCCTTGCTTCCGCGGATGCCTGGATGTCGCCGGAGGTGACCTCCAGGTTCAGGGTATCTGCCTTCACCCCGGGGAGGATCAGATCGCCGGAGGTGGCGCGGACGGTCACGTTCTGGAAGGCGCAGCCCTCCGGAACGCTAACGGTCAGCTCCTTTTCCTGGTTCCACGTGTTTTGGAAACCCGGCTTGGCATACTGCACCCTAAGGGTATCGCCGTCCAGCCACCAGCGCAGCCGCATATCCTCGCTGATGGGTCTGGAGGAGGTTTCGCCAAGCGCGATGCCCTCCCCGTCATGGGTTTCCAGAATCACCTTTCCGTTGATCCAATCAATCGCCAGATTCCGCACGGTTCCGGTGATTTCCGCATCCCCCGCGGTATATTTCTCCGCATGGGCATAGCCAAAGGGACTTCCATGGAAGATTTCACGCACGCTGACGGCCACGGCAATCAGCAGGATAACCGCCAAAATCGTCTTTGCGATACGAAGCATCTGATTTCTGCTCATTTTTCATTCCTCCTGTCCTTCAATCCGCAGAGCACCCCCAGCGCGATGCCCGCAATCACACCCGCGACCGGCCAGAATCGGCCGCCCCCGCTTTGAAAACGGATCGCCGTCATCATGAGCAAAAACAGGACGGCGTCCGCACCCAGCACCAGCAGCGCTTTGTTTTTGTCTCCGACCCATTTGCGCAGCGGTTTCGCCCTGATCGCCCAGGGAAGGAAACACACAGCCAGGCCGAAAAGCACCGCGCTCCCGGCAATCCAAAACCAATTCCCGCCTGTCACCATACAGGTGACGCCCAGCAGCAGCTCCGTGCTTGCGGTAAAGGCGCACAGCGTCCAGAACAGCTTGCTTTCCGGCACCAGGATCGGCACGGCGATCACGCTGGCCGCCACGGCCAGCGCCGCGAGCACGATCAAAAACCATCCAAGCGGGGATCCGGCGATCAGGTTCAGTATCAGCAGCGCCAGCAGGGGGATCATAAACAGGCCGGACGCGGTGATGCCATGAACGGCCGTCCGCTTTTTGAACTGTCTCGCGCCATAGCCGATCGCGTCCTCCTTTTCCACCCTCAGGCCGTTTTCGATCTCCGTTTTCCGGAGCCTGCACATCAGGTCACCGCATTCGCCGCATTCCTGCAGATGCTCGTCCACCAGCTGCCGGCTTTTTTCACTGCAGATCTCATCCACATACAGGGGAAGCAGATCCCGGATGATCTCACAGTCGGTCTTCACGCTTCATCCATCCTTTCCTGCAATTTGATCCGCGCGCGGTGATAAGTGACCCGCGCCCAGTTTTCCGTCTTGCCGAAGATCGTGCCGATCTCCCGGAAGCTCAGTTCCCCGAACACCCTCAGTTCAAACGCTTCTTTGTACGGTTCCTCCAGCCCGTGAAGGGCCATGTGGATCCTAAAGGAGGAATCCCTGTCCTCCACGATCTTGGCAACACCCCTGGTCTGATCCTGCAGATCCTCTGGAAACCCGGCATGACGGCTTGCCCTGCGCCGTTCATCCGCGAACAGGTTTTTCGCGATGGCGCACAGCCAGGTGACCTCGTCGGATTCGCCCCGGAAATCCCGCTGCCGGGCGAAGGCTCGGTAGAATGTTTCCTGCGTGATCTCTTCCGCAAGAGACTTCTCCCCGGCCAGCGTCATCACATAGGAGAAGATACGCATATAGCAGGTTTCATAGAGGCGCTCGCATTGATCCCGGGTCACTTTCTCACCTCCCTTCCATCAGGATCACAGGTTAGACGGAGAAGCGGCCGTTTTGTTACAGCGTTTTATAAAAAAATTTTTTGCCTTTTGGATTCGTGCGGAAAACAGCCTGCGGCGATCCCGCCGCGCCGTGACGGGACAGGGGTTCCCATGCTTTTCATCGCGCGCTGTCCCGGCCCTGATCCGCCCGGCACCGCTGCCGGATCGCTTTCGCAGGCTGCTTTCCGCCCCCTGCACGAAATGCGTTCCGGCGCCGCCAGAATACCCTCCCGTGTCTTTTTTCCTTATCCTTGCTTGAAAATGCGCGTTTTGGGAAGTATAGTATGGACGCAGTCTTTTTGCCAGGGGCGCGAAACCCTGAAACACACAAGGGAAAAAACGCTTAAGCGCATTCTGTTCGCTGACGCTTTGACCGGGGAGGCCTCTGAACTGTCCCGGGGGGTGGATGGCGCGACCAAGGAGGCGGTTTTTTGCCGGTACCTTCCAGGGCGCTTCCCCTGGCACCGTCGTCTCCATCGGCATGGTCTGCTGCCTGCGCCCACGACGGATTCTTGGCTTTGGCAGCGCGCAGTATGCGGGGCATCCCGGCCGCCGAGGATCCCCTTTTGACACAGAGACAGCCCCGCCCGGTCCGCCGCGGAAAACCTCCGCGGAAAGGGTCTGGAGCTGTCTCCATGGATTTTCGCGCCCTTCCGTCCCGGTGTCATTCTTTATTGCATGCCGCCGGCGGCATCGTAGAGCGCCTCCAGCGCTTCCATCGTTACGGAACCGACTTTGTTATACACGACCTCTCCCGAACGGTTCAGGACGATCGTCTGGGGAAGCGTGGCGCTGCCGTGAACGATTTTGAAAAGCGTTTCGTCCGCCGGATCCGTTGCAAAGGGGATCGTATATCCCTTGTCGGCAAGGAAGCCGGCCGGATCGTCCGTCACAAAGGAGGAATGGATGGCCAGCACGGCCACATCCTCCTTTTCCTGATACAGGGCGTTGAAATGCGGCAGCTCCTGAACGCAGGGCGTGCACCAGGTGGCCCACAGATTGAGGAAAACGATCTTTCCGCGGAAATCCGCCAGATGGAAGGTGCTTCCGTCCAGGCAGACCGCTGTGAAATCCTGCAGCTGCTCTCCGACTTCGTACCCGATGGGGGCATCGCTTTCCCACTGTTTTTCCGCTTCCCCCTTCGTCCCTCCGGAGGCGGCAGGGGCTTCTTCCTTCCCCGCGTCCCCGCCTCCGCTCTCTTCGGCCTGCGTTTTTTCCTTCGGCGCGTCATGGGTCTGCGCCTCTTCGACCCGCTCCCCGATGGCCTGGACCTCCTCCAAACGCGCGCCCGTCCCTTTTCCGGCGGCGGCCGGATCAAGAACGTTGTACCACAGGACAGCCAGGCAAAGCACCGCCAGCGCGATCCCCCAGAGTACCCGCCCACGGGACTGCTGTTTGACTTTGGTCTCCGGAGCGGTCTCTTCCCCTCGAATCTCCGGGGCTTTCAGCGTGATCTTTCCGGCCCGGATGGATATGGCGCCCCGACTGCAATGCGCCATGCATTTTCCGCAGTGGATGCACTCGTGGTCTCCCACCCGGCGGACATCCATTTCGCAGTGCCTCACACAGGCGCCGCACTGCGTACACCTGTCCGCATCCACCTTGACCCCGATGAGATTGACCCGGTTGAACAGCCCGTAGATCGCTCCCAGCGGGCACAGGAAGCGGCAGAAGGAACGATAGCAGAAAACGCAGGCCAGCGCGATGATCAGCATGATCACAAACTTCCTGGTAAACAGGATCCCCAGCATACTGAAAAAGCCGGGATTCGTCGGCAGGAGCCCCATGGCCCCCTCCAGCGTGCCCGCCGGACAGATATATTTGCAAAATCCCGGCAGCGGAAGGTCATAGGCCAGCCCGTACCACAGGGGCAGGGCGATCACAAACACCGCCAGCACGATGTATTTCAGCCAGGTCAGCGTCCGTGTCACAAGGGACTTGCGTTTCTTCGGCGTCGGGATCTTGTGGAGCAGCTCCTGGATCCACCCAAGGGGACAGATCCATCCGCAGACCGTCCTGCCAAGCATCACCCCGTACAGCAGCAGGATCCCCAGCACATACCAGCCCGCCCGGTGGCCCGCGGAGGCCAGGGCGTTCTGAATCGCGCCAAGGGGACAAGCGCCCACCGCGCCCGGACAGGAATAGCAGTTGAAGCCCGGCACGCAGACCGCCTTGGTATTTCCCCGGTAGATCTCCCCGGTCAAAAATCCTTTGAGATGCGCGTTGTACAACAGCGCGCTGTACACCTGGACCAGCCGCCTTGTTGTCGGGCGGTGACGCTGCAGCCAGGTTCCCTGTTTCATCTTATCCAAGGCCGATACACTCCGTACAGATATTGATCGCTTTCAGCAGGACATCCTTCAGGCTTCCATTCAGAACGCCAAGAACCATAAAGACCGCGGCAGCCGCCAGCAGCAGGATCCGCGCCGCCGTGATCCCCCGGCCCGTCTGCCTTCCCCCCGCGGACGCAGCCGGCCGGACGCTTCCCGCCTTCAGCAGCGATTTGGCCGCTTCTGTTTCCCGGCGAATGCTTTTCTCCTCCAGGAACGCTCCGCCAAGAAGCATCATCAGCCCCAACGCGGCCCAGGGCAGCGTATGAAGGACCAGGGACGCGGCCATGCCTTCCAGGTCCTTTTCCGGGAAGTGTCCCCTGTCCGCAAAGTAGACCAGGATCGGGACCATGCACAGGGCAAAGGCTGCCCACCGGGTCCGCCGGATGAAAAGCTGCCTTTTTCTTTCTTTCCGGATCCCTTCGTCCGTCTCTCTCAGCCGGGATACGATCAGGTCCCGTTCCGCCTCCGGCGAGGAGACCGGGCGGGTGCTTCCCTCGTCCCGGATCCCCAGCAGCAGTCCCGCCGCCGCCATTCCAAGCACCATAAACAGAAGCGGACTGATCCGTCGCATCTGTTCTTCCACGGCTTCCGGGGTATAAACCGCCTCCAGAGGCTTTTCCGCTTTCCTGGCAGAGCCTTCCTGCCAGATCCGAACGGCCGCGCCGGAAAGCAAAACCGTCAGCGCCGCCAGCAGCACCGCCAGAATGACCAGATAGGCTTTTTTCCGCGTCATTCCGTTCTCTCCTTCACCTGTTTTTTGGGTTCATTATACTTTCTTTTAAACGTCAAATCAATCCTCGACGACGCCTGCGTCCTGTTTTATCAAATCGCAGGCAGCCGGCTTCCCCGCGCCCGTCCCACCCGGGCAGGATCGTTTTTTTTGCTCCGGATGAACCTTTTGCCTCCGAAAAGCGACTTTATGGATGAAAGCCGGTTTTTAAGCTCAAAAAAAAGGAAGGTGTGGCCTTTGGACGAATTTGAGACGCTGCTCGCGTCCAGCAAAACAGCCTTGGAAAGATGGCTCAACGCCCATTTGGGCAATCCCTCGGATGCGGAGGATCTGTTTCAGGAGACCTGTCTTGCCGCGTTCCGGGGCTTTTCCGGGCTGCAAAACAAAGCCTTCTTCCTTCCCTGGATCCTTGGCATCGCACGGCGGAAATGCGCGGACTGGTATCGTTTTCAGCACAAAAGCCCCATCACCCTGATGGACCGCCTGCCGGATCAGACGGGACCCGAAACGGTGGATTCGGCCGTCGAGGAAACGCTGGACCGCCTCTCTGAGAAGGATCGGCTGATGCTTCGCCTGTTCTATCAGGAAAGACTCTCCCAGAAACAGATCTCTGATCAGCTGCGTATTCCCGAAGGCACGGTCAAAAGCCGGATGAACGCGGCACGGATCCATTTTCGCGCCGCATACCCCTATCCGCCCAAAGGAGGAATCTACATGGAACAGTCAAACAAACGGTCTCTTCCCAAATACCTGCCGGCCTATTCGATCACCTGGAAAAAAGAGGCGCCTTTCGCAGTCACGTGCGAAGAAATGACCGGTTGGTTCATCGTTCCGCATATCGGAGAAAGCCTTGTCTGGGGCATGTACGATTGGCCCTCCGGAAAGCTGGATGTGTCTTATGAGATGACGGTCCTTGGCCCGGCAAGCGTCCATGGGCTGGAGGGCGTCGCCATCAGGGCCAAGGTGCTGCCGCCGCTGGCCTCCATCCCTGAAGGGGATCCGATGAAAGACGCCGTTGCCACATCCACCGGCGGTCAGGAGGAATGGACCTTCATCGCGCAGGAGAAAGACGGTTTTACCCGTTTCCTTTCCGCTGAACACATTGAAAACGGAATCAGGAAACTGACAACTTTCCTCGACGGGAAAGAATTCATGGATAATTGGGGATTCGGCGAGGAGAACTGCGGAACGCCGATCCACCGGAAGCCGGAAGGAAAAATCATCAGGAAGGGCTCGGAGATCACGACAGCCGCTGCCGGGGTCTTGATGGACATCGCAGGCAGATGTGAAGTGAACTTGGACGGTAAAATCCATGATACCGTCTGTCTGATGGATCTGGGCATGTACGAAGAAGGCATGGTGAGCGAGCAATATCTGGATCGGGAGGGCCGCACCGTTCTCTGGCGGCGGTTCAATCGGGACGATTGGGCGATCGACCGCTACGGCAAGTCGTGGTCGGAGCTTCTCCCGGGCAGCGAACAGATTACCCTCAACGGAAAGCGTTATGTTCACTGGTATGACTGCATCTGTCTCAGGTGACCCCGATCAATCGGGTAGGAGGGGGTGGCTAACCCCCGTCCTCCCACACCACCGCTCATG
>CAMJUL010000083.1 GCA_946408995.1 uncultured Clostridia bacterium | reverse complement strand
GTGAGCAAGGTGGATATGGGCACCGGCGAGGAGCTGGAAGGCGCGACGATCCAGATCATCGACAAGAACGGCGACGTGGTCGAGACCTGGACCAGCACGAAGGACATCCATACCATCGAAGGCCTGAAGACTGGCGAAGAATACACCCTGCGCGAGACGGTGGCCCCGGATGGGTACACCATCGCGACGGACACCACCTTCAGCATCGACGAGACCGGTAAAGTGACCACCACGGGCACGATCACCGAGGACGGCGTGATCCTGATTGAGGACGCGAAGACCAAGGTGAATGTGAGCAAGGTGGATATGGGCACCGGCGAGGAGCTGGAAGGCGCGACGATCCAGATCATCGACAAGAACGGCGACGTGGTCGAGACCTGGACCAGCACGAAGGACATCCATACCATCGAAGGCCTGAAGACGGGCGAAGAATACACGCTGCGTGAGACCGTGGCTCCGGAAGGATACACGGTAACGACGGACACCACCTTCACCATCGACGAGACCGGCAAGGTGACCACGACGGGCACCATGACCGAGGACGGCGTCATCCTGATCGAGGACGCGAAAACCAAGGTGAACGTGAGCAAGGTGGATATGGGCACCGGCGAGGAGCTGGAAGGCGCGACGATCCAGATCATCGACAAGAACGGCGACGTGGTCGAGACCTGGACCAGCACGAAGGACATCCATACCATCGAAGGCCTGAAGACGGGCGAAACCTACACCCTGCGCGAGACGGTGGCCCCGGATGGGTACACCATCGCAACGGACACCACCTTCAGCATCGACGAGACCGGTAAAGTGACCACCACGGGCACGATCACCGAGGACGGCGTGATCCTGATCGAGGACGCGAAGACCAAGGTGAACGTGAGCAAGGTGGATATGGGCACCGGCGAGGAGCTGGAAGGCGCGACGATCCAGATCATCGACAAGAACGGCGACGTGGTCGAGACCTGGACCAGCACGAAGGACATCCATACCATCGAAGGCCTGAAGACTGGCGAAGAATACACCCTGCGCGAGACGGTGGCCCCGGATGGGTACACCATCGCGACGGACACCACCTTCAGCATCGACGAGACCGGTAAAGTGACCACCACGGGCACGATCACCGAGGACGGCGTGATCCTGATCGAGGACGCGAAGACCAAGGTGAACGTGAGCAAGGTGGATATGGGCACCGGCGAGGAGCTGGAAGGCGCGACCATCGTGGTGCTGGACAGCACCGGAGCGAAGGTCACCGAGTGGGTGAGCGGCAAGGAAGCCCATGTCATCGAAGGACTGAAGGCCGGCGAATTCTACACGCTGCGGGAGACTGTGGCCCCCGAAGGATACACCGTTGCGACGGACACCACGTTCAGCGTGGACGAGAGCGGCAAGGTGATCGTCAGGGGCTCCACCACCACCAACGAGAAGGGCGAGACCGTCATCCTGATCGAAGACGCGAAGACCCGGATCAAGGTGAGCAAGGTCGACCTTGGCACCGGCGAGGAGCTTGAAGGCGCGACGATCCAGATCATCGACAGCACCGGCAAGGTGGTCGAGGAGTGGGTCAGCACCAAGGAGATCCACGAGGTGGAAGGCCTGAAGACCGGCGAGACCTACACCCTGAAGGAGACGGTGGCCCCCGAAGGCTACGACATCGCGACCGAGACGACCTTCGTGATCAACGAGGACGGCACGGTGACCACCACAGGCACGAAGACCGAAGAGGGCGTGCTGCTGGTGGAGGACGAGATGCTGCACGTGACCCTGAAGGTGAGCAAGAAGGTGACCGGCGAGGTAACGGACCAGGCGTTCAACTTCACCGTGAGCTTCGAGAAGGAAGGCCTTGAAGAAGGACCGGTCTTCATCTGGAGCATCGTGGACGAAGAGAGCGGCACGGCCGGAGAAGAGCAGGAAGGCCAGGGCACCGCGGAGATCGAACTGAAGCACGGGCAGACCGTGGAATTCAGGAACCTGCCGTGGGGCGTGACCTACACCGTAACCGAGGAAGAGAACAGCCGCTATGCGGTGACCGTAGAGACGGAAGAGGGAACGGAGCGGACGAACACCGCGACGGGCAAGCTGACGGACGCGGAGAACGCGACAGAGCTGCTGTTCAACAACAGCCTGAAGGTGAGGGACATCAGGGTAACCAAGCAGTGGGTCGGCGGACGGCCTGGCAACGACAACATCACCGTATACCTGACGCTGTACGCGAACGGGAAGGCCGTGGAAGACGCGGTGTTCACGAGGGACGGGGATGACTACATGGTCAGCAGCCTGCCGATCGCAGACGAGAACGGGAACGAGATCGAATACACGATCAAGGAGAGCACGATCAGCGGATATTATTCCGCGACGTACAAGTCCGCGGACGGGAAGACGCAGCGGGCGGCCGAGGACGGCAGCACCATCATCAACGAGAAGATCCCCGACGTACCCACGAAGGAGATCAAGGTGAAGAAGGTGTGGAGCGGCGTCAGCGAGACGGAGCAGCTGCCGGAAGTGACGGTGGATGTGTACCGTGTGAGCGGAGACGGCACGGGCGTATGGGTGAAATCGGTAACGTGGACGGCGGAGAAGATCCGCAAGCACGGCGGATACATCCATGTGTACGGGCTGAACATCAACAGCACCTACTATGTGGTGGAGCGCGTGCCGGCGGGCTACACGGTGCGGTACGAGAACATCGGGAACCGCGCAGAAGAGACCGACAAGGCGTTTGACAACGGCACGATCACCAACCACAAGATCCCCAAGACGGGCGACAGCCGGCAGGCAGCGCTGTGGAGCGCGGCGGCAGGCGTGTCCGCGCTGGGCATCGCGCTGGTGCTTCTGAACGAAAAGCGCAGAAGGAACCGCGCGTAAGCGAAAGAACCACAAGGAACGGCCCCGGGACGAAACGTCCCGGGGCTGTTTTCGATAGGCGGAGGGGGACGGGGGACGGAGGGGTTAGGGAGTAGGGAATAGGGGATAGGGGAGCGCGGAATGTGGAATGTGGAGAGTGCAGAGTGGAATGACGGGTGACGGGGACGGGAAACGGAAGAATATCACATTTCACTTTGAACTTTGCACATTTGAGACTGTGGAAGACGATCCCGTCGTTCTATGCGTCAGCCGTGCGAAAAAACCGCCGCCGGCTTGACAACTGTCAATAATGGGATACAATAGAAGCGAGAACACTATTCGTCCGGGAGCAAACCGGAGGAGGCGACCATACAATGAAGAAAACGGTGCTGAACCGTTTTTTTCAGTGGATACAGGCGGAACCGAAAAAGACCCACCGGGTGCTGCTTTGGGCCTGTCTTCTGCAGGTGACGATCCTCGCGATCCAGGCCGCGGCACAGAAAATGAATTCCGGGATGCTTGTTACACTGAACAACATTATGACTATGGTTACCATGGCCTTTACCCTGACATTGGCTGTGGTGTACACCATCGGAGAGGTCAAGCGGGACAGTCTGCGCGGGGAAATCTATCTGCTGGTGATGTTCTGCCTGTTTACGACCTGCTTTCTGGATTGCTGCGTGCTGTTCCTGGAAAACTCGAGCAGGCCGCCAGAGGGCTGGCTCACGGGATTCAGATGCGCCAGCACGGTCACGACGGAGCTGCAGCGGCTTCTTTTTGGCTACCTGATCCAGACGTATCTGGACCTGCCTCCGGAAAAGGACCGCGCCCTGGAGCGGCTCAATCTGACATCCGGGCTCCTTTATATCCTCGCCGTGCTTCTCAGTTTCACCCTGGGCGGTCCGATGACATGGTTGGGCGTGGACGGTTTCAGCCTGGTGTCGGTGTATTACCTTGTCTGGATCGTGATTTACCTTTGGCTGCTTTTGTTTAGGCGGAAAGACCGGCAGGAAGGGTATCTGCTGCTGATCCTGGGGGTGATGGGGCTGACGGCCGTTCCGCTGGATCTGATGATGGAGAAAACCGCTTATGGCGATAAGACCGCCTGGATCTACGGCATGATGCCTTTCGTGAGCTATTTCCTGGTGTTTTGCGACGAGTTTACCAAGCAGCGCCGCCAGATTGCCGAGGAGGAGCTGGCCAGGCAGCAGAGCGCCCTGAAGGTGCTTTCCATGCAGATCAACCCGCATTTTATCTGCAACACCCTCGCCACCATCGACGCCCTGATCCCCGCCCGGCCGGAGGACGCCCGCAAGCTGATACGGGATTTTTCCGCGATGCTGCGGGACGATTATATGGACATCAACGCCCCGGCCCTGATCCCCATTGGCGAGGAACTGGAGCACCTGAAGCATTATGCCGCCATCCAGCAGGTCCGTTTTCCAAACCTGAGGATCCAGTATGACGTGAGATGCGGCAGCTTCCTGCTTCCGCGTTTGACCATTCAGCCCCTGGTCGAAAATGCCGTGATCCACGGCATCCGGCCCCGGAGAAAATCAGCGGGGACGGTTACGGTGACGGTTTTTGAGCGGGAGACGGAATACGTGATCCTCGTTTCGGATGACGGGGTCGGCTTTTCCACCGCACAGGAAGAAGGGGAAAAGCATATCGGGATCGCCAATGTGCGAAAACGGCTGAGCCTGTTCTGCCAGGGAACGCTGGAGATCCAAAGCGATCCGGGAAAGGGGACGGTATGCGAGGCGCGCGTCCCAAAGGAAAGAAAGCTGGAGACTGCGGAGCGTACGCCGCGGTCCCGCCTCGCGTAAGGAAGAAGGGAGCAAACCATGGCCTTCCCGGCGTCGGGCAGGGATACGGGTGAAAGAGAGAGGACCAAACCATGATCGCGCTTTGCGTTGAGGACGAACCGCAGCTGCTGGAAAACCTGGTGCGCGCTGTGGAGCAGTCGCCGGACATTGAAAGGGCCGTGGGGTTTGAGGACGAGGAAGAGGCCCTAAGCTGGGCGGCGGAAAACACGGTGGACATCGCCTTCCTGGATATGATGCTCCACGGGCAAAGCGGCCTGAGGGTCGCTGAACGCCTGAGGGAAAAAAGCCCCCTGCTGCCGGTGATCTTCTGCACGGGGCATCCGCAGTATGCCCTGGACGCCCTCAAGATCCACGCGGACGGATACCTGATCAAGCCTGTGGCCCCGGAGGACGTGCAGCGGGAACTGGACCATCTGAAGCTGGAAGGGAAAGCCGGTCAGGCGCTGCTGACGGTCCGCTGCTGGGGGGGCTTCAGCGTACGCGACAGGAACGGCGCGCAGGTCATCTTCCGGCGCAGCCGCTCCCCGGAACTGCTGGCCCTGCTGATCGACGCCGGCGGCCGGCCCCTGACCGTGGACGAGATGTGCGACAGAATGTGGGCGGACAACCAGACCATGCTGGGAAAGAACCGGAACTACGTCCGCCAGCTGCTCCTGGACCTACGGGTGACCCTGGAGAGCGTCGGGGCGGACCAGGTCATCGGCCATTCCGGGGACGGATATTACGCGGATCTGGGTCTGATCCGCCTGGACGGCGTGAACGGGGAGGACATGCCCTATCTGCCGACGTTTGCCTGGGCAGCAGGGAAAAAGAAAACGGAATAAGCGGCCGGAGGATGGTCGGCCGGCCTATGGAAAAGCGGATCCGCGGGGATCCGTTTTTTTTCGTGAAAAAGGGGATGTTTGACGGGATGTTACAGCTTTTTGTCACATTGTAACATCCTGTAATATTTACTTAAGGCACAATACAAGGTATATAAGAAGATGTATTATACCATTTTAAGCAGGAAAACAACGCAAAAGCCCCCCTTGTGAGGGGACAGGCGCTGTGCTTTTCCTGCGAAAACGAACAGAACGCCCTTGCCGGAGGCAAAGGGGGTTGGGTTCGTTTTAATCGGAACATCGGGAGGGGTACATCATGAAGAACGGGTTGGCCGGAAGAATCCTGAAAATGCTGCTGGCTTTGGTCCTGCTGATGACGCTTGGTCTGGCAGGGGCCGCGGCAGAGGGGGAAGGGTATACCGTTACGGTCAGTTTTTATGACCTGATCGGGAATACGCCGGTTGAAACAGGCGATCCCAACTACGGCGCCAGTGCCATTGAGGGCAATTATTTCATGCGGGCTTACCTGTATGAAAAGCAGCCGGACAACAGTTGGAAGGTCGTTGGCTGGGCCGTCAAGCCTGTAGGGGTTAACGGTGTTACAGGTGCCTCCGTCACCTTCACGGATTTCTACCTGATGGATAATGAGACCACGATCTCCTATTCAGAGGCGGTAGCGCGGGGCTATTCGACGGTGAATGGCTTGAACAACGCGCCCTCTGCCCGATTGATTACCGCAGAAAGCCTGCCTGGAACCTATGCGGCAGCCAACAGCGCGAGCGACGCCGTACCGGGCGGCTATGCCTTTGTGAGCAATACCGGAGATGGCTCCCACGCGGACATCAATCTGCGGGTTTCCGTGCCAAGCGTTTATTATGTGGAATTGAAGGTGGATGACGATGGAGCGCTGAAGCTGCCTGCGTCTCCCGCGGATCATTTGTACGCCCTGGTGACCGTTCAGCATGTCAACGGACCGGACACCTACGGCTTTGTGGAGGTGCTGCCCTCCTACAGCACGGATGGGGGCAAGACCTATCGCCTGCCCGTGACCTTCCTGAACGATACGGAGATGATCTCCGGTCATGAAAAGGGCGTGTCCGTCAAGCTGATCGTCACCAGCGAAGCACTGACAAAGGACAATTTCAACCAGGTTCAGAAGACAGATATCCCCGGGACGGGAAGGACCAACATCGTCCAGAACACCCGGGTGGTTTCCTATCCCTCCGCCGCGGACACACCGGAATCGGCCACGGACCGGACAGTGACCCCCGGAAATGTCTACCAGATCGCGGATACGGTGCACCTGAAGGAGAACACCGACACGCTGCCGGAGTATTCCCTGGAATACATCCTGAACGGCTACAACGCGGTAACGCTTTGCCCCAATGACCCGGAGAAGACCCATACCTTTAATGGGGCGACCTATACCGACGGCGACGTGTACCTGAAAATCCATCTGATGGGCGGCGTGCTGGCCCGCGGCGATTTGATTTATGCCGGCGGCAGCGGCGTGGCCGACAGCGGCCTTCTGACTAAGCCTTCTTATGTCGGCGGCATGACGCCGGTGTCAGGCACGGGCTTCCAGGGCTTTGATACCCGTGGATCCGAGCCGAACACGGCGGACGTGTACTTCGGCAATGGCAACACGGTATATGATAACCGGGTCAATGGCGCCGCGAGCCCCAACGAAGGCTATGCCCATGGGAACGTGGCGATGGTCAACGAGAATTACATCGACTGGGCGCGGCTGGTCAATGTGGTAAATAGTTCTTCCCAAAGCATGGCCCTGCGGGATGGGACGACCCTGACCGTGACCAGTGACTGGCAGACCTTGACGTTGGAGGCGGGGGAAGTCTACTATCTGAACAACCCCATGGGCTATGAACACGTAAAGCTGGAGATCAACGGCGATGTCAACTCCACCGGCGGCCGGGCTACCATCATCAACGACCTGCGGACCGGCAGAATCGTGCCGCCTCAGGTGGTCAGGATCAATGGAGAAGCGATTAAAATTCTGGAAAACGATCCAAACGGTATTTCGATCGTGTTCAACTACCCCAACGCCAATACCGTGGACCTGATCAGCGACATGTCCCCATCGGTGGGCCACGTCATTGCGCCAAACGCGGACATGCACGTCCAGAACTGCAACTACAACGGCTGTCTTGTGGTCAACAGCCTGTACAACGAAGGTGAAGGCCACATGTGGCCTTATAAGGGCGGCAGTCTGACCGAGGGCGTTATCGGCATACAGATCCAGAAAAAACTCAACGGAGCGGCCCCCACCGAGAACGATGTGTTTACCTTTGTTCTGGAGGAGCTGGACCAGGCCAACGGCGGCTGGCTGCCGGTGAGCACTACACATAACGATGGGGACGAGGTGGGCTTCGAAGAATTGAAGTACCGCCAGTCCGGCATCCACTATTACCGGGTTTATGAGCAGCCGGCTGCTTCCTCCGACGGGTATACCCGGCAGGGGGATACCACGTTCCTGGTGATTCATAATGTGACCGAGCATGTGGACGGGGCAGACGTCAGCTATAAGGTGGCCGAGAGTTACTACAAAGTTACCTCACCGGAGACGCTTGTGACGGAAAGCGGCGGCAAATATACGGTCAATTCCGCCGCCTATACGGCCGTTACCGAAGAAGACAGGACCATTGAAAACTTTGTGGACGGCAAGCTGGTATTGTCCAAGCAGGTAGCTGGTACAGATAACAAAACCACGACCTTTACCTTTACCGTGACGGTGATGGACGGCAGCACGCCCCTGTCGGGCGAGGTGACCGGGGTGAAAACGACCGCCGAAGGCACGCAGGAAGTGACCTGCGTCTTTGACGCAGCGGGGAAAACCACCGTGACCCTGCGCGCAGATGAGAGCGTTTCCCTTAGCCTTCCCGGCAACGTGACCTATACCGTGCATGAGGAGCAGGCACCGGGGTATGCGCAGACAGAGGACCAGTCCGGTACGATTCTCCCAAAGAAGGAAACGACCGCCACTTTCATCAACCGCTACAGCGCCTCTGACAAGGTGACCCTGAAAGTGGGCAAGACCCTGAACGGCAAGGCCTTCGGGAAGGATACGGTGTTCACTTATGTGATCGCCCCTGTCAGCGACGGCGCCTTTGTGCTGGACGCAAATGGAGTGCCTCTGACCCAGGAGCAGCGGTCCGTAACCAGCAGTAACGGGACCATCGAGTTCCCTGATCTGCATTTCTTCCAGAATGAGAACTTCTTCCAGGCAGGAAAGAGCTATATCTACAGCCTGACTGAGCAGGATTGGGCGGAGGGGGAGCATCCCGGCGTCAGCAAAGGGACCCCCAATGTGATTTACGCCAAGGTGACCGTCGGCGCGGATAACGGGAACGGCACCCTGGGTACGTCCTCCGTGGCGTACTTTAGCGACAGCGCCTGCACGGTACCGCTGACTGAAACAAATTTTGTCAATAATTACAACGCCACCGGCAGTGCGAAGATCTCCATCGGGAAGCGGCTGAACGGCGCTGCCCTGGCGGACGGCATGTTTTCCTATGCCCTGACAGACGTGACCGACCCGGCAAACCCGGTGGTGAAGGCCAATGCCATCCAGCTGCTGGTTTCGGATGAATATCCCCCCCATGAAGCCAGCTGGGGCGGGTACACCTATGTAGATTATCATCAGGTGTATTTTCCCTACGACCTGAACTATACTTTGGAGGATCTGAAAAACCGGGATGGATCCTATGCCGAGGAGAAAACCCTGAGATACACCCTGAAGGAAAACACCCCCACGCCTCTGCCGCCCAACCATACGGTGAACGGCATCCGGTATGACGTGGATCCGAGAGAATTCACTGTGACTGTGAAGGACCTTGGCAATGGTACCCTGGACGTGCAGGTGAACGTTCCGGCAGAGGGCTTCCAGTTTGTGAACGACTACTCTGCAGCCGCTTCTGTGGAAATCAAAGGAACCAAGACCCTGACAGGCGGAGAACCCGAGGCAGCAGAATTTACCTATGGGCTTTACAAGGATTCCAACTGCCGTGACCTGATCACGGACACCATCAACGGCGCGGCGGATGAGAAAGGCAAAGCTTCCTTTAACCTGCGTAAGACCTATGATACCCGGGAACTGGAAGCCCTTTTCCGGGGACCAAATCCGAAGAATCCCGCAGTGGTAACCTATTATGTCCGGGAGATCCCGGGCGAGGACAGCGGGATCGTATACGACGATTCTGTATTCAAGGTTACGGTCAGCATTCACCGCCAGGGAATGAGGCCCTGGTATACCTATACCATCGATGAACCGGCAGTGGAAAAAGTCGGCGGCACAGGAAATGTCCTTTCCTTTGTCAATGAGGAAGTCGGCCGGCTGTCCATCACCAAGGAGATCCGCGGCGCGGACGCCTCCACAATCGACCGGGACTTTGCCTTTAAGGTGACGGACGCCTCCGGTGCAGAACTGTATTTCAATGGAGACCATATCTGGACGGAGGATGCCGCTTCCGGCAGCAGCACGGTGACCGTGCACGCCGGTCAGACCGTGACCCTGTCCGGACTTAAACCCGGGGAATACACCGTGACCGAGCAGGAGAATGAGACCCTCTCGGTGGTGGACGGTTGGTTCCTGGTCAGCACTGCCTATGTGCCGGCAAGCCAGACCGTCACTGTGGTCCGGGATACCGGTGACGAAAGCGTGGCCAATGTCACCGCTGTCAACACCTATCAGCAGGTCACGGCGGAAGTGGAAGTCAGCAAAAACTTCAACCGCTGGGATCTGGCTACCTCCTTTACCTTCCGGATGAACGCCACAGGGGCGGTGCTGGCGGACGGAACGGTGCTGCCCCCGGAACATGTCCCCATGCCCGCTGTCGCTACCGCCACCGCGTCCCAGGGTTCCAATGCCCTGTTCACCGGGCTGCAGTATCGGAATTACGGCGTATACAGCTACCACATCGTGGAGACCGTGGGCACGGTGGACGGCGTGGCCTATAATACCAAACAGCTGGCCTTCGACGTGCATGTGACCGTGGAAAAGGATCCGGACGGGGTCCCCACCGCGTCGGTCACCTATATGCAGGCGGACGGCTCCTATGCCGAAACGGTTCCGGAAATGGTCAACACCCATACCGGCGTTCCTCAGGGCTTTGGCGCCACGAAGCAGTACAACAACTGGCAGGAGGATACCCCTCCGTTTACCTTTATCCTGACGGCCGGCAGTGATCAGGACGGCAAAGCATCCCCCATGCCGGAAAACTCCACCGGCGTGACCAAGAATGCAATTGCAACCATGGATGCCCCCCGGGCGCTGTTTGGAGATATCACCTTTGACAAAGCGGGCGAGTACGCCTATACCATCCGCGAATCCCTGCCCGTCGGCGCGGATCCCAGCAACAATTATACCCTGAACAACATTACCTATGACCCCAGGGTGTACGATGTGAGGGTCACCGTTGAAAAGACCACGGTGTATTATGACGTGAATGGCGCTGAGACCACGGCGGACAATGCCTACAGCGCTACCAACATCCTGACGGCCGAAACCAAATACTACCTGAACGGAACGGAAGTTGCTCCTGCGGAGGTGGTGTTTAAAAACACGGCCCGGACTTCCCTGCGTTTGGAAAAGACCGTGGAATCCCCCCTTGACAGCGATCTTGAGGCACCCTATACCCTGCATGTGTCCTTTAAGGATGTGCCGGATGGGGTCTACAGCGCCGAAGTGCTGACCCCGGCCGGGATCCAGGAGACCCCTGACGGCGAGCCTTTCACCGTCTATGATACGGAAGCGAGCCCCGTGACGGTGGAGAACGGAAAAACGGACGTCGAATTGAAGGACGGCCAGTATATCCTGATAACCGGTTTGCCTGTGGGCGCCAAATACACCGTTGAGGAAGACGCGGGCGATGCGGAATGGTTCGATGTGACCGGCGAAGCGAAGGATGTCGAACTGGCGGGCATCGTCACCGAAAGTGAAATTGTCAACACCCGCAAAAAGGGAAGCCTTCAGATTACAAAGGCCGTGGAAGGCACTGATGCGGAGGACAAGGACTTCACCGTGACGGTCACCCTGAAGGATGGGGAGACCCCTGTCGCCGGCATTTTCGGGGACGAGGAAAATAAAACGGAGTTCGATGAGAACGGCTCCTATACCTTTACGATCTGCAATGGGGAGACCGTGACCCTTACGGGCCTTCCCGCGGGAGTCGCTTATACCGTTACCGAGGCGGAAGAACTTGACGTGATGCCGGAAGGCTATCAGCTGAAGGAAATCACGAACCGCGAAGGCATCGTCGGCGATGCGACCGTTGAAGCGGCGCTGGTGACGGTGACGAACACGTACGAAGCGACGGGCAATGCGGAACTGAAAGCGGAGAAGGCGGCGAACGCTGCGCTTGGCGAAACAGAGTTCACATTCGAACTGACGAAGCCTGACGGAACGACGGAGACGAAGACAGCGAAGCAGGGCGGAACGGCTGTGTTTGACACGATCAGCTACAGCCAGGAAGACGCCGGCAAAGAGTACACGTATACGATCCGTGAAGTGATCCCGGCCGACGCGAAGGACAATGTGAAGGACGGCATCACGTATGACGCGACGGTACACACGGTCGTTGTAAAGGTAACCGACAAGGGCGACGGCACGCTGGATGTGACATACAACGGCAAAGCGGCGCTGGAGACGCCTGTGTTCACGAACACGTACGCGTCTGAAGGCGAAGCGGTACTGAAAGCGCAGAAGGCGGCGAACGCTGCGCTTGGCGAAACAGAGTTCACATTCGAACTGACGAA
>CAMJUL010000082.1 GCA_946408995.1 uncultured Clostridia bacterium | reverse complement strand
GTTTGCATGTGTTATGGCAAATCTCAACTTGCTTTTACTTTTTCAAATGAGTAGGTCAAACGAAATATTGCGTGGAACTGCCACCCGGGGAACAGGTGCGTATAAAGAGGTGTCGGGTGAATGAAAGCCTGACAAACCATGGCAAAAGCTTCTCGCAGAGAAGCGGAAAGCCTGCAAAAAGCTGATAATCAGAAAGGAAATAAATCTTATGAAAATGTTGAACGAGAAAGAAATGAGCCTTGTGAACGGCGGCATCCTCTGCTACACCCCCCCGACCCCTGAAGAGCGCAGGAGAATTGATGAAATGCACGCCCTTGAAGATTGGAAGAAATGGGTACGAAAGGAAAAGCGGAAGATGCAGGGCATCGCGGATATCCGGATGCGGGCCGCAGAGGACGCTCTGAAGGCTGCCGTAAGAATGGATCGCGCGGAAATGGACATCAAAGCGGCCCAGCGCGCCGTGATGGAACTGAATTGACGTTTGATAGATGATCGAAAAAAAATCAAGGAGGAAAGAACCATGGAAAACACCACTAACAAGGAAATGAATCAGGAAATGAATGTTCGGGAACTGACCGTGGAGGAACTGGAACAGGGTTCCGCAGGATTCCTGGGATTCCTGATCCCTGTGGCAAAGAAGATCGGTCTGGAAATCGTGCATCTTTTCAAGTAAAAAACAGAACCCCCAAATTGCTTCTCCTTTGGAGAGGCTGACATGCTCCCCGGCAAGCCTGCCGGGGAGTTTTCATTGCCCGTCCCGATCGTCCCTGTCCGAAGGACGGCTCCCTCCTCCTCAAGGGGGCAAAGTCCTTGCAACACGCCCCTTTTGCCGTTATAATAAGCACATTGCTGCTTTATCTTTCTTTTGACAGGAATAATCAGGAGGCTAATATGGATACAAAAAAGCTGGCAAGCCTGTTTGAGCAGACGGCCTTTCCCCATGTCAGCGGCACCCCGGAAGAAGAGCGCGTGGCGGAGACCCTGCGGCGTTTTTGCGGGGAATTGGGCGTGGAGGCGCGCCTTGAGCCTTTCCGGGTCGCCATGGCGGAGATGGAAAGCTGCAGCGTGACCGCCGACGGCAGGGACATTCCCTGCAAGGCCTTCCATGGCTGCGGCAGCGGCGAAACGGAAGGGGACCTGTACTACCTGCCGTCCCTGGACCCGGTTTCCCTGTCTCAGGCAAAGGACCGCATCGTGCTTCTGGATACCCAGGGCATCGGGTACTACGGGTATCAGGATCTCGTCAAGGCCGGGGTCCGCGGCATCCTCTTCCAGTACGGCAACCTTCATTATCCCCATCAGGATATCGACCAGCGGGATCTGCGGGAACACGTCCGGGGGGAGGCCGGCAAGGTGCTCTGCGCCATGATCCACTCCTCCTCAGCGGTGGAACTGGTGCGGGACGGCGCAAAGCGCGTGCGCATCGCCGTACGGCAGCGGGAATACGACGGGGATTCCCACAACGTGGTGGCCTCCCTGCCCGGAAAGCGGGATGAATGGATCATCCTGACGGCCCATTACGACTCCACCTCCCTTTCCAACGGCGCTTACGACAACATGACCGGCTGCGCGGGTTTGCTTGGGGTCATGGAGGCCCTGAAGAATACGGAGAGGAATTACGGCCTCCGCTTCGTCTTCTGCGGCAGCGAGGAACGGGGCCTGCTTGGCTCCAAGGCCTATGTGCGGGATCATAAGGACGAAATTGAGAAGACCGTGCTGAACATCAACCTGGACATGATCGGCACCATCATGGGCAAAATGATCGCCCGGGTCTCCGCGGAGGACCGTCTGACGGGCTATCTTTCCTATATGGGCGCGGAACTGGGCTTCCCGGTGGCGGCAAAAACCGGCGTTTATTCCAGCGATTCCACCCCCTTTGCGGACAGCGGCGTGCCCGCGGTCTCCCTGGCCCGCATCGCCGGCGGAAACGTGGCCCCCATCCACTGCAGATACGACACCCTGGACGTGCTGAGCATGGCGCAGCTTCAAAAGGACATCGCCTTCATCACCGAATTCACCCGCCGCATGGCCTGCGCCGCCTGCTGCCCCGTACGCCGGGAGATCCCCGAAAGCGTCAAAAAGGAACTGGACGAATACCTGTTCCGCAAGAGGAAGCCGGACTGACCGTATGGGCCTCCGGTCCGCATGCATCATAAAAAAGGGAGGATTTCCATGGACAGGAACATCCCGGTTTACGACCCGCGTCTTTCCGTAACGGAACGCGCCCGGGACCTTTTGTCCCGCCTGACCCTGGATGAAAAATTCGGCTGTTTCACCCTCCGCATCCGCGTTGACCGCCTGGGCATCGACCTGAGCACCTGCGCCGGGGAGGGCGCCCACGGGGTCCAGGCCCGCGCCGGCCAGCGGGAGACCTATCCCCCCACCCCCACCACCTCTTTTCCCCAGCCCATCGGCATGGCCGCCACCTTCGACCGGGGCCTGATCTTCGCCGCGGGCGACGTCACCGGCCGGGAATCCCGTGCCTTTGAAAACGCCGTCGGCAAGCGCGGGCATCTCCGCCTGTGCCCCACCGTGGACCTCTGCCGGGATCCCCGCTGGGGCCGGAACGAGGAAGGGTACGGGGAGGACCCCTACCTGACGGGCAAAATGGCCTCCGCCTATATCCGGGGCATGCAGGACGAGCACTTTTACGACGGCACGCCCCTGGAGATGGACGGACGCGGGGATCGCATCCGCACCGGCGCAGTCCTCAAGCATTTTTACCTCAACAACCAGGAATACCGCCGGGCCTACGACAGCTTTGACGTCTCGGAAAAGCTCAAGCACGACTATTACCTGGAATCCTTCCGGTATTGCGCCCAGGAAGGCCACGCGGAAGGGGTCATGACCTCCTACAACGAGATCAACCACCTGCCCGCCATGCTCAACCCCGAGGTGCGCCGCCTGCTCAAGGACCAATGGGGCATCCATTACGCCATGACGGACGGGGGTGATTTCCTGCAGACCGTCACCTTCCACCGGTATTTCAAAACCCACGCGGAAACCCTGGCCGCTGCCGTGAAGGCGGGGGTGGACGCCATGCTGGACAACCCGGAGGAGGTGGCCCGGGCGGCGAAAGAGGCCTACGCGCAAGGGCTCCTGACCGAAAAGGAGATGGACGAAAGCCTCCTGTGCACCTTTTCCGAGCTGATCCGTCAGGGCTTTTTTGACCCGGACGACCCTTACGCGGACCTGGACATGGCGGACGTGGGCACCGACGAGGCCAAGCGGATCTCCGTGCGCATGAGCAGGGAATCCAACGTCCTTTTGAAGAACGAGAACGGCTTCCTGCCCCTGAGCCGGAAGGACGACATCGCCCTGATCGGGCCCGTGGCGGACAAATGGTTCATGGATTGGTACGGGGGCAAGCCCCTGTACCGGGTCACGCTGAAGGCCGGCATGGAAAAGCTTCTCCGCCGCACCCTGCCCTGTGACAGCGGCCTCAGCCTCGTGCGCTTCCGGGCGGGCGGACAATACCTGGCCGCGTCCCTGCCCCCCAACGGTTCCCCGCGGGCGGACGCGGAGGTCGTCCTGACGGACCGGGAGGAAGACGCCCTGGTCTTTGAAAGCGTCAACTGGGGCTGCGGAAGCGTCTTCCTGTACGTCCCCGCCCTTGGCAGATACCTGAAGGCGGAAGCGGACGGAAGCATCCGTCTCTCCTCCGCGGAGCCCTTCGCCTGGCAGGTGACCGAAAGCTTCACCATCGGCACGGCGAACGCGGTCCGGACCCCCTCCCCTCGGAACGCCAACTGCGTGGAGCTGACCGAATACTGGGACGACCAGCCCGGCGACGTAAGGCTGTACTGCTTTGGCAACCGCAACGTGTACCTGGAGAACGGGTATCTCAGGACCGATCCCCTCCAAAGGAAAAAGGCCGAGAGCAACACCAAGGAAGGCGGCAACGAGGTGGACGCCTGGGTCGGCTCCATTCGGGAAGCTTCCGTGCTGACAGCGGAGATCGTATCCGACGGCCCGTCCCGCGCCGCCGCCCTGGCCCGCAAGGCCGGCAAGGCGGTGGTGGCCCTGGGCTGCAACCCGGTCATCAACGCCAAGGAAGAGGTGGACCGCTCCACCCTCGATATGATCCCCGCACAGCTTAGGCTCCTTCAGGCCGTGTACGCCGCCAATCCCAACGTGGCCGTTGTGCTCATCACCAATTACCCCTACGCCATCGGCTGGATGCAAAGCCACGTGCCGGCCATCCTGACCAACGCCACCGGCTCCCAGGATCTGGGCCACGGCCTGGCAGCCGCCCTTTTCGGGGACGAAAGCCCCGCGGGGCGCCTTCCCATGACCTGGTACCTGAGCGACAGGGACCTGCCGCCCCTTTCGGATTACGACCTGCTCCGCCGTCCCCGGACCTACCGGTATTTTGACCGTCCGGTGCTCTACCCCTTCGGGTATGGCCTGTCTTATACCCGGTTCGAGTACGGGGACCTGCGGGTGGAAAAGCAGGGAGACGGCCTGCGCGTTTCCCTGGACGTCATCAACACCGGCCCCGTGACCGGGGACGAGGTGGTCCAGGTGTATCTCACCCGCCTGTCCCCCTCCCAAACGGTCCATCCCCTGCGCCGCCTCATCGGCTTTGTGCGGCTCCATGCCCTCGCCCCCGGGGAGAAGCGCCGGGCCGAATTTGCCGTTAACCGGTGCGACCTGGAGATCTATCTGGAGTCGGAGGGGAAAAAGGTCCTGGAAGGCGGGCGCTATCGCATCTACGCCGGGGGCCACTGCCTGGACGAGCGCGTCCGCGCCGAAATCGACCTGTAAGCGCAAAAAACGGAGGATTCCAAATGAAACCGATCGTCGGCGTCATGCCCCTGTGGGACGATGAAAAGGACAGCCTGTGGATGCTGCCTGGGTACCTGGACGGCCTGCAGGAGGCCGGGGCGCTGCCCCTTGTGTTTCCCTTCACCCGGGATCGGGCCGAGATCGGGCAGCTCGCTTCCCTGTGCGCCGGGTTTTTGCTGACCGGCGGCCAGGACGTCTCCCCGGCCCTCTATCACCAGACTCCTTTGGCAGGCCTGACGGAATGCTGCCCCAAGCGGGACGAAATGGAGACCCTTGTGCTTGAGGAGGCTCTGCGGACGGACAAGCCCGTCCTCGGCATTTGCCGGGGGCTCCAGTTCCTCAATGTCTTCCTGGGCGGCACATTGTACCAGGACCTGCCCTCGCAGCACCCCTCCAGCGTCGTCCACCGCCAGCGCGCCCCCTACGACAGGCCGGCCCACCCGGTCGCCCTGGTCCCCTTTTCCCCGCTGCAAAAATGCCTTGGCACGGAAACGCTCCCGGTCAACAGCTGCCACCACCAGGCCGTGCGGGACCTGGCATCGGGCCTTGAGGCCATGGCCTTTTCCCCCGACGGGCTCGCGGAGGCCTTTTGGCGGCCGCAAAGCCGCTTTCTTTGGGCCGTCCAATGGCATCCGGAGTTTTCCTTCCGGACGGATCCAAACAGCCTCAGGATCTTCCGCGCTTTCGTTTCCGCCCTGCGATGACGCGTTTTCCCCAAAGCCGGAAAACGGAATTCTCCTAAAGCCCCGTGGCTTTTCCTTTCAGGAAGGGGAAACCGCCCGCGGCGCGCCGGCCCGCTCTCTCCCCGGATCGGGCCGCCGTTCATTCTCTGTCCTGTGTCTTTCCCAACACCCTTGACAGCCGGTTTATATCATGATATCTTTATTCTCGTGCGAACATTATCGTTAATGCTTCCATTTCTACGGTACATTTGCCAGAAAAGGAGAACCCTTGCATGAAAAAAGCAACCCTGATCCTGGACAAGGACTACGCCATCGGCCGCATCGATCCGCGCCTCTACGGCTCCTTCATCGAACACCTGGGCAGGGCGGTCTACGGCGGCATTTACGAGCCCGGCCATCCCCTGGCGGACGAATTGGGCTTTCGCAAAGACGTGCTTGAAAAAGTCCGGCAGATCGGCGTGCCGGTGGTACGCTATCCCGGCGGCAATTTCGTATCCGGCTTCAACTGGGAGGATTCCGTCGGCCCCGTCTCCTCCCGCCCGAAGCGCCTGGATCTGGCCTGGGGCACCACGGAGACCAATGAGGTGGGCCTGCACGAATTTGCCGCGTGGGCCGAAAAGGCCCAAACCCAGGTCATGTACGCCGTAAACCTCGGCACCCGCGGGGCCGATGCCGCCCGGAACGTGGTGGAATACGCCAACCACAAAAGCGGCAGCTACTTTAGCGACCTGCGCATTCAAAACGGACGGAAGGACCCCTTCGGCATCAAACTGTGGTGCCTTGGCAACGAAATGGACGGCCCCTGGCAGATGGGCCACAAAACCGCTTATGAATACGGCCGCGCCGCCAACGAAGCCGCCAAGATGATGAAATGGGTAGACCCCTCCATCGAGGTCGTGGCCTGCGGCTCCGCCGCCCATGACATGCCCACCTACGGCGCCTGGGAATACGAGATGCTGAACGAGTGCTATGAGAACGTGGACTATGTCTCCCTGCACCGCTACTACGGCAACCCCACCGGCGATACCCCCGGCTTCCTGGCGCGCAGCATGGACCTGGACGACTTCATCAAGGAAGTCGTTGCCATCTGTGACGCCGTAGGCGGCCGCAAGCACGCCCGGAAAAAGCTGAACCTCTCCTTTGACGAATGGAACGTCTGGTATCATTCCAACGCCCAGGACAAGGAAGTGCTCAAGGCCGACAAATGGGGCCGGGCGCTGCCGCTTCTGGAGGACGTGTACAACTTTGAGGACGCTCTCCTGGCCGGGGCCATTCTGATCACCTTCCTCAGGAACGCCGACCGGGTTAAGGTGGCATGCCTTGCCCAGCTGGTCAACGTGATCGCCCCCATCATGACCCGCAACGGCGGCGGATGCTGGGCCCAGACCATCTTCTATCCCTACATGCACGCCAGCCGCTATGGCCGGGGCATGGCCCTGAGGCCCATCCTGCGCTCACCGGTATACGACTGCAAGGATTACGAAAACGTGCCCCTGGCGGACGCCGCGGCCACCCTGGCCGACGACGGCAGCGTGACCCTGTTCGCCCTGAACCGGGACATGAAGGACGATATCCTCCTGGAGGGGGACCTAAGGGCCTTTGGACCCCTGAAGGTGAAGGAGCACATCCTTCTGCATCATGACGACGTCAAGGCCGTCAACACCGAGGCCGATCCGAAGAACGTTTCTCCGGTGCAGGCAAACGGAGCCGAAATCAAGGACGGGACCCTCTCGGTCCGCCTGCCCGCCCTGTCCTGGAACGTGATTCGTCTCGTTCCCTGACAGCGATGTTCGCCTCCCGGGGCTCCCCCAAGAGCACTCCGGATTTTCATCCATCATCCATGGGCCGTCTCTTCGGGGGCGGCCCTTTGTAATCGCTTCCTTTTGTTTTTGAAACCGCTTTCTTCTTTTTGGGGGAAGCGGTTTCTTTCATTTCCTGTTGTATTCAGTCAAAAATTGTGATATAATATCCATCAGTTGAAATGTTAAAGCTGGTCTGTATGAAAGCGCTTCCGCTTCCGGCAGGCCTTTGGGAAGAGCAAGGGATTCGTTTGCTTTGCCATTCCTTTCCTGTGCCGACCCGGAAAGAAAGGATGATCTGACATGTCTGTGGCCGCATCACGCAAAGGGAAAAAAGCGTTTCACGCGGGGGCCTACTTTAAACGATACTGGCCTCTGTACGCGATGCTCGTACTGCCGATGGCATTTTGTCTTTTGTTCAAATATTGGCCTATGACCGGCCTTGCGATGGCTTTCAAGGATTACAAGGTCGTCCGGGGCATCTGGGGGAGCAAATGGAACGGCTTCAGCAATTTCCAGTATTTGTTCTCCAGGGCCGAATCCATCGGCGTCATCCTGCAAACGCTGAAACTGAACCTGCTGGACCTTTTGTTCGGCTTCCCGATGCCGATCATTTTGGCCATCATGATCAACGAATGCAGGTCCAAGGCCTTCAAACGGATCACCCAGACCGTCATTTACCTTCCCCACTTCCTTTCCTGGGTCATCATCGCATCCATGTTCATCATGCTGCTCCGGACCGAAACCGGCATCGTCAACATCGTCTCCGCCAGCCTCGGCGGCCAAAAAGTCCCCTACCTGGAGGATAACCATCTGTGGCAGATCGTCTACATTTTTGTAGGCGTCTGGCAGTCCATGGGCTGGGGCACGATCATCTATCTGGCAGCCATCACCGGCATTTCCTCCGAGCTTTACGAGGCCGCGACCGTGGACGGCGCGGGCCGGTTCGCCAAGATCTGGCACATCACCCTGCCCGGTATCCGCGGGACCGTTGTGACGCTGCTCATCATGAACCTCGGGCGGGTGCTTGGCTCCTCCTTCGAGCGGGTCAATTCCCTCTCCAACCCCTATGTGGTCATGAAAGGCGCCAACGTGATTGCAACCTACATCTACCGCGTGGGGCTTTCCCAGGGCAAATACCATTACGCCACCGCCATGGGCCTGTTCCAGAACGTGATCGGCATCCTGCTGATCCTGATCGCCGACCGTTTCGCCAAATCCATGGGCGAGAGCGGCTTGATCTGAGGAGGGAGGGCTGAATATGAGCGTACAGACGAAGCAAAAATCCCACCGGATCCACGAAGGGACCGCCAGCCGCACGTTCGACATCGTAAACGTGATCCTGCTGGTCCTGGTCGCGCTGATCTGTCTTCTGCCCTTTGTGCACGTAATGGCCATGTCCTTCTCCTCCAACAGCGCGGTCATCAGCCAGAAGGTGTTCTTCCTCCCGGTGGATTTCTCCCTGGAAGGCTACCGCATGGTGCTTGAAGACGCCTCCATGATGCGTTCTTTGGGGAACACCGTTCTGATCACGGTCGCCTTTACCATCATCGGCATGACGCTGACCATTCTGGCGGCCTATCCCCTGACCAAGCGGGAGCTGAAAGGCCGGTCCGTCATCGCGTTTATGTTCATGTTCACCATGTATTTCGGCGGCGGCCTGATCCCGGAATACCTGCTGATGAACGACCTGAAGCTGCTCAACACGCTCTGGTCCCTGATCCTGCCGCTGACCTTCAGCGCCTACAACATCATCATCATGCGTTCCTTCATTGAGTCCTCTATCCCAGCCTCCCTGGAGGAAGCGGCCTTCCTGGACGGCGCCAGCTACTGGGACATTCTGTTCCGCGTGGTGCTGCCGCTGTCCAAGCCTGTCATCGCCACCCTGTGCCTGTTCTTCGCCGTAGGCCGCTGGAACGCTTATGGCGACGCACTCTACTATGTATCCTCCAACTCCAGGGTCTATCCGCTTCAGTTGAAGCTTTATTATCTGATGGGCATGGCCTCGGACGCCGCAAACCTGGCCGAAGGCGGAACGGGCTCCTATGTGACCGCGGAGGTCATCAAGGCCACCTGCGTCATGTTCGCCACCATCCCCATCATCATCCTCTATCCTTTCCTCCAGCGCTATTTCGTAACGGGCATCATGATTGGCGCCGTGAAAGGCTAAAACCCCGATATACCGCGCGCTGTGGCGCGTGGATATAAATTCAATAAGGAGGCACTTTATGAAAAAGGCAGTTTCCCTGGCCCTGGCACTCTCCGTGTGCGCAGGTCTGGCCGCCGTTCCCGCTTACGCGGCCGAAGACGTGGTCTCCACCACGGCATCCGGCGCGAAGGTGATCACCTATGGCGAGCAGATCGAGCTGAAGGTCCCGATCTATCAGCGCAACGGCATCGATCAGCCCATCGAGGACAACTACTGGACCCATTGGGTACAGTCCGAATTCGGCGACAAGTACAACATCAAGGTCACCTACGTGCCCATTTCCCGTACGGATGAAGTGAACGACTTCACCCTCAAGATGGGTTCGAAGGACACGGCTCCGGACATGATCTTCCATTATGACAACCCGCAGCTCCTGGCCTACATCAACCAGGAATTCGTCCAGGAGATCGACGAGGACATGGTCAAGGAATACATGCCCGATTACCTGGCCTATGTGGGAGAGGACGCCTATGCCCTTGGCAAGTACATGGTAGACGGCAGCAAGAAGCAGATGTATTTCCCCGCCGCCCGTGACGACGCCGACAACTGGGCCACGGTCATCCGCACCGACTGGCTGGAAAAGGTCGGCAAACAAATGCCCGTGACCGAGGAGGAGTACCTCGACTGCCTGCGCGCCTTCCGCGACGCGAACCTGGGCGGCGAATACACCATCCCCGCCACCCAGGGCCTGCCCAGCACCACCGGCATGCGCGGTGACTCCAAGCGCACCGGCCACACCGACCCGAAGGAGATCGCCGTCTACAGCGACCTGCAGGTGGTTTCCCTGGATTGGGAGCCCATCAAGCGCACCTATAAAGTGCTGAACACCATGTACAACGAGGGCCTCATCTCCAAGGAATTCGCCCTGGATTCCGACGGATCCCAGGCCAAGTCCGACTTTGTCAACGGCCGCGCCGGCGTCTATGGCTTCTATCTTTCCGCCAACTCCGACGTCATCTCCACGCTGATGGAGAACTGCCCCGATGCCAAGATCGACATTCTGGATGCCCGTTCCGGCGTCCCTGCCGGCGAGACCCTGTATGATTACAAGGCCGACCCCATCGGCATTTCCACCGGCATTTCCGCCTACTGCCAGCATCCCGAAGCCGTCATGATGTACATCAACTGGATGGCTCAGCCCGAAGTGCTCGAATACCTCCAGTACGGCGAGGAAGGCAAGCATTACAACGTGGTGGACGGCATCAAGGTGCTGGATTCCTCCTACAAGGGCGAGGACCGCTTCATCTCCACCAACGCCAACATCGACCTGTTCGTCATGGTCTCCCAGACCCGTCGTGACGCCACTTCCAAGGAAGCCATGGCTGCCACCTACTGCCCCAACGGGTATGAATACCTGATGGACGAGATCTTCGAGAACAACGCCCGCAAGAACTACATCCACAACTACCGCTTCACCACTCCCATCACCAGCCAGAGCGAATATGGCGAGGACCTGCGCGCCCGCTTCCAGGCGATCTCCGCCCAGGTGATCACCTGCCCCGCCGATCAGTTCGACACCCTGTATGATTCCCTGGTGGAAGAATACAAGGCCGCCGGTCTGGACGAGATCCACGCCGAAAAGGCCCGTGTCTATGACGCGGAGAACGCGCAGTAAAGCCAAATCGGACTCCCTGAGTCCATTAAGCGCTTTACGCGGGCGGGAGGCTGCCACTGGCAGCCTCCTGTTTTTTTTGTCCGGATCTGACACGCCGCAGGTGTTCCCCGCTTGCCAGGGGCACGGCGGAAGGGTATAATCCTTGAGAGGCGCAAACGCGCTTCCCCGCGCAGGTTCCTGCCCGCGGGACGCTGGAAAAACCTCGCAAAGGAGCGTCCATGGAATCCTCCAAATCAAAGCGGATCTTAACGCTGTTTCTCAGCATGCTGTATATCAGCGCCTTCACCTTCGGCGGCGGCTTTGTCATCGTCACCTTCATGAAGCGCAAATTCGTCGACGAGCTGCACTGGCTCGAGGAGCGGGAGATGCTGGACATGACCGCCCTTGCCCAGTCCTGCCCCGGCGCCATCGCCGTCAACGCCGCCATCCTCGTGGGCTGGAAAGTGGCGGGCTTTGCCGGCATGGCCGCCGCCGTCCTTGGCACCGTGCTCCCCCCCGTGGCGATCCTATCCGTCATCTCCGTGTTTTACCGTTTGTTTGCGGCCAACCGCCTGGTGGCGCTGGTCCTTCGGGGCATGTCCTGCGGCGTGGCGGCAGTGATCCTGGACGTGTCCCTGAGCCTTGGCCGGAACGTCCTCCGCAAGGGGCAGGCGGTGCACTGCGCCGTGATGGCCGCCGCCTTTATCGCCACCTTCTTTTTCAATGTCAATGTGGTGTTCATCCTCCTGGCCGCCGCTGCCGTGGGCGTTTTGACCGTCCTCCTGGGCCAAAGGAAGGAGGGAAAGCATGCTGCTTGAGCTGTTTCTCAGCTTCCTTCAGATCGGCCTGTTCTCCGTCGGCGGAGGCTATGCCGCCATCCCGTTGATCCGGAGCCAGACGGTGGAACTGCATCCCTGGCTGACGGCGGAGGAGTTCATGGACCTGGCCACCATTGCCGAAATGACCCCCGGCCCCATCGCCATCAACGGCGCCACCTTTGTAGGGCTCAAAATCGCCGGATTGCCGGGGGCCGTCGCCGCCACCCTCGGCTGTATCCTGCCCTCCCTGGTGCTGGTTTCCCTGCTGGCCTTCGTCTACCGCAAATACCGGAACCTGCCCCTATTGCAGGGCGTGCTTTCCTCCCTGCGCCCGGCGGTGGTGGCGCTGATCTTCTCGGCGGGGCTGACCATGCTTCTGCAGGCGGCCTTCGGCGGGCGGCAGCCGGTCTCCCTCGCAAACACCCGCTGGGCGTCCGTCGCCCTGGTGGCCTGCGCCTTCCTCACCCTGAGGAAGCTCAAATGGAGCCCCATCCTGACCATGGCGCTCTGCGGCGCGGGCGGGCTTGCCCTTGGCCTGCTGGGCCTCTTTTAGGCCGTACCTGAATGGCTTTGATAGGGTAGAGGGAGGGCGTTAGCCCTCGCCCCTCCCATTGCACCGTACGTACCG
>CAMJUL010000081.1 GCA_946408995.1 uncultured Clostridia bacterium | reverse complement strand
ACGTACACATGAACCTGAATCATGCGCGTCTGCCAATTCCGCCATTCCCGCAAGTTGGTGGGCAGGGGTGGATTCGAACCACCGAAGTCAGTGACGGCAGATTTACAGTCTGCTCCCTTTGGCCACTCGGGAACCTACCCATGAAATAACCGGCCTCGCCGATGCGACCAGTGGTTGGCTGATCGTCTTGAAAATGGAGCTGGCGATGGGACTTGAACCCGCAACCTGCTGATTACAAATCAGCTGCTCTGCCAATTGAGCTACGCCAGCGTACCCAACCGCTTCACACAAGAGGTTGATGGGGGAGAGAAAGAAAAAGGCGACCCGAAGGGGGCTCGAACCCCTGACCTCCAGCGTGACAGGCTGGCATTCTAAACCAACTGAACTACCGGGCCATAAGATGGGCCTTCAGGGACTCGAACCCGGGACCAACCGGTTATGAGCCGGCCGCTCTGACCAACTGAGCTAAAGGCCCGTGGTTTCCTCTCGGCAACTGAAGGCAATGAGAGGAAAAAAATGACCCCGTCGGGATTCGGACCCGAGTTACCGCCGTGAAAGGGCGATGTCTTAACCGCTTGACCACGGGGCCAGATAAACCTTCGCCCGGGAAAGTCGGGGTGAAGGGATTCGAACCCCCGGCCCCATGCTCCCAAAGCACGTGCGCTACCAGACTGCGCTACACCCCGAGGTTTCCGCGCCTTGCTCACAGGCGACGAGTGTAATTATACTCAGGGCATGGGGGATTGTCAACCCTTTTTTTAAAAAAAATTGAGGCCCTTGCGTCTTTGTGCTTTTTCCTGTATACTTACACTGCTATCAGTATGGCTGTGCTGCTGATGGCGAAGGTCAAACGTAAGGAGGACCTAAGGGCATGGAGTGCAAAATCAAAAACGATATCGGTACCATCTATATTAATGAAGACGTCATGCTGAAGGTCGTCGGCTACGCCGCGCTGGAGTGCTACGGCATCGTGGCCATGTCTTCCAAGCGTGCCAAGGACGGCATCGTGGAATGGCTTGGCCGGGAGAACCTGAGCAAGGGCGTACAGATCCGCATGACCGATGATCAGCTGGACGTGGATCTGTATATCGTTGTGGAATACGGGGTCTCCGTGGCGGAGGTTTGCAAGACCATTGTCGAGGTGGTCCGCTACAAGCTGGAAAGCATGACCGGTGTCAAGGTCCGTCAGGTCAATATTTCTGTGGAAGGCATCCGCATTTAAAGCGGATTGAATGGCTTTGCCTTGAAGAGGCCCGCTGTTGACGGGCGGGAAAGCCGGTTCATACTGAATTGATCGGAGGCAGGGAAGTTGATACAGACAAAAACCATCGACGGGCTGCTGCTGCGTGAAATGGTCATCGCAGGGACGGCCCTTCTGGAGAAAAACCGCGAAACCGTGGATGCGCTGAACGTGTTTCCCGTTCCGGACGGGGATACGGGCACCAATATGTCCCTGACCATGGCCAGCGCCCTGAGGGAGCTGAACGCCAAGGAATACAACACCGCCTGCAGCGCCGCGGACGCCATGAGCAAGGGCGCGCTGCGGGGCGCCCGGGGAAACAGCGGCGTCATCACCAGCCAGATTCTGCGCGGCTTCGCCAAATCCCTGAACGGGGCGGAAACCATCGACCCGGTGCAGTTCGCCAATGCCCTGAAAAAAGGCAGTGAGACGGCCTACAAAGCGGTGATGAAGCCCAAGGAGGGCACCATTTTGACCGTGGCGCGGGTCATCGGCGAGGACGCGGTCCGCCAGGCGGCGGAGGCGCCGGACGATTTTGAGGCGCTGTTTGAAACCATTCTCCGCAGCGGCGAGGCCATCCTGGCCCGGACGCCGGAAATGCTGCCCGTGCTCAAGCAGGCGGGAGTGGTGGACGCCGGCGGACGCGGACTGATGTATATCCTGACCGGGTTTTATGCCGCGATGAAGGGGGAGGAGCCCGAAAAGCTGCTCCTTGGCGACCATCACGGGGAAGCGGCGGAGGAAGCCGAGGAGGAGATGGAGGAGTCTCCCTTCACCTACGCCTTTTCCTTCAGCCTGGGCCATATCCACGAGACCGTTACGGAAGAAAGCCTGACCATCTTCCGCCGGCAGCTGAACCGCATCGGCCAGAACGTAAAGGCCGTGCGGAACGGGGACTGCATCGAATGCAGCCTGAACACCAACGACCCGGGCAAGGCCCTGCAGTACGGCCTGGACATCGGCGAGATCCTGAGCTGCTCCCTGGTGAACCGCAAGGAAGAGCACCGGGCCAAGAATCCGCCCGCCGAGGCGCAGAATGCCCCCGCGGAGGAAGAAGCCCAAAGAAAGCCGTACGGTTTTGTCAGCGTGTCCCTGGGCGAAGGGTTCGCGGAGATTTTCCGCGCCCTGAAGGTGGACGTGATCGTGGACGGCGGGCAGACCATGAACCCCTCCATTGAGGACCTGCAGAAGGCCGCCGAGTCCATCCCGGCGGATACGGTGTTCATCCTGCCCAACAACGGCAACGTCATCCTGGCCGCGCAGCAGGCCGCGGAGCTGAGCGAGAAGGACATCCGGATCATTCCCACAAAGAACGTGGCGATGGGCATCGCGGCCCTGGTGGCCTTCCAGAACGACTTGGATGCCGACACCAACGTGTCCGCTATGGAGGAGGCCAGTCAGGCGGTGCGCACCGGCACCATCACCTTCGCGGTGCGGGACAGCGAATACGAAGGCCTCCATATCGCACAGGGGGACATCATCGGCCTGGCCAACGGGAAGATCACCTGCAAGAGCAGCGATGTGACCGAAGTGGCGCTGAAACTGATGCACGACATCGTGACCGAGGACGACAGCCTGATCTCGATCTATTACGGAGCGGACGTCTCCAAGGAGAACGCGGAGGCCCTGAAAACGCAGTTGAGCGAGGACTTCCCGGATTGTGATGTGGAAGTCTACCTGGGCGGCCAGCCCCTGTATTACTACATTATTTCGGTGGAATGATGACGCTTGAGGAGCTGCCGGGCATTGGAAAAGCACGCCTGGAAACCCTTGAAAACGCGGGGATCCATACCCTGCGGGATCTTTTGACGACGCTGCCCTCCTCCTACCGGGACACGACGGGGTCCCTGGCCCCGGAGGAAATGGAACAGGGCCTGGAAGGCTGTGTGGAGGGCATCGTCCAGCGCGTTGGAAAACCTTCCTTTTTTAAGGGACGGTCCACGGTACGGGCGGTCCTCGCCCTGGAGGGCGGGACGATGGAGATGGTATTCATCAACCAGCCCTGGTCCGCGGACCGTTTTAAAACGGGGGAAAAGGCGGTCTTTTACGGCCGGGTCACCCGTATGCGGAGCGGCCGGTGGGGCATGTACTGCCCCTCCCCGGTGACGGAAAGGGCCATCCTGCCGGAATACCGGGCCCTGCCTTCCATCCCCGGAAAGACCCTGAGGAAAATCATCCAATGCGCCCTGGAACACCTGGAGGAATGCTGCCCGGAGACCCTGCCGGCGGACCTGAGAAAGCGGTGGCGGCTTTGCGAAAGAAATTTCGCCCTGCGGCAGGCCCATTTTCCCACGGACCGGGAAAGCCTGAAGATCGCCCTTCGGAGGATGGCCTTTGAGGAGATGCTTCTGTACCAGGCGGCGGCGTCCATGGCCCGCGGCCGGCGGGAGGAGGGGATTGCCATCCGGGTGCCGGACGACGCGGCCGAACGCTTTTTCGCACGCTTTCCCTATCGCCCGACCCGTGCCCAGGAAAGGGTGCTGGAGGAGATCCGGCAGGACCTGTGCGGCCCAAACGCCATGGGCCGTCTGGTTCAGGGGGACGTGGGCAGCGGGAAGACGGCCGTGGCCTTCGGAAGCATGTATTTTGCCTATCTTGGGGGCTGGACCAGCGCCCTGATGGCCCCTACGGAGATCCTGGCCCGGCAGCATTATGAGAGCGCCGGGGCCGTCCTTGGCCCCCTGGGCATGCGCTTGGCGCTGGTGACCGGGTCGCTGAAAAGCCGGGAGCGGAAGGAGACCGCCGAGCGGATCCGCGCGGGGGAAGTGGACGCGGTCATCGGTACCCATGCCCTGCTGTCGGAAGACATCCTGCCGCCGAGGCTGGGGCTGGTGGTCACGGACGAGCAGCACCGGTTCGGGGTGAAACAACGTAAGGCTCTCACGGAAAAGGGGGAAAAGGCCAACACCCTGGTGATGAGCGCAACCCCCATTCCGAGGACCCTTTCACTGATTTTGTACGGGGACCTGGACGTGAGCGTCATCGACGAAATGCCTCCCGGACGGATCCCGGTGAAGACCCGCATCGTGCCGGAGGAAAAACGGGAGGGACTGTACGGGTTCATCCGGGCCGAGGCGGCCGCGGGACGGCAGTGCTACATCGTCTGTCCCCTGGTGGAGGAGAACGAGAGCCTGGATGTGAGGAGCGCCCAGGAGGAATACGCCGTCCTGACGCAGGGCCCCCTGAAGGGGCTCCGGCTGGGGGTCACCTGGGGCGCGCAAAAAGAGGAAGAAAAGCAAAAGACCCTTGCCGCCTTCGCGGCGGGGGAAGTGGACGTGCTGGTCTCCACCACGGTGATCGAGGTGGGGGTCAACGTGCCCAACGCCTCGGTGATGGTGATCGAGAACGCCGAACGCTTCGGCCTGAGCCAGCTGCACCAGCTGCGGGGCCGGGTGGGGCGCGGCGGCGGGGAAGCCTGGTGCTTCCTCATGGCGTCGCCCAACCCGCGCCTGAAGGCCCTGTGCGAAAGCACGGATGGCTTCAGGATCGCCGAGGAGGATCTGAAACAGCGGGGCCCCGGGGATTTTCTGGGGACAAGGCAGCATGGACACGCGCTTTTGCCGGCCCTGGCCCTGGGCGGGGACAGCGCCCTGCTGACCGAATGCGCCGCCTGCGTGCGGGAGCTGAACACAGGCCCCTACCGGGAGGAGAGGGCGCAGGTATACGCCGAGGCGGAAAAGGTCTACGGGGAAAAGATGAAGGGGATCGCCATGAACTGAGCGGTTCCTTTTTTACTTTCTGCAGGAATTCCAAAAAGGGATTGACGGGCCCCTGGATTTGTGCTATCATTTACGATTGCATCGGTATTGTTATCATGCGGGGATTTTATGCCCTTTTTTAGGGGCGGCAGGTCCTCCGGCGATGGGGATATCGGGCAGCAATAAAGGGGTGATAGCAGAATGGTGCATGAGGTCCAAATGGGAAAGCTTCGCAAGAGGATGAGCTTTTCTCGCATCGACGAAGTACTGGACATGCCGAACCTGATCGAGGTCCAGAAGAATTCCTACCGGCATTTTCTGACCGACGATCTGAAAGAGGTTCTGGAGGATGTTTCGCCCATCACCGATTACAGCGACAATCTGGTGTTGGAATTCGTCGATTACTCGCTGGATTCGACGCCCAAAAACAGCATCGAACGCTGCCGTGAACGTGACCTGACCTATGCTGCTCCGCTGAAGGTGTACGTCAGACTGAAGAACCGGGAGACGGGGGAGATCAAGGAATCCGAAGTCTTCATGGGCGATTTTCCGCTGATGACCGAACACGGCACCTTCATCATCAACGGGGCGGAACGCGTGATCGTATCTCAGTTGGTTCGCTCGCCAGGCGCATATTACGACGTCCAGATTGACAAGGCCGGAAAGCACCTTTACTCCTCCCAGGTGATCCCCAACCGGGGCGCCTGGCTGGAATACGAAACCGATTCCAACGACGTTCTGTGGGTCCGCATCGACCGTGCCAGGAAACTGCCTGCCACGCTGCTCCTGCGTGCCCTCGGGTATGGCACCAACGAGGAGATCCTGGACCTGCTCGGGGAAGAGGAACGCCTTCGCACCACCATTGAGAAAGCCGACAGCACACAAAATACCACCCAGGCGCTGCTTGAAATCTACAAGCGGCAGAAGCCCGGCGAGCCGCCCACGGAGGACGGCGCCCGCTCCCTGCTCAGGAGCCTGTTTTTCGACCCCAAACGCTATGACCTGATGCGGGTCGGGCGCTACAAGTTCAATAAGAAGCTGGCGCTGAAAAACCGCATCGTGGACCACCAGCTGGCCAAGGATGTCCTGGACCCCGCCACCGGTGAAGTGATCGCCCAAAAGGGCGAGATCCTGACCCTGGAGGCGGCCGCCCGCATCCAGAACGCCGGCGTCAACAGCGTGGAGATCCAGACCGAGACCGAGGTCATCCGCGTGGTGGGCAACAACTTCTGCGACGCCGCGGCCTTCCTGCCCTTTGACCCGAAGGAAGCCGGCATCCTGGAGATGGTGCACTATCCCACCCTGATGGAGATCATGGACGGCGTGCCGGAGGAGGACCTGAAGCAGGTCCTGTCCGAAAACGTCTCCCGGCTTGTGCCCAAGCACATCATCATCGACGACATCGTCGCCTCCATCAGCTACCTGATCGGGCTGCCTTATGGCCTTGGCACCACGGACGACATCGACCACCTGGGCAACCGCAGGCTGCGCAGCGTGGGCGAACTTCTGCAGAACCAGGTGCGCATCGGCATGAGCCGTCTGGAGCGCGTCGTGCGGGAGCGCATGGCCATCCAGGACGCCAACGAGATCAAGCCGGGCGAACTGATCAACATCCGGCCGGTTTCCGCCGCCATCAAGGAGTTCTTTGGCTCCTCCCAGCTGTCCCAGTTCATGGACCAGCCCAACCCCCTGGCGGAATTGACCCACAAGCGCCGTATTTCCGCCCTGGGCCCCGGCGGTCTGAACCGCGACCGCGCGGGCATGGAAGTGCGCGACGTGCACTATTCCCATTATGCCCGTATCTGCCCCATTGAAACGCCTGAAGGCCCCAACATCGGTCTGATCGGCTCCCTGGCCACCTATGCCCGGATCAACGAATACGGCTTCATTGAGGCGCCCTACCGCAAGGTGGACAAGGAGACCGGCAAGGTGTCCGAGGAGATCACCTACATGACCGCCGACGAGGAAGACAAATACAAGGTCGGCATGGCCAAGGAACCCCTGACCGAGGACGGCTGCCTTGCCTCGGACCGCGTGACGGTCCGCTTCAAGGACGAGATCATCGAAGTCCCCAAGGCCCAGGTGGACTACCTGGACATCAGCCCCAAGCAGATGGTGTCCGTGGCCACTGCCATGATCCCCTTCCTGGAGAACGACGACGCCAACCGCGCGCTGATGGGTTCCAACATGCAGCGCCAGGCGGTCCCGCTTCTGGTGCCCGAGGCGCCCATCGTGGGCACGGGCATGGAATACAAAGCCGCCCATGATTCCGGCGTCGTGGTGCTGTCCAAGCACGCGGGCGTCGTGGATTATGTGGACGCCGCGGAAGTCGTGATCCTGGGGGACGACGGGGTCCGGCATTCCTATAAGCTGACCAAGTTTGCCCGGTCCAACCAGGGCACCTGCATCAACCAGCGGCCGCGGGTCACCAGCGGCCAGCGGGTGGAAGTGGGCGATCTGCTGGCGGACGGCCCCTCCACCGAGAACGGCGAGATCGGCCTGGGCCACAACATGCTGATCGGCTTCATGACCTGGGAAGGCTACAACTACGAGGACGCCGTCCTGATCAGCGAGCGTCTGGTGAAGGAGGACCTGTATACCTCCATCCACATTGAGGAATATGAATCCGAGGCCCGGGAAACCAAGCTGGGCCCGGAAGAGATCACCCGGGACATCCCCAACGTGTCCGACGACGCGGTGAAGGACCTGGATGAGCACGGCGTCATCCGCATCGGCGCCGAGGTGCGTGCGGGCGATATCCTGGTGGGCAAGGTGACCCCCAAGGGCGAAACCGAACTGACCGCCGAGGAGCGTTTGCTCCGGGCGATCTTCGGTGAGAAGGCCCGGGAGGTCCGGGACACTTCCCTGAAGGTCCCCCACGGCGAAGGCGGCATCATCGTGGATGTCAAGACCTTCACCCGGGAGAGCAAGGACGAGATTTCCCCCGGCGTCAACGAAATGGTCCGGGTCTACATTGCCCAGAAGAGAAAGATCTCCGTGGGCGACAAGATGAGCGGACGCCACGGCAACAAGGGCGTCGTTTCCAGGATCCTTCGTACGGAGGACATGCCCTTCCTGCCGGACGGAACCCCGCTGGACATCGTATTGAACCCCCTGGGCGTGCCTTCCCGTATGAACATCGGGCAGGTGCTGGAGGTGCATCTGGGCATCGCGGCCCGCACCCTGGGCTGGCATGTGGCCACTCCGGTCTTTGACGGCGCCAGCAAGGAGGACATCGACGAGTGTCTGAAGATGGCCGGCCTGCGGGTGGACGGAAAGACCACCCTGTACGACGGCCGCACCGGCGACGCCTTTGAGAATCCCGTCACCGTCGGCATCATGTACTTCCTGAAGCTGCACCATCTGGTGGACGACAAGATGCATGCCCGCTCCACCGGCCCCTACTCCCTGGTTACGCAGCAGCCCCTGGGCGGCAAGGCCCAGTTCGGCGGCCAGCGTTTTGGCGAGATGGAAGTGTGGGCCCTGGAGGCCTACGGCGCCGCCAACACCCTGCAGGAGATCCTGACGGTCAAGAGTGACGACGTCTACGGCCGCGTGAAGGCCTATGAGGCCATCGTCAAGGGCAAGAACATCCCCACACCGGGCATTCCGGAGAGCTTCAAGGTCCTGATCAAGGAACTGCAGAGCCTGGGGCTGGACATCCGCGTGCTGGATGCCGAGAAAAACGAGATCGAGATCAAGGAACTGGACGACGAGGAAGAGGATACCGCCGGGACAGCGGCGGGCGGACATGGCCTGGAGCCTGCCGCCGAGCTGCCTGACCTGCCCGAATCCGACGAGTCCCAGGAAGAAGACCTGGTGCCCGATCTGCCGCTGGACGACGATATCGGCCTGGATGACCTGGAGGACTTTGGCCCCCTGGATCTGGGTGATTCGCTGGACGACATTGAATGATCTGCTGAAGCGAAGGGAGTTTAAACATGCTGGAAACCACGACGTTAGATTCCATTCAGATCGGCATGGCTTCGCCAGAAATGATCCTGAACTGGTCCAAGGGAGAGGTCTCCAAACCCGAGACCATCAACTACCGCACGCTGAAGCCGGAGCGGGACGGCCTGTTCTGTGAGCGGATCTTCGGACCCACCAAGGACTGGGAATGCAACTGCGGCAAGTACAAGCGCATTCAGTTCAAGGACAAGGAAAAGGTCTGCGACAAGTGCGGCGTGCAGATCACCCGGGCCAAGGTGCGCCGTGAGCGCATGGGCCATATCGCCCTGGCCGCCCCGGTGAGCCACATCTGGTATTTCAAGGGCATTCCCTCCCGCATGGGCATGCTGCTGGACGTGTCTCCCCGTACCCTGGAAAAGGTATTGTACTTTGCTTCCTATATCGTGCTGGATCCCGGCAACCTCAGCGCAACCAAGGTGAACAAGAACGACCTGATCACCGACTCCAAATACCGCCAGATCATGCTCATGTCCCCCGAGGAGCGGGGCAGCTTCCGCGCCGGCATCGGCGCCGAGGCCGTCAAGGAAATGCTGATGGAATTGGACCTTGAGAAGCTGAGTGTGGACCTGAAAAAAGAGATCGCCGAACTGATCGAGAAGGAAAGGGACAAGGAGACCGAAGGCCAGAAGCGCGCCCACGCCGTCAAGCGGCTGGAGGTGGTGGAAGCTTTCCGCCTGTCCAAGAACAAGCCGGAATGGATGATCATGGACGTGATCCCGGTCATCCCGCCGGACCTGAGGCCCATGGTGCAATTGGACGGCGGCCGGTTCGCTACCAGCGACCTGAACGACTTGTACCGCCGGGTGATCAACCGCAACAACCGCCTGAAAAGGATGCTGGAACTGGGCACGCCCGACATCATCGTGCGCAACGAAAAGCGCATGCTGCAGGAAGCGGTGGACGCCCTGATCGACAACGGCCGCCGCGGCCGTCCCGTGACCGGCCCCGGCAACCGCCCCCTGAAGTCCCTGAGCGACCTGCTGCGCGGCAAGCAGGGCCGGTTCCGCCAAAACCTGCTGGGCAAGCGCGTGGACTATTCCGGCCGCAGCGTTATCGTGGTCGGGCCTGAACTGAAGCTGTATCAGTGCGGCCTGCCCAAGGACATGGCCCTGGAGCTGTTCAAGCCCTTCGTCATGGAAAAGCTGGTCTCCGGCAAGATCGCCCACAACGTAAAGAGCGCCAAGCGCATGGTGGAAAAGGTCCGCCCCGAGGTGTGGGACATCCTGGAGGACGTCATCAAGGAGCATCCCGTCCTCCTGAACCGCGCCCCCACCCTGCACAGGCTGGGCATCCAGGCCTTTGAACCGGTACTGGTGGAAGGCAAGGCCATCAAGCTGCATCCCCTGGCCTGCACAGCCTACAACGCCGACTTCGACGGCGACCAGATGGCCGTTCACGTACCGCTGAGCATGGAAGCCCAGGCGGAAGCCCGTTTCCTGATGCTGTGCGCGAACAACATCCTCAAGCCTCAGGACGGCATGCCCGTTATTTCTCCCACCCAGGACATGGTCATCGGCTGCCATTATCTGACCATCCAGCGGGACGACGCCAAGGGCGCCGGGCGGGTTTTCGAATCCCCCAACGAGGCCATGATGGCCTATCAGTGCAAGCAGATCGCCTTGCAGGCTCCCATCAAGGTGCGCGTTTACCGCACCTTCGAGGGCCAGGAGCATCACAAGGTCATCGACTGCACCCTGGGCCGCCTGATTTTCAACGAGATCATTCCGCAGGATCTGGGCTATCAGCCAAGGGAGACCCTGGAAGACCAGTTCAAGCTGGAAATCGATCGCCGGGTCATCAAAAAGGACCTGGGCGATATCGTGGAACGCTGTTTCCGCATCCACGGTTCCACGGAAACCTCCAAGGTGCTGGACAACATGAAGCACCTGGGATACAAATACTCCACCATCGGGGCCATCACGGTGTCGGTCAGCGACATCATTGTGCCTGAGAAGCGCAAGGAATGGCTGGAGGAAGCGGACCGGGAAGTGCAGAACATCAACCGCCTCTATCGCCGCGGTCTGATGACGGAGAACGAGCGCTACACCGCCGTAATCAACAAGTGGAACAAAGTTACAGACGACCTGAAGAACGAGGTCATGCGGGTGCTGCCGCCCTTCAACCCCATCAGCATGATGACCGGCTCCGGCGCCCGCGGAAGCGCGGGCCAGGTGGCCCAGCTGGCGGGCATGCGCGGCCTGATGGCGTCCCCCAGCGGAAAAACCCTGGAGCTGCCCATCCGCGCCAACTTCCGTCAGGGTCTGAACGTGCTGGAGTTCTTCATGTCCTCCCACGGCAGCCGCAAATCGCTGGCTGATACCGCCCTTCGTACCGCCGACTCCGGTTACCTGACCCGCCGTCTGGTGGACGTGGCCCAGGAGGTCATCATCCGCGAGCATGACTGCTTTGCGGTCCGGGGCGAAAAAGTGCGGGGCATCGTGGTGGAGCCCATCGGCCAGATCGAGCAGATCGACGACCGCATCCGCGGACGCTTTGCGGCCGAGGATATCTATCATCCCATTACCGGTGAACTGCTGGTCCACCTGAACGAGATGATCGATTACGACAAGGCGGTCAAGGTCCGTGAAGCCGGCATCACCCGGGTGACGGTCCGCAGCCCGCTGACCTGCCGCACCCGCAACGGCGTCTGCGCCTATTGCTATGGCATGAACCTGGCCCACGGCGGCCTGGTGGATCAGGGCGAAGCGGTGGGCATCATCGCGGCCCAGGCCATCGGCGAGCCCGGCACTCAGCTGACCATGCGTACCTTCCATACCGGCGGCGTGGCCTCGGCGGAGGACATCACCCAGGGTCTTCCCCGCGTGGAAGAACTGTTTGAAGCCCGCAAGCCCAAGCACGATGCGGTGCTGGCGGAGATCTCCGGCCGTGTCTCCATGACGGAGAACAAGCGCCGCAAGGAGATCGTGATCACCAGCGAGGAAGACGCCACCGAGCACAAGACCTACCTGATCCATTACGGCGCCCGCCTGAAGGTACAGGAAGGTCAGATGGTCAAGGCCGGCGACGAATTGATCGACGGTTCCATCAACCCCCATGACCTGCTGCGCATCCTGGGCGTGAAGGCGGTGCAGGAATACCTGCTGAAGGAAGTCCTTTCCGTCTACCACAGCCAGGGCGTTAAGATCGCCGACAAGCACATCGAAATCATCGTGCGGCAGATGCTGCAAAAGATCCGCGTGGAGGACAGCGGCGATACCCAGCTGCTTCCCGGCAGCTTGGTGGACATCTTCCAGTTCGAAAGCGAGAACGAGCGCGTGATCATGGAGGGCGGACGTCCCGCGGTGGCCAAGCGTATCCTTCTGGGCATCACCAAGGCCGCGCTGGCTACGGATTCCTTCCTGTCCGCCGCTTCCTTCCAGGAGACCACCCGGGTGCTCACCGAAGCCGCCATCAAGGGCAAGGTGGACCCGCTGCTGGGCCTGAAGGAGAACGTGATCATCGGCAAGCTGATCCCCGCCGGCACCGGCCTGAAGCGGTATACCAACATCGAACTGCAGGAAAACTATTGATTCCTGTTCCGCGTCAGGGAGGCTGCGATGCCCCCGTAAACGCGGGAAGAGGCTGTTGCACAACCCCAGCAACAAAAAATGGAGCTATCAACCACTGAGG
>CAMJUL010000080.1 GCA_946408995.1 uncultured Clostridia bacterium | reverse complement strand
AAACACGGTTTTATCGTAGAAGACCGGGATTTACAGAAAGAATTTCACAGAGCCTGCGAAGCCCTTGACTGGCTGCAAGCAGCGTGCTATTTGCCGTGCTTCCCACAAAAGAAATCTCTGGCAACCTTCGTTGGTCACCAGAGATTTCCTGTCCTTGTCTTGTTTTTTATTTCATTGTCCTCTTGACGGGAAGCGGTTCAGACTCCGCGGCGGCTCTTTTCTTTGGATTTGGAAGGCTCACGCTTTGAGCGGATCCAGAACAGCGTGGATCTTTTCAGGCGTTGCGTAATTGAGCGGGGAAAACCGGCCCTCCAGCGCGGTCTCCAGTTTGGCGCGGGCCGCCTTTTCCTCCCCCTTTTCCAGGTCATACAGGGCCAGGAAATACAGCGTATCAATCTGCGTATCCTTGATCTCGTGCGCCTTCTCAAAGTATTCCAGGGCCTTTTCCTTGTCCCCCACCAGGCGGTAATAGGTCTGCGCCAGGTTGTCCAGGCAGATCGGGTCCTCTTCATCGTATTCGACGGCTTCCTGGTTATAGCTCAATGCCTTCTCCGTTTCCCCGGCTTCAATGTACAAAAAACCCAGGGTCTGATAGGTAAACCCACAGGGGGATTTCTTATGGCTGGCTTCCATCAGCCGGATGGCTTTATCGATTTCCCCCAGTTTGTAATTGGCAACGGCGTAGTTCATCAGGAGCTGCTGCCGCTTGTCCGGCGACATATCCGGCGCCTTTTCCGCTTTCTTCAGGATCTCCTTGACCTTCTGGTAATTGTCCTCCCCGCCCTTGCGCAAAAGCAGCACCGAATAGGGCAGCATATATACGGCGCTGACCACCCCCTTGGCATATAGCGCTTCATATTCCCGCTGGGCCTCTTCATGATTGCCCTTTTGGTGCTTTACCACCGCGGAGCGGATTTTAATGCTGTCCAGAATTCCCATTTTGATCCATCCTCCTTCTTTTTTCCTTCAGCCGGCGGATGCGCTTCATCACGGTTTCCACCGCCGAAGGGTCCCCTTCATCCAGAAGCAGCAGCGCCTTTTTCGCGTGGTCAAGGGCCTTGTCCACCTGACGCAGCCGGTGCTCGTACAATTTGGCCAGGGCGATGTGGATCTCTGCGTCCTGTCTCAGGCGGAGCGCGTCCTCATAGAGCTCTGCCGCGGACGCGAAGTTCGAATCCCGTCTTTCCATCTCCGCGAGCCTTGGCACTGCCATGGCCCGCAGTCCCTTTCTGCCTGCCTCCCTGTAGCATTGCCGGGCGGTTTCCGTTTCCCCGCGCTTTTCATGGATGCGGCCAAGGCTGTACAAGTCCTCGGCAGCCTCCTCATCCAGCGGACGGGAATGGGCCTCAAGAAGCTTCTGCAGCACCACCGGCAGGGACAGGATATCCTGCCCGTTGTGATCCAGAATGTCTTCCAGCAGGGTCAAGTCGCCGGATTTGAGAAAGCTGAAATACCTTTCCGGCACCAGGGCGCCGGGAAGGTCGTCCTGTCGGGCCATCCCCAGAACTGCTTCCTCCACCGCCTTCAGCGTGCACCTTCTCAGGCGCATTTTCCATACCCTTCTGGAGGGATGAAGCAGGTCGATATGCCCCTCCTGCGGCGGCATGCGCATCCTTGAAAGGATCATTCTGCCCGAAAGCAGCGGAAGATCGAAGGACGCCCCGTTATAGGTACACAGCACCGGATGGGCGCGGATCCGTTCCGACACCCGGGTAAGCATGCTTTCCTCCTCGTCGTAGTCCCGCATCAGGCACTGTTCCAGAATGAAATGGTCCCCCTCGTACCAGCCCATGCCCACCAGAAAGGCCAGCGTGCCCGCCCCGCCGGAGAGTCCCGTGGTCTCGGTATCCAGGAAAAGCAGCTTGTCCCTATTCAGGGTTTCCCAGGGCTCCCCCAGCATCAGGGTCAGGGCGCGGCCGTCCAAAGCAGGCGAAAGCGCCAGGCCCGAAGCGTCATGGACCGCCCTGCGCGTCATGCATTCGGCCCGTCTGGAGGGGGCCTGGGGGGCCTTGGGGGGCTCCGCTGAAAGGGCCTTCAGCCTGTCTCTGAGCGAAAGTGCCATGTCGTTCCTCTCAATCCGCCGTGCGGCCCTCGTAATAAGCGGTCACCTGTTCCAGGATCTCCCATTGGACGGCCCCGCTCTCCTCCGCGGCGTCCCGAAGCTTCCCGGCCATCTCCTGGGATCCCGCGATCATATCGCCCACCAGACCGTAAAACAGTTCGCTGGTGCCAAGGGTCAGCACATATTCCGGGAGCGTGCGGGCCTGGGCGGCATAGGTTTCGTAGGGAACGTCCAGCATCGTCACGGCGGTGGCGTGCTCCACTCCCACATAACGGATGTGCCAGGGCTCCGGATTGCAGCCGGTGATCTCGGTCCAGCCTTCCTTGTACCTGACTATAAAACCAAACTCGCAGCAGTGGGCACTGACCCATTTCCCCTCGTCGGTCTCCAGAAACAGTCGGTTCAGGTACCTGAAACGGGTGGAAACCACATCCATGGCCAGGCCTGACTGATGCTCCGAAGCCCCCGCGGGCGCCACGGTCCTTTGGGCGCGCTCCACGGAGCCCACTGCGTTCACTTTGTTTCTGAACAGGGCAGCCTGGGTCCCGTAGGAGCGGTATCCGGAGACCGCCAGCAGTTCATACCCTTCCTCCTCAGCCGCGGAAAACATCTCCTCCAGCGCGGCCGCCGCGGCCGGCCTCATGTAGATGCTCTCCTTCTGGCTGGCCTTGTTCGTGGGTACATCCGGCAGCACAAGCTCCTCCGGTTCATAGTCCTTTGGCAGCGTTTCCCACCGGTTGATCAGCCTCAGCAGCCCTCCGTCGTCAAAGGATTCGCCCCGGACGCACCGCGGCTGCATCAGCAAAAACAGAACGCAAAAAAACGCCGCGGCTGCCAGAGTCCGGCCCTCAGTAAAAAGCCGATATCTCTTCCTCGCCATCCTCTTCCGTCTCCAATACCACGATTTCCCTTGGCAGGTTCAGCGACAGCACCAGCTGCGTAAAGCTGCCTCCCCGGGCCTCATAATCCCGAAGATAGCCCTGCCATTCCTCCGTAAACTCCTCCAGGCACAGATGGCGCTCATGCATATAGGCCGCCGCTTCCTGCCCCACATAGCGCAGGTGCCAGGGCTCGTATTTGATGCCGGTCTTATCCTCCTTGTCGCTCTCGTAGCGGATCACATAGCCGTACTCCCAGCAATGCTGCTCCATCCACTGGGCTTCCGCCTCCTGGGCGAACAGGGCGTTCATTCCGTCCTTCTGGGTCCATTTGTAATTCAGAATGTCCACCCCGAGGCCCGTCTGATGATCGCTGGCCCCCGGATACTGCACCAGGCCGTCATCGTAGCCCATCTTCTCCAGCCGGTTATAATACATGGTCCTTTGGGTCTGGTAGCTCCTGTACGCGCTTTTTACGTACAGGACATACCCCTCCTGCTCCTTCGCGTCCTCAAACATCCGGTCCAGGGCCTCGGAGGCGGCCTTGCGCAGCCGGGCTTCCCCGACGGTGCGGTTGACCCCCAGCCGGATCATGTCATCCGGTTCGTAATCACTGGTGAGCAGCACGTCCTTGTTGGCCAGCACCAGATAATCATCCTTGTCGGCCAGGATCAGCGGACCGAGGGGATAATCCCACGCCGGCCCGGACGCGCGTCCGGCATAAGGCAGCACAAGCAGCAGAGCCATCAGCAGCGCGGCCAGGCGTCCGCGTAAAGCAGGCCGGATCTCCCCGTTTTTCTTCATTATTCTCAACAGCGTTTATCTCCCTTCCAATGCCGCGGCAAGGCGGGCTTCTCTCAGGGACTGAATGTAAAGTTCAAACGGCACGTTCGCCTCATACAGCGCCCTGGCGTGTTCCCGGCCCACGAACCGCACATGCCAGGGTTCCCAGCTGTAACCGGTCACCTGGGTCCATTCCGCCTTGTAGCGGATAATGAATCCAAACCGCCACGCGTTTTCAGCCACCCAGCGGCCCTCCGGGGATTCCGCGAAGGCCTCTGTCAGGCTGGTGGTTTTCATTGTCCCAAGATCCATGGCCAGACCCAGCTGATGCTCGCTGCAGCCGGGAGGCGCCACCAGGAGCAGGGCCCTTTCCCGCCCTACCCGGGAAACCTTCCGGGCAAAGATCGTGTTTTGCGTGGAATAGCTGCGGAATCCGGAGACCGCCACCAGGCGGCAGCCCGCCTCCTCCGACGCAGCAGCGAACATTTCTTCCAGCGCGGCGGCCGCTTCGCTGCGCAGCAGGACCGAATCCGAGCTTTTTCGCACGCCCGGCATGACCAGGTCCGGAGGCCTGTAATCGGGCGGCAGGGTGAAATCACGGTTGACAAGGAACAGGAACCCCCCCAGGTTCGTCTGCTCCGCGCATTGTTCCAGCGCATTTTCCCCCATGGCAAGAAGTGAGGACAAAAGGGCCAGCAGCCTTTCCAGCATTCACAATTCCTTCCTGTTTCGGATCAGTCCGTCTCTGTCAGCTTTAGGTTCAGACGCGCGGAAAGGATCCCCGCTTCCTCCGGGGTCATGGCCAGGACAAAGGCCGTCCCTTCCTCCCCATCCTCCTGGGAAAGCACCCTTCCGCTTTGCCTTACCGTGCCCGCCAGCGCGTACCGGGCATAGGGGATACACACCGTGTAGCGGTGCTCTTTTTCACGAAGATTTTTGGATACTTCCTGAAGCAGCGCGTCCAGCCCCACGTTTTCCGCTGCGCTGACGCAAAGCGCCCCGGGCAGCATGCCTTCCGCTTCCGGATTGAGATCGCATTTGTTCAGCACCTCGATCCGGGGCTGGCTGTCTGCCCCCAGGTCATGAAGCACCCGGTCTACCGTGGCCCTGTGGGAGGAAAGCTCCCTGTCCGAGGCGTCCGAAACGATGACCAGCAGATCCGCGTCCGCGGCTTCTTCCAGGGTGGAGCGGAACGCCTCCACCAGGTCATGGGGCAGCTTGTTGATGAAGCCTACCGTGTCCACCAGCACAAAAGCCGTTCCGTCCTTCATGTCCACCCGGCGGGAAACCGCGTCCAGGGTCGCGAACAGCATGTCCCGCACCAGCACGTCCGCCCCGGCCAAACGGTTCATCAGGGTGGATTTGCCCACATTGGTATATCCTACCAGGGCGACCGTAGGGATGCTGGTGCGCTCCCGGTTCCTGCGGCGCAGGGAGCGTTCCTTCTTCAGGGTCTCAAGGCGGCGGTCGATCTCGTTCAGCTGCTCCCGGATACGGCGGCGGTCGATCTCCAGCTTGGTCTCGCCGGGCCCCCGGGTCCCGATCCCGCCTCCCAGACGGGAGAGCAGGAGGCCCTGGCCGGTCAGGTGCGTGCTACGGTATTTCAGCTGCGCGGCGGTCACCTGAAGCTTGCCCTCGTTTGTCCGGGCCCGCTGGGCGAAAATATCCAGGATCAGCATCGTCCTGTCCAGCACCTTCACTCCCAGGGCTTCCTCCAGGTTGCGCATCTGACGGCCGGTCAGCTCATCGTCAAAAACGACCGTCTCGGCCTCAAGGTTCTGGACGGCCAGGGCGATCTCCTCCACCTTGCCCCGTCCCACGCAGAACGCCCGGTCCTGCTGGGGCCGCTTTTGGAAGAACCGTCCCACCGTCACCGCGCCGGCGCTCTCGGCGAGGGCCTCCAGCTCATCCAGGGAGGTTTCGTTGTCCGTGCCCACCAGGATCACCCTTTCAGGGCCCTCCTCCTGAGGGACCACCCGGGCCGCAAGCCGCTCGGAAACGGAGATCTCCTCCATCCAGTCTTCCGAGGGCACGTCCCGCAGGCGGCCGCAGGAAAACAGCCGGGCCCCCGCGGGGCCATGGGCGTCAAAATCCGGAAAGGCGGCGGTGATCCCTGTAATCCTGCCCTCCGGTCCGATCCCCAGCGCGCATACGGAATCAAAGGCGAAGGCCCGGAGCGTACTCAGGTCCGGCTCCGAAAGGGCGCTGTTCCCGTTGGGGTGGGTGTGTATCAGCCGCACGCGGTTCAGGCCCCGGGCGGGTCTGCGGATTTTGCCCGGGGCGGAGGACACATGCCCGATCTCGCCCACCCGCACGTCCAGCACATCCCCCTGCCGGGAGAGGAAAACGGCGATCTCCCTCCGCAGCTCCAACGTGTAAGCGGCCATGGCAGTGGCCAGTTCCTCCGGCAGGTACTTACCGGGATCCGTCTCCAGATCAAACCATTTTTCCATTTCCGCAAGGACCGACGCGCGGATGCCTTCCGTATTGCCTGAGATTTTCTGTTTTTCCATCAAAGGATTCCTTTCAGGGATTTGGGTTGCGTCCGGCGCATGGAAAAGGGTATAATGTCCTCAGAACAGGAGGAAACGCCTATGTTCAGAAAAAAGAACACCCCGCTCCCCTGGGACAGCGAGACCCTTGAACCCGTACTGCGTTCCAGCATCTGCACCGGTGAGACCGCCGCCGGATTCCAGGATAAACGCACCGGACGCTTTGTCGAGATCCAGCTGATCCGTGATCAAAAGGACCTTGCGGACTTCATGGCCCGCTATGGTCTGAAAAAAGTGCCTCGCACCATTTACTGAGCGGAGAAGGACTCCCCGGCTCCAAGGAACACCGCCTCCAGCAGGCGGTCCCCCTCATAGGTCAGACGCAGGTCAAAGAACGTTTTGGACTCCCCCAGCCGTTTCAGGAACACCCTGTCCCCCTCCCAGGTAGGCAGGGAGGGCACCTGCCCGTCCGGGATCCACCGGAGTTCTCCTTCGTCGCAGGTCCGGACCTCGCCCGTAAAACCCGTCACGGTAAACAGGTGCATCCTTTCCCGCCAATCGCTCTGCACGAACAGGACCCGGCCCCGGTACGCGTATTCCGTTGGAACCAGGCCGGTTTCCTCCTCCACTTCCCGCAGCATGCACTGCTCGGGGGTCTCGCCATCCTCCAGTTTCCCGCCAACGCCGATCCATTTTCCCGCGTTGAGGTCGTTCTGCTTGCCTGTCCGGTGGAGCATCAGGGTGTTCCCATCCTTGTGGATATATACCAGGGTCGTTTCCAGCATCCAAAGGCCTCTTTTCCCGGGGCGGGAAAGCTCACCTGCCCCGTAAGACGCATTATACCATTTTTTCCCCCGTCCCGCCACCCGGGCCCTTTATTTTCCGTTTCACCCCCGGGAGGACAGAGGAGGCCTGCAGCGCGGCCGTCTCTCAAAGGGGACTGACCTGTTCCCCCAGATCCGTCAGGGGCTCCGGTCGTGCGCAGCCGGAGGGGATCGCCACAAAACGGCCCTGTTCCCCCGCGTCCCTGAGGGCAGTCAGCACGTCGAGCACATGGCAGGCCATCTCTGCGCCGGTCCGGTGCGGAGCGCCGGACAGGATCGCCCCGGCCATCTCGCTGGGGCCGATCCCCCTGCAGTTGTCCGTGTAGGATGAAACCGGGGGAAGCACCACCGGCGGCGGACACCGCCACTCGGTTTCCGAAGTGGGGAAAAACCGTACCTCCCCGCCGAACCCGTTCGGGTCCGTAAGCCGCAGAATGCCGCGGGTGCCATAGACCGAAAAGAAGGCCTCATCCTGGGCATAGCTGTCCGCGTCCATATGCAGCGTTCCGGTAACCCCGCTTTTCAGGCGCAGGACCGCCGATACCTGGCTTTCATTGGGGGTGGCAAAGGATTGCCCGTATTCCGGACGGTCCGGCAGGATCCCCACATGCGTGGGATACGGGGCCGAGACCAGGCTTCCGACCCTTTCCACCGGCCCAAGAAGGCTGACAAGCGCAGTCAGATAATACACGGCGTAATCATACAGGATGCCGGCCCCCTTCTCCCTCATAAAGGCGAAAAGCGACAGCAGCAGGTCATTCCTTCTGGTAGCGGAAATGGCGAAGGAATGGATCTCCCCCAGCAGTCCCTCATCGATGGCCTTCCGGGCTGTCTGGAGCGCGGCGCCCAGGAAGGTGTCCGGCGCGCAGCCGATGCGAAGGCCTTTTTCCTCCGCCAGGCGGACCAGTTCCGCCGCTTTCCGGGGGGAATCGGTGATGGTTTTTTCGGTATAAACGTGTTTCCCATGGAGGAGCGCCTGCCGGATGATGTCCGCGTGCGCCCCCACCGGGGTCAGGTTGACGACCATATCGATGCCGGGATCCGCGAGCATTTCCTCCAGCGTACAGCAAACCAGGCCGTATTTTGCTGCCTTTTCCGCCGCGTTCTTCCCATGGGCGGAGCAGATGGAGACCACCCTGAGGTACGGAAACCGCCCGGTCATGTTTTTCAAATAGATCTCACTGATCGCGCCGGCGCCCACAACACCGACAGAAAGGGGCTTTTTCATGGTTTCCCTCCAGTTTCTCCGTATCCGGTAGTTTTATGGGGTTCCGGCCTTCGCCCCGCGGCCGGGAAAACGGACCTCCGCGGCGACCGCGGAAGCCAGGATCAGAAAAGCCCCCGTCAGCTGGCCCCCCGTCAGCGTTTCCCCGAAGAAAAGGGCCGACAGTAACAGCGCCGAAACGGGGTCCAGGTAACTGACAAGCGCGATGGTCCTGGCCGGCAGTCCGTCCATGCTTCCAAAGTAAAGCACATAAGCCAGGCCGGTATGCACAAGGCCGATAGCAGCCAACAGAAGCACGGCGGAAAAATCAAAACCGGAAAAATCCATCTGCCCGTTCAGGAGGACATAGGGCAAAAGGATCCCCCCTGCCCCAAGCAGCTGGAGCAGGGTCTTGTCATAGACGTTCTGCCCGGGAAGCAGCTTGTTGAGGAAAATGACAGCGGCGTACAGGCCTGCCGCGCCAAGCCCCATCAGGATGCCCCATACGGCCTCTCCGCGGGGAGGATCGGACCCCAGGATCCCCGAAACAAGCACCATTCCGACAAAGGAAAAAAGCACACAGGCCGCCGTTTTTCCTGTCATGCGTTCTTTCAGGATCAGGGGGGACAACAGCATAACAATGGAGGGCTGCATATAGTAACACAGCGTGGCCTGGGAAACAGGGATGAACCGGTAGGCTTCAAAAAGCAGGATCCAGTTCAGCCCCATTACGGCACCGGTGCCAAGATACTTGAGCGCGGTGTTTTTTTCAACGCCTCTCAAGGGGGATCCGCCCTGTATACGGACCCACGCGAAGAGAAACAGCGCCCCGGCCAGCCCTCTGTAACAGGAGAGCGCTGCGGAAGGGAGCGGGATCCCCTTTCTGAAAAAACCGACAGTCCCGAATATGACGGAGGCCGCGATCAGCTTCATCAGGGAGGATGCAGCCCTTCCCTGCGCGCCATCCCCTTCCTTCAGGCTCATTGGAAGCCCCTGGATTTCAGATACGCATAGCTGCGGGCCAGACAGTCGAAGGGATTTTCCCCGTTGCAGTCGTCCTGTTCTACCAGCATCGTCTCCACGCCGCTCTTTTCCGCCATTTGGAAAACCCGGTCGAAATTGATGTTGCCTTCGCCAAGGACCGCCATTTTGCGCCCGAAGGCAAAATCCTTCAGATGAATGCAGGGAACACGGCCCGCCAGCCTTTCGATCCATTGCGCCGGGTCCCCGCCGCCTGCCTGTACCCAAAAGGTATCCAGGGTAAAGCCCATATCCTCCGCCGGGATCTCCTCCGCAAGCTTCTCCAGGATCACCTTCCCGCCCAGTCGCTGGAATTCACCGTCGTGGTTATGATACATAAAGTATTTTCCACCGGCCTTCAGTTTTTTTGCGACGGCGGGATAGATCTCCATAAACCGTTCGTAGGTCATGTTGTCTCTTTCCGCGTTGAAAGCCCAAAAGCCGAGGCCGACATATTTGCAGTCAAAGAGGTCATGATCCCGGATGACCCGCTCCGTATCAGACGTCAGAAGGTCCTTGGGCGTATGGGTGAGGACGCACCTCAGCCCATTGCGTTTCAGCTGATCCCGAAGCCATTCGGCATCAAAGGGGCAGGTACCGGAAACCTGGACGGTCCTGTAGCCGATCCCGGCGATCTTTGCGAGGGTCGTGGAAAAGTCTTCCAGCGTTTTGCAGAATTCCCGTACGGTATAGAGCTGTGCGCCTGTTTCCATATGATCTTCCTCCTTGCGTATATTGCTTTATGCGATCCGCGTCAGGAACAAACGCGCCGCTATCGCATCCTGTCCCGCGAAAGGGGCCTCATCCGCTCCATCCCTGTCCCGGTCCGCTTCTTCCCCGGTGTCCGTCAGATCCGGTCCGTCCTCCAAAGCAGGGGCGGACACCACAGATGGCGCCGCTTCCGAAGCGTCCTCCGCGGGGTTTTCATCGGCATCTTCGGCCGCCGGCTCCTCCGCGGGAAGCTCTTCCACGTCATCCGCTTCCGCGGCGCCCTCCGCGGGGTTTTCATCGGCTTCTTCAGCCGCCGGCTCCTCCGCGGGAAGCTCTTCCACGTCATCCGCTTCCGCGGCATCCCCGGGATCCTGATCCTCCGCGGCTTCTTCGGTCACAGGCTCCTCTGTGTGGGACTCTTCCGCTGCGTCCGCACTGTTTTCTTCTGTCTCTTCGGCTGCAGGCTCGTCCGGAAGGGATCCTTCCCCGCCGGCCGTCCCGCTCTCATTGGCCCATTCCCGTTCCATCTCAGCCCGGTACGCTTCCAGGTCAAATTCGGATTTTTCCCCCTGGGCCGCAGCGGTCTCCGCCGATACGTCGGAGGGTACATAGTCCGAAGAATCCGTAAAGGTGTAGCAGTCCGATTCGGCCTCGCCATCGGCATTGACATAGTTGGACAGGCTGTCGTCAAAATCCACCAGCATCGAACCGCTCACCGGTTTGCCCTGTTCCCCGGAAAGCTTCTCAAGATAGTTCAAAAGATCGGCGGTGAACTGCAGGGATTCCGTATCCCGTCCGTTTTCGTCGCCCACAATGTAGCGCCTGGAAAAATCATCGGTATCCGCAAAAAAACCGTCCGAATACTCAAAGATCAGCTGATCCAGACTCACGCCGTTATGGGCGGCCTCTATCAGTTTTGAGACCCCGGCGCGCAAGGCCCCGCTGTCAATACGAGTCACCTGACCGTTTTCGTCCCTGGTCACCGCGGAGCTTCCTTTGTGCCGCAGGGAAAGCTCCCCCAGGTACATGACAGCGATCGGACCGTAATCATATTTTGCATCAAGCTGATACAGCCGTTGCGGATCATACAAATTCCCCACCGTACCGGCGAAAGCATCGAAGATCTTGTCCGTCTCATAGACAAAGCCATCCGCGGTTTCCGTGGCCTTTTCATGGAAAAAGTCCCTGTCGGTGGCATAGTATCCGCCCACGGCGGTGGCAATGCCCTCATAAAACCATTCCGGCGTCTCCTTTGCCTCTTTCAGGGCTAAGTATTCGTCCGAGGTCAGCGTACCATACAGTCGACCCTGTTGAAACGGCCCCAGTATTTGTCTGCGAAAACCTCAAGGGGCGTACGGGCATCCACCGGTTCCCCTGTCGGCACCGGCCTGGCCGCGGGAGTGGAAATGGAGGGAACCGCGGTCCCGGTCTCCCGGGGGACAGGCGGTACACAGGGAGCTTCGTCTGTGTCTGCCGCCTCGTTGTCCGGCACGATATTCCACCTGGTAAAGGGATCCCCCAGAATGTAGATGGTCCCCGTGGCGGGCTGCGACAGGGTCAGGACACGGCCGGACTCCGCAAGGATCCCGGCAAGGTCCGCGTCCAGGTCGATGACGCCGTCAAAGGTGCAGCCCTCAGGCAAAGCAAAGGCCACCACCGGCAGACAGCTTTTGTCCATCCCAAGGCTCTCCACCACCCTGAACGTCTTGTCCAGCCAGACGACAGGCACCTGCCAGGAAGCCGGCTTCCCGTCAATCCGGGCGGATACCTCCGCGGCCGTGTCCAGGGCCGTGCCAATCCCTGGCGCGTCCACCCCTGAGATCCGAACGGGAAGGGTGTTCGGCGTATCCGAGGCCATGTCCGGGAGGGACAGGCGGGCCGTCCCCGCAGGGAAGGCCTTTGGGATGCCCTCGGAAACCAGGATGTCCCTTGCGATCTTCCCGGCGGTATCTCCAACGGCACAGGTACAAAGCAGCGTCATTGCCATCAGGAGAGCGCTTAGGCGGCGGATCCATCCCATGTACAACACATCCTCGCTGTTTTGTTGTCTGTAATCATAATACAAAAGCGGTGGCGCGTCAACGAACGGAGATGCTGTTCTGCCACCCTTGAGCATCTGCATTACGTTGACACGCCGTCCAAAGGAGCCACGCGTTCAGGTCAAAAAGGAGCCGCTCCGTGAAAGAGCTGTTTTGTACGCCATCCATGGCCCCAAAACCCAAAAGGACCGCCTGTATTACCGGGGCAGTCCCACGATGGATGCGGCGATCCAGCCGGTCCTCTCTTTGCCGGATTTGTCCACAAACCGGATCTCCACATAGTTGCGTCCGCTGACCGGGTCACGGCTGAGACGGTCTTCGTTCAGCGTATCCACCACGGTCCCGTTGGGCAGGGAAGCGATCTGGTTCCGTTGGCCCTGGGTCGGGGCGCTGCGGATTGCTGCGTTGTCCGAAGTCCCGGTATTGACAAACCTCTGTAAGCCGCCGGAAACCTGTGCCATTGTATTCAGATCCAATTCCTTCATCTTGTTCTTCCTCCTTGTTTCTGCCGCCTGTTTCATCGGGCACCTGTTGATACGCGCCCGGGACGCCCCTGGCAGTCCGGAGAAAAATCAAATGCGCAGCCTACTCATTTGAAAAAGTAAAAGCAAGTTGAGATTTGCCATAACACATGCAAAC
>CAMJUL010000079.1 GCA_946408995.1 uncultured Clostridia bacterium | reverse complement strand
GTACGCACGGTGCGGTGAGAGGACGGGGGCTAATCACCCCCTCCTACTCGATCGGCAAAAGGATCAGTACTTGCGCAGGGCGTACCGGGTGCGCCTTGCGGCGGCGATAAATTCCATCACCGCCATGATCAGCAGGCCTCCGCCCATGATTCCGTAACAGACCCCGCGGGAAATGTCGTTGAAATAATAGGGCTTGTCCAAAGCTAACTCCACAAGGACCAGGAGGAGGATCGCCACGATCATCCCCAGGGTCGGAAGGAACCAATAGAAGGAGAAGGCCTCGTTTTTCGCCTTTCTTGTCAGGTGGGTGTAGCGCAGGACCAGTCCAAGACAGACCGCCGCGCACAGCACCTGCTCGGCCCGCACAAACAGCCATTTGTTCGGATCGTTGGCCCGCAGGCTCTGGCAGAAGATCTGGAAAAGGGCCAGGTAAAAGGCCAAACGTTCCGCGGAGAAGCGCTTGTCCCAGCTTTGCCGGTCGATCCTGTGGATGATCATGGTCACAACGGCGGCCAGAAGGGCGAAGAAGCATTCCAGCATGAAAACGGCGTAAAACCATTCCCCCGGGTAGGCCGGATTGGCCTGGGCCACCGGGAAGAACATGTGGGCGGGATCCTCCACCATGCTGCCCACGCCGTAGAGCTGCGCGGCGTGCTCGCCGAAATGCTCCCCGAAGCGGACAAAGGCCAGCATGATCGCCCAGCAGGGGGCGTAGAGGTTGACGGTGTCCACCGTGCCGGTGGAGGTGGAGTCGATCAGGCTCAGGAACAGGCGCGCCCCCAGCATCATGCCAAAGGCCAGCCCTGTGAAGGAGAACTGGTTGATGTCCGTCTGGATGAAACAGGCAAAGCCGTACAGGGGCCAAAGCCTGGGAAGCTGGCACAGGACGAACACGGTCTTGGAAAGGATCACCCCCAGAAAGACCGCGCAGACCTGTGTCAGCACGGCGGTCAGCCAGGGACGTTCGGACCGGCACAGCCTCAGCCGGTAGCGGAACAGGAGCGTGGTCAGCACAAGGCCGGCCAGGTACACCATAAAAGTCATCGCGTACTGCCTCCTTCAGGCACGCCGTCGGCGGCCTATTGATTCCAGGCGCTGCAGAAATAGAGGATGTCGCTGATCTTCCTGGAGGAGGCGTTGTTGACGTCGTTGATCTTTTCCCCGTTGAAGATCAGCATGGTGGAATCCCCGCCGTCCAGGTTGTAGGCGGTTTTCACGCCGAAGCTGGCCACAAAATCAGCAAAAACCTGCAGCGTCATGCCCTCGGAGCCCCGGGCGGGCCCGGCGCAGCAAATGCACATGTATTCCAGGGGCCCCACCTGCGCAATGCACATGCGCTGACGGCCCAGGTCGTAGGCCATGTTGCTGCCGGACACGTTCCTCACGGGCATGCCGTCCAGCACAAGGGCCGGGCCGAAATACATGGCGTTGATGATCCTGCGGCCGTTCATGTAATTGGAGCAGGAGTCCGGCAGGGCGTTTTGGATCACCTGAAAGTCGCCCATTTCGTCGATCAGCAGCACGTCGGTGGTGCCGTCCAGCAGGTTCCGGTAAACCGTTCCCTGGCGCAGGATAAAGCCCTTTCCCGTGTAGAAATAATAGTCCCCGTCGATGGCCAGGACCGCGTTGACGCGTTTGGCCAGGGCGGTGCCCAGCATGGTCATGTTGGTGTTGAAGCCGCCGGCGGACACGGTGCGCAATTGGGTGGGGGAGGCGATCTTGATCCGTGCGGCCCACCAGTCGCATTCCATATGGCGGCCTTTTTCGAGGGTGACGCGGATGGTGGGATCCTCGTATTCGGTGCCGCCGATGATGCGCACCGGGTCCAGGGGCGTGCCGCCGCTGAAGTCGATGGGCAGCGCGTAGGGATCGTTCATCACGTCATAGAAGCCTTCCCCAGAGGCGCAGGATAAAAGCAGGATCAGGGCAAACACAAAGGACAAAGAGCGTTTGAAATGCATGTCAGGACTCCTTTACAGACGGGTGGGACGGACGGGCAAACAGCTGTCTGTGGCACCGGAAGGCGATCAGCCCCATCAGCGCGCCGCAAAGCCCGATCAGCGGATAGGTTACCTCATAGGGGAAGAAGAACAACTGGCCGCCCGGCAGCTCCAGGGGCTTGTCCACGGAAAATTCCAGGGCGACGATGATTCCGGCCAGCAGGAGGATGAAAATCCCCCGAAGGACGTTTTTGCGGTCTGCCCGGCGCCTGAGGAGGCAGAGCAGGACGAAGCCGCCCAGGATCAGCGCGCTCAGGAGCTGGCTGACCCGGACAAAACGCCAGCGCACCGTTTCATCCCGGCGCAGGGTCTCAAACAGGATCTGGGCCGAGGCGTACAGGAGAAGCGCCAGGGAGGCGGTTTCCCCCGGAACGCGCCGGGCCCTTGTCAGGGTCAGCGCCAGGACGACTCCCAGGGCGTAGAGGCCTTCCCAGAAGAAGACCGCCAGATTCCATTCGTCGGGCCATTCGGGGTTGGCGAAGGCCACCGGGAAAAAGCAGAAGGGGCTTCCGCTTTCCAGGTCGATGCCCCGCCCCTGTCCGTCCAGGGGCTCGGCGAACCGCGCGCAGGCGAGGACGAAGAGCAGCGAAAGGGCCGCCAGGTCCCACAGGCGGCCGCAGCGCGCGTCTGTGAGGAGGACGGCCAGGCCCATGCCCAGGGCGCAGCCGTAGAACATGTATCCGCCCCGCCAGGGCTGCAGAAGGAACAGCCATCCGTAGGTTGGGACCACCTCAAACACCAGGGCAAGGCAGTAAAGCAGATGCCCAAGGAAAACCGATAGGGGAAGGGCAGCCAGAAGGCATTTTTCGCCTTTTTCCAACAGCCCGCCTCTGCGGGCAAGCCACAGGAACAGTCCGCAGGCTGCAAGCCCGCCCGCAAGCAGGGCCAGGGTAAAGGGGGCGACCTCATAGCCTCCCAGGGAAAACAAGGGATCGTACACGCACTTTCCTCATTTCAGGGCCCGCGCCGGGGAGGATCATTCCCGCCAGGCGCTGGCAAAATAGATGATGTCGTTGATGGCGCGGTACTTGGAGGAGCCGAAGCTGTTGAGCTTTTCATTGCGCCAGACCATGCAGGCGGAGGTGCCCCCGTCCAGGTTGTAGGCGTCGATGACCGGCCCAAGGGAACAGATCAGGTCGGTGAATTCGTCGATCAAAAGTCCGGTGGAATTGTCGTGGTCCGGTCCGGAGGTGACCACGCACAGGTATTCCAGGGGGCCGGTCTGGCAGATGGCCATGCGCTGGGCGCGCTTGGTGGGTCCGTAGCCGCGGTCCTCAAAGACCGTGGTTTTGACCCCGTCGATCACAAGGCCGGGCCCGAAGGTATAGGAATTGACAATGGTGCCGACGTAGGGCTCCACATCGGCCAGCCGGGCCTCGGGCAGGATGTGGAAATCGCCCTTGTCGTCGATGATCAAAAGATCCAGGTATCCGGAGGGGTTTTTCTGCTTCAGGATGCCCTGCCGCACGATGTATTTACCCACGGTGGGCTGGTTGGTGCGGTAAAAATCCCCGTTGATGGCCAGGACGGCGTTGACGCGCTTGGCCAGACGTTCGCCCCGCTCGGTGTCCTTGCCATTGGAGGAGGCCATGGAGGAGCGGAGCTGGGTGGCGTTGGCGATACGGATCCGCGCGGCGTAGTAGTAGGAATTGTAGGCCCGTCCGCTTTCGATGGATACGGAGATGGAGGGGTCCTCATACAGGGTGTCGCTCAGGTAATAGGTGGGGTCCAGCGCCGGAAAACGGGTCTCGTCCATGGGAATGGAGATGATCTGCCCCTCGGCGACGGCGTTTTCGGAGGAAACCATCATCAGGAAAAGCAGGGCCGCGGCAAGAAGCAGAAACAGCCAAAGAACGCGGCGGGCAGTGGACTTTGTTGCCATACAAACAATCCTCCAGGGTAGGTCGATCGGCCGGATCCGGTCCGGGCTTTCATTTTAGGCGGGACCGGAGGGCGGTTCAGGGCAGAAGGTCGGCGTACCGGTCGCCTGTGAAGGTGAACACGAAGGGATCCTCCACGGTGCCGCTTCCGCCGGTAACGGTGCACATATTCAGATCCAGGGTCAGGGCCGGCCGGACGCCCACCCCGGTGCGGGTGTAGACCCCCCAGCTCAGGTGGCCGTCATAGCCGCACAGCTGCATCATGATATTGGCTTCCGTTTTGCTTTTGAAGCCGATGACCCAGTAGGGGGAGGTGCCGTAAGAATCGTACACGTACAGCTTCTGTCCCCAGTCCGGGTACATTTTGATGGACTTGGCGTAGGGGGTGGCCTTGCAGCGGCGCTCGGGATATTCCCCGTAGCGGCCGGCGGAATAACCGTAGGCCGGGGTCAGCATCTGTTCGTCCGTCAGGGGATACATCACGCCGTTGTGGGTCTCCACAAGGGCCCGGACCATCGGGTCGTCCCCGAACAGGGTCGAAAGCATCTCCGAATTCATCCAGGCGTACAAATCGCTTTGGGTATAATCCGTCAGGCGGCGGAAATTGCGGTTTTCACTGTCTTTTTTGCTGTCGCAGAGGATCACCTGGTGCACGTCGAGGATGATGTCGCAAAACAGAAGCGCCTCATGGCCGTCCACGCTGAGGATCTGCCAGAGCACGGGGCGCTTTGTGCCGTCGGCCTCGTAAGGATAGGTTCCCATCTGCACATACTGATAGTGGGGCTTGAGCTGCTTGGAGTATCCGCGCAGCTCTTCGCCAAAGGCGGCGGGGGCAGCCAACAGCAGGGCGGCGAGGCAAAGGGACAAAAGCTTCAGGAATCTGGACATGGATTCCTATTCCTCCTTGAAAACGCGATAATTTAGGATGTTAGCACAGCCTATACGGTTTGTCAAACCGCTCAGTAGGCGGAGGTATAGGGCATGACGGCCACGATCTCATCCTCGATGTAAACGATCCGGTACATGTTTGTGCCTGTGTAGACGCTCATGAACCCGTACAGGTCCTTGCACTGCTTGGCGATGCCGTTGGAGGAATAGTAGAACACGCACCTGGAAGAGACGGGGTATTTATAAAGATAGGAAGAATCATTGATATAGGAGGAGCGGTTGCCGTCCGAATAGGAGGAGCCGCGGTAATTGACGGTCACCAGGTCCGCGGCAATGTACCATTTGCCGCCGGAGGGGTAAATGGACTGAATAAAGCCGGCGGAGACCCGGGTGCGCTTTTCACTGGGCCTGCGCTGCAGGAAGAGGGTGTATTCGCCGCTGGTCCCGCCGCGGGTGACCTGCACGGACACTTCCAGGGGCGTGTCCCCGAGGGAGAGCGCAGGACTTGCGCTGCCGGAGGGGGTGTAGCGGCCGTTGACGGTGATCATCGCGTCTGCCGACGCGTACGGGACCAGGGAGACCGTATCCACCCAGGCGTCCACCGTGATCAGGTAGGTGTCGGTAAAGGGGGAAAAGGCCGCGGGGACCATTTTGACCGACCCTTCGGAGGAAACGCTCAGTCCCGTCAGCACCGGATAGCTTTCCGCACCGGCAGGAAGGCACAGAAAAAGCGTAAGAAACGCCAGGAGGGCGCAAAGGCTTTTTTTCATAGGGACCCCTTTCAGCGGCGGGAGGCCGCGGCAGTGGCTCGGACAGGAACGCCGGAAGAAAGGCGCTTCCCATCCAACTTTTCTAAATTCAATAACTTAAACGGAATATCCTGCAGGAAAACTCCCGAAACCGGCAATTTTCTTTGAAAATGTTTCAAAAAAGTCATAAAGTACCCCAAAATGTTTCAAAAGTATTGCAAACAAGGGAAAAACATGGTATGCTCGGGTTATGTTCCCCTGGGTCCTGACGCCCGGGCCGCATAGACTTCCCAGGCGCGTCCTCCGTTCCCTCCGGGCCGGCGCCGCGCGGATGAAAGGAGTGCTTTTTTATGCTGAACGGAAAGAAAACCTGGATCTCCCTTGTGGTCGTGCTTTTATTGGTCCTTTCGCAGACCTGTGCCTGTGCCAGCGATGCCTGGGAGGTGACTGACGACGATTGGGACGCGGCCTGGTCCGACGAGCAATGGAACGACCTGGACCAGATCCTGAGCGATGAGTCCAACGCAGCGAACATCGGCCTGGAGTACACGGTCCAGGTGGCCAGGAATGATCTGAGCGTTCAGGAAGGCCTGGACGAAAACGTGATGAACATCCTGCTTTGCGGGGTGGACAACGCCGGCAGCGAACGCATCGACGGACGCAGCGACGCGCTGCTGATCCTCTCGGTCAACCAGAAGGAAGGGACGGTCAAGCTGGCCTCCATCGCCAGGGATCTTTATGTCCAGCTGCCGGTCATCGGCTATACCAACCGGATCAACACGGCCTATGTGTTCGGCGGCGCCAACCTGGCCATGAAAACCGTCAATTCGCTCTTTGGGCTGAATATCGAACGGTATGTCACGGTCAACTTTACCGGCTTCAAGGCGGTGGTGGACCGTCTGGGCGGGGTCGAACTGGAACTGAGCGGCGGCGAGGCGGCGGAGATCAGCCGCGCGTCCACCTTCGTGGGGTCCGGAAAGCACCTGCTGGACGGCGCCCAGTGCCTGGCCTATGTGCGCATTCGTTCGGTAGACTCCATTTTCGGCAGGGGCGAGCGCCACAGGATCTTCCTGACCGCCATGCTCGACAAGGTGCGCTCCGGCAACGGCCTGAGCCAGATCCTGGAGGTCGCGGAGACGCTGCTTCCCTATATGGACACCAATATGACCACCCAGGAACTGATGACCCTGATCTTCAACGTGCTGCCCCATGTCAACGACGTGGTGCCCTATTCCATGCCGGAAACCGGGGATTACCGGTATGAGATCACGGCGACGGGGGCCTCGGTGGTGACGGCGGACATTCCCACCATTGCCTCCAAGCTGCGCGCGTTCATTTACGGGACGGATCCCCTCAAATAAAGCGCGGACGCTTTTGCGCATCTGCCTGCCTGCGCGGGCAGATGCTTTTTTGAAAAAACGGTAAAGGGCGGAAAGATACGGTGGATACGGTCGGCTGGAAAGGGCGGAGGGAACCCGTCCGTTACAGGGACGCGGGCAAGGGAGACCTGATGAAGCGGGTCTTTTTCACCGCGCTTGCCGTGCGGCTGGCTGTGCTGCTTATCGTGATGCTCACCCCCTGGCGGCAAAGCTTCATGGGGGTCAACAGCCAGCTGGCGGACGACTGGCGCTATGAGGCCGGCGCGCTGAATTACGCGTACCTTGCCAGGTCTCCTGTGGATCCGGAGGCGTTTACCAGGGCTTTTGCGGTGCTGGGGGATTCCACCGGGTATGTGGCGGGAAATGTGTTTTCCACCGCGCCGCTGTGGTACTTTGTGGTATGCGGCCTGGTCTACGTTTTCCGCTCCGTGTGGGCGGTGCGGCTTTTGAACACGGTGCTGTCGTCCCTGGCGGCGGTCGCCTCGGCGCTGTTTGCCCGGGAGGCCTATGGCGGCCGCGCCGGCCGCCTCACGGGGGGGCTGATGGCCCTGCTCCCGTATCCGGTGATCTTCTCCTGCTTCGCCTACAAGGACAGCGCCGTGATGGCGCTGACCATGACGCTTTTGTACCATGCCGTTCTTGTGCGGCACGGAAGGCGGCTTTCCGTGGCCCGCTGGCTGCTGCTGGCCCTGGCTGCCCTGGCCCTTTTGACCCTGCGGTCGGGCCTTTCGGCGGTGCTGCTGGGGGCATGCGCGGTGCTTGCCCTTCCAAAGCCCGGGCGCGCCGCGGTGATCGTGGCGCTGGCGGGGGTGCTCCTTGCCCTTGTCCTGGGGGGAAAGACCCTTGTCTACAAGCTGGAGTATTACCTCCGGCAGAACGCCTCCGACGGGGAGTCGGCCCTGTCCATGATCAAGATAACGGGGCTGAAGGACCTCTACAAGCTGCCCTTCGCGTGGATGTTTGCCATGATCACGCCCTTTGGGCTGTTCGGGAGCGTCCGAAGCTTTTACGACCTGACGCTGTACCTGAACGTGACGCTGATCCCCCTGGCGGTGGGCGCGGCGCTGTTTGCCGTGAAAAAAAAGCGGGATGTTTTCCTGTACCTGGTTTGCCTGGGGTATTACCTGATCAGCGTGGTTCCGTCCCTGGGCATTTTCCGGCATCTGTTCAGCGTCATGCCCCTGACCGTTGCGTTTTTTTCGGCCTGGGCAGGGGACGCGGAGCGTACGGAGAGACGGGTCTGGCTGCTGCTTTCGGCCCTTGCGGTGCTGGTTCTGGCGGCCTACTATTTCCGGCGGAACGTATGGGGGGCCTGAAGAGGGGCCCCGGAAGGAGGCCGGGCAGCCTGCCCGGAACACAAGTGAACAGAGAAACTTTCAAGGCTCACGTCCGCCTGCTGGCGGCCCGGGGCCTGATGAACGCGCTGAAGATCCTCTGGGTGAGGCCGCTGGACCGGAAAAAGGTCCTGTTTTCCACCTTTGACGGACGGCAGTATTCGGACAGCCCCAAATATGTGTATCTGACCTTCCTGGAGAAGGAGCCGGAGCGCTCTCCCCTGTATTACTGGGCCGCCAACGGCAGGGAGACCTGCGCGAAAATGCGCCGCATGGGGCTCAACGCGGTCAATACCCACAGCCTCCGGTACCTGCTTTTGTTTACCGTCTGCGGCACGGTGGTGGTCAATCAGCACATCGCCACCTATCTGCCGGTAAGGAAAAACCAGGTGGTCCTCAACATCTGGCACGGCTCCGGGCCCGGAAAGACCGTGGGGATCCTCTCCAGGGGGGCGACGGTGTACGATAAGATGCATTATGCCCTTCAGAACCGGAAATACGCGGCCTTTCTGACCGGGTGCACCTTCAACACCCACTGGGTCTGCCGGGAGTCCTTTCATTATCAGGGAGAGGTCCTGGAGTTTGGGCTGCCCCGCAACAGCGTGCTGCTTCGGCCCCACGACCGGGTCCGGCAGAAGGTGCGCGAAGCCTTTGGGGTGGAGGACGGAACGGGCATGGTCCTGTACGCCCCCACCTTCCGGGAGGGGGAAGATCCTCTCGAGGGCCGGCTGGACGCGCGGCGGATCAGGCACGTGATGGAGGAGCGGTTTGGAAAGCCTTTCGTCCTTTTGTACCGGGCCCACCACGCTTCCCGGGGCGCAAGGGAGCTTCCGGAGGGGGAAGGGGTGCTGGACGCCTGCGATTATCCGGACATGCAGGAGCTTCTGTGCGCTTCGGATGTGCTGATCACCGATTACTCCTCGTCCATGAACGATATGGCCCTGACGGGCCGGCCGGTCTTCCTGTTCGTGCCGGACAAGGACGCCTTCATGCGGGATCGCGGGCTGTACTGGCCGGTGGAACGCATGCCGTATCCCTGGGCCGAGGACTCCTCCGGCCTGGAGGAGGCGGTCCTTTGCTTTGACGAAGGCGCTTACAGGGAAAGGGTTCGGGCCTTTTTTGAGGAGATCGGCCTCCGGGAGGGGCCGGATTCGGCACTGAAGACCTATGAGTGGCTCCGGGAGCGGGTCCTGACGCAAGGAGGAAACGTTGAGAAACAGGGCTGATTATCTGCTTTCCGCGGCCGGCAAGGCGGCTTCCGCGGTGCTCGGCGTGGTCTCCTCCGCGTTTTATATCCGCTATCTGGGCCTTTCCCTGAAGGGGGAATATTCCTATATCAACGAGGTGGCGTCGATCCTCGCCATCGTTTTCTCCCTGGGGCTGCACCAGTCCTACCTGCGGCAGACAAGGCTTGGGACAAGCGGGCTTCCGGGCAGGTACGGCAGGATCTATCTTTGCGTGTTCTTTGTCCTGCTGGCTCTGTGCGGGGCCCTGTCGGCCCTTGCGGAGGGCCTTGGCGGGAAGGGGACCTGGATGATCCTGATGCAGGTGCCCTTTCTGGTGCTGATGACCCAGACCGACAGCATGGCCATGGTGGAAAACATCCGGGGATATGTGGGCGTGGACCTTGTCTTCAAGGTCTGCCTGACGGGGCTCTATTTCGCTTTATGGCGCTTTGCGCCCGTGGACCTGAGATACCTGGTCCTTCCGGTGCAGCTTTTCAGGCTGGTCAAAAGCGCGGCGCTGATGAAGGTGTCCAACGTCCGTCTGCCCCGGGAAAACCTCCGGGAGGACCGGGACCTTCTGCGTCAGGCGGTGTCTTTCGGGTTCCTGCCCATGCTGTCCACCCTGCTCGTGACCTTTAACTACACCCTGGATATCCTGTTCCTCAAGCGTTTGGGCACGCCGGAGGAATTGAGTCTGTACACCCTCGCGGCTCTGATCATCAATTATGTCTGGATGATCCCGGACGCCTTCAAGGAGGTCCTGTATTCCAGGGTCGCCCGCGGGGACAGTGAAATGGAGGTCCGGATCAGCATCCGGGGATCCGTGGCGCTGGTGCTTTTGTGTTGGGGGGGCTTTGCCCTGCTGGGGAGGCCGGTGATCCGGTGGATCTTCGGCGCAGAGTTCCTGCCGGCCTGGCGCGTGGTGCTGATCTTGTTCATCGGGGCGGTCAGCATGATCTATTACAAAATGCTGGGTGTGGTCCTGGTGACCGAGGGCCGGACAGGGGTCTATTTTGCCATCCTTCTGGCCAGCGTCCTTTTGAACGCGGTCAGCAACCTGTATTGGATCCCGCGCCGGGGCATGATCGGCGCCGCCTGGTCGTCGGTCCTTTCCTATACCCTGTGCGGGGTGCTTTTCCTTTGGGCGTATTGCCGGCTGAAAAACAAAAGCCCCTGGATGTATCTGTGGCCCGCCCCCGATGAGCGGGCCTGGATCAGGGCGGCCCTGAGGAAAGGAGGCCGGTAAACAGGATGAAACAAAAGCCCCATCTTCTGGTCATTTCCCAATGTTTTTACCCGGAAAACTTCCGCATCAACGACATGGTGGCGGAATGGGTCCAAAGGGGGTACCGTGTGACGGTGGTCACCGGGATCCCCAATTACCCCGAGGGAAGGTTTTATCCGGGATACTCCCTGTTCAAACGGCGCAGGGAGACCTACCGCGGCGCATCGGTTATCCGCCTGCCCCTGGTTCCCCGGGGGCGTACCCTGGTGGGACTGATCCTGAATTACCTGTCTTTTATGGTTTCCGGATGGTTTTTCACGCGTTTTACCCGTGAGAAGGCCGACCTGGTGTTCAGCTTCGAGGGCTCCCCCATGACCCAGGTCAAGGTGGGCTGCTGGTACGCAAAAAAGCACCGGGTGCCGCATTTTGTCTATGTGCAGGACCTGTGGCCGGAGAATGTGGAGGAGATCACCGGCATCCATTCCCGCCTTTTGATCGGGCCGATCGACCGCATGGTGGACAAGATCTACCGCCAGGCGGACCGGATCCTGGTGACCTCTCCTTCCTTTGCCCGGGCGGTGATCGGCCGGAAGCATCCCGTCCCTGCGGAAAAGGTCTTTTACTGGCCCCAGTACGCGGAGGATTTTTATCGGCCTGCGCCCCGGCAGACGGATCCGCTGATCCCCCGGGAGGCGTCCTTCAAGGTCATTTTTACAGGGACCGTGGGATTGGCCCAGGGGCTGCAGGTGCTGCCGGAGACGGCCCGTCTGCTGAAGGACGAGGCGGTGCGGTTCGTGGTGGTCGGAGGCGGAAGATACCTTCCCGAATTCACGCGTGAAACGGAACGGCTTGGGGTCAGGGACCGCTTTACCCTGATCCCGCCCCAGCCCCCGGAGCGGATCCCGGGCCTGCTGGCCCTGTGCGACGCCGCCTTTATCTCCTTCAGCGAGTCGGCGCTGTTTGAAAAGACCATTCCCGCAAAACTTCAGAGCTATATGGCCTGCGCCATGCCGGTCCTCGCGGCCGCCGGGGGGGAAACGGAACGGATCCTCCGGGAGGCCGGCTGCGGCCTGACAGGTCCGACCGGGGACGCGCGGTCCCTGAGGGAGAATATCCTGAAAATGAAAAACGCCCCGGACCGGGCCGAAATGGGCCGCCGGGGAAGGGCGTATTTCGAGAAGCATTTTACAAAAAAGGAACGGATGGATCAAATGGACGCGTGGATACGGGAAAGCCTGGAAAACCGGGCCGGATCCTCGCATCGGCGATGAGGCGTTGGAGAAATCAAAAAGAACGGGACCGGCTTATGCCGGTCCCGCATGTTTTTTGAAGGAAGAGCGCTTTATTCCACGGTGACGCTGCCGCCCCGGACCATGCCGGTGGTATTGCCCTGGGCATCCACAGCCTCGATGGTGGCGTAGTAGGTGCCGGGTTCGGCGGGCGTGTAGGTGAAGGAGGTGCCGCTGGTCAGGGTGAAGGTCTCAAGGACGCCGCCGTTGCGGAGCCATACCTTGCAGGTGACCGAGGCAGCCTTGCCGCTGGTCACTTTGAAGGACCAAACCAGCTTGGTGCCGACGGAGGCCAGGGTGGTGTTGACATTCAGGCTGCCCACCTGGACCGGCTCCGCTGCGGGCGCTTCAGGGAGCGCCTCGGCAGCGGGTTCTTCGGTCTTTTCCTCGGCGGGAACCGCCTCGACAGTTTCTTCCACCTTGACTTCGGCGGGAGCCGCCTCTACGACTTCCTCAGCCTTGACTTCGGCGGGAGCCGCTTCCACGGTCTCTTCGACCTTGACTTCGGCGGGGGCCGCTTCTACGACTTCCTCAGCCTTGACTTCGGCGGGAGCCGCTTCTACGGTCTCTTCCACCTTGACTTCGGCGGGAGCCGCTTCCACGGTCTCCTCGACCTTGACTTCAGCGGGAGCCGCTTCCACGGTCTCTTCGACCTTGACCTCGGCAGGAGCCGCTTCTACGGTCTCTTCAACCTTGACTTCGGCGGGAGCCGCTTCCACGGTCTCTTCGACCTTGGCTTCGGCGGGAGCCGCTTCCACGGTCTCTTCGACCTTGACTTCGGCGGGAGCCGC
>CAMJUL010000078.1 GCA_946408995.1 uncultured Clostridia bacterium | reverse complement strand
GGTACGCACGGTGCGGTGAGAGGACGGGGGCTAATCACCCCCTCCTACTCGATTGACAACTGGTTGAGATCCTGCTGCGTACAGGCGCCGGATGCAAGGCGCGGCGGGAAGGGCGGGCGCTTTGCCCTTTCCGTCCCCGGCCCAACGGGCCGCGGGCTCAATCCCGAAGCGCCGCGATGACTTCCTCGGCAAATTTTTCCGGATGGTCGCTGACCAGCATATGCGTGCTTTTGGGAAAGCAGACCGGACGGAAGGCGGTTTTCACGTGCTGAGCGTACCACTCCGCCAGCGCGGGGGAGAACAGGGAGCCGGGGTCGGCGTAGAAATAGGTCACCGGCACCGTGATCTCGCTGACCACGGGGCGGTTGTCCTGCGCCTTCATGGACGCGCCGAGGCTCCGCAGCACAGACTCGTCACAGGCGGAGAGCTTTTCCGTCAGGGGCTTTTTGAGCAGGAAGCCGGGAATCTTGCCCAGCTTCGGGATTGCGCCGATGGCAAATTCCTTGTACAGGGTATAGAAATCCTTGCCTGCGTCCTGCTCCATGTTTTCCCGGGTGTATTTCCCCTGATACAGCCCCAATTTCCACTCCCCGTCATTGAGCTGCTTGGGCGTCATATCGCACAGGATGATGCGTTTGAGCCCCCCACAGCCGTAGAGGCGGACATAATTCAGCACGACCCCCGCCCCCATGGACCAGCCCAGCAGGGTGATGCTGCGCAGCGAAAGCCCTTCGATCAGTTCGCGCAGGTCGCCGGCCAGCGTTTCCATCGTGGGGTGGCCGCCGTTGGCGCTTTTGCTGCCGCCGTGGCCCCGGTGGTCGTAGGTGATGCATCTGGCATGCCGGCTGATCTCCTGCACGGCAGGCGCAAAAACCTCGTGGCTGCTGGTCCAGCCGTGCAGCATCACAACGGTCTCCTCCCCGTGTCCCGTGTCCTCGTAATAGAGCTGTTCTCCGCTTTTCAGTGTAAAGAGACTCATGGCTGTTTCTCCTCTCCGTATTTGATCCGTCAGGAGCCTGAGGGTTCCTTTGGGGGTCTATCGATCGATCGTTCCCGGGCAGGGAGGCCGCGTGCCCGCGTTCGTTCTGGCCGGGGATTGGAGGGCGGACATCCGCATCCGGGGGATGAAGCCTGCGCAGATCGAGGATAAGGCAGGCTTTCGCCTTCACGAAGGGCTCTTTTCCGTTTCGCAAGTCTCGGCGCGGCCCCTGTACTTCCGGCAGAGCATGGTCAGGTTACGCCGTCGATGAAAGCGTCTGCCGCGCTGAGGACGTTTATAGTGAGCTGCTCCGGCGGCACGTTGGGGGCCTGGTTCAGCGCCGCGGCCATGCGCGCCGCACCGAACAAAAGCTTGTTCGCCGCCCGGGCCAGGCGCCGGATCGGCCGGATCACAAAAGGACGCATCAGCAGGATGCCTGCGGCGGCCGGCAGTACCAGCGCTGCAAGCAGAATATATTCACCTTCACCGTGAGCAATACGCGCCTGTGATCCTTTTTTCACCCCTGCAGGCGGTCCAATGGAAAAACCGTCAGACGGAGGGCGTAAAGCCATTGGGTCTGACGGTCCGCAACAGAGACACCTAAAGGGCACGGAGATCCTGCTTGCTTGCCTGACCACGGCGCGGCATCCTTGCCATCCTTTTTTCCGTAAAGGATCGGGTGCGTACGCTAACCAGTCTATTGTATCATTTTTTCCGGGAGGCGGCAAGGCCCGGTCGGGCAAATCCCACCGGCGTGGCAGCGGAGGAGAAAAGCCGGACAGGCCGCGGATCCAGGTCCATAGGAGCCCAGGGCCTGCGGCCGTGTCCGGCAATGAATGACAGTGTTTTCGATAGAGGGTTGCAGCCCTCCTTTGGGAGCAGTTCCGACAGGGTTTCCCTGTTCACCCAGTAGGTGATGTCCTCCGGCTTGGTGATGCGGACATTGCCGATCAGCTTTCGGGCCAGCTCCGTGAAAGAAGCCCTTTCCTCCTCCGACTCAAACAGGAGGGATCGCGGCAGGGATCCCGTATCCAGCTCAGGCCAGACCAGTTTGGCAGCCTCCGCGAAGCACAGGAGAGCGCCGTCGGACAGCTTTTGCAGATACACATTCTTTGGATCCGCAAGGAGCGGGATTGCCGCCGCACGCCGCGTTATAACCCGGACCATCCGCCCGCGCAGTTCGTCGTCGTGTTCAAAGCAGATCCCCATGGGCGCCTCCGGAGGACCGGCGGTCCCAACTGGCGGCGGGGTTTCCCGCCCGTGCGGGAAGATCCCAGCGGCGATGCAGAAGAGAACCGTCAGCAAAAGCACGGGAAGGACAGCGATCCGGACCGGCAAAAGAAGGCGCCTGCCGACGGACTTCATGCCTGCCGCGCGTTTTCACTGCGCCGAATCAGCCAGCGGCGCACGGCCTTTTCGATCTCCACGATGGGCAGCACCGCCAGCGCCAGCGCCATGGCCAGCAGGTACTCTGTGATGGTGATGGGCTGGAAGGAGAAGGCTTTGTTCAGGAAGGGGATGAAAATGACGGCCGCGGTGATCAGCAGGGAAAAGGCCAGCGTGCCCCAGAGCCAGAGGTTCTGCTTCTTCAGGCTGAACAGGGACGCGGTGCGGGAGCGCATGTTGAAGGAATGGAACACCTCGATCATGCTCAGGGTCAGGAAGGCCATGGTCATACCGGCAGGAGACTTTGCGATCGCCCAGGTGCCGCTCTCGAGCCGATGGCCGATAAAGAAGCTGAATACCGTCATCGCCGCGATGACCATGCCCTGGAAGGCGATATCGAAGCCGAGGCTGTTGGCGAAGATGCTTTCCTTGCGACTTCTCGGCGGCCGCTTCATGACATCCTTTTCAGCCTCCTCCATGCCCAGGGCGATCGCAGGGAAGGTATCGGTGATCAGGTTGATCCAAAGGATGTGAACGGGCTTGAGGATGGAAAAGCCCATCAGCGTGGCCGCGAATACGGCCAGCACCTCCGCCAGGTTGGCGGACAAAAGGAACTGGATCGCTTTGCGGATGTTGTCGTAGATGCGGCGCCCTTCGCCGACCGCGGAGACGATGGTGGCGAAGTTGTCGTCGGTGAGGATCATGTCCGCGACGGACTTCGTTACGTCCGTACCGGTGATGCCCATGCCGACGCCGATGTCCGCGCTCTTGATCGAGGGCGCGTCGTTCACGCCGTCGCCTGTCATGGCGGTGACCATCCCCAGGTTCTGCCAGGCGTTGACGATGCGGACCTTGTTTTCCGGCTGCACGCGCGCATAGACGGAGTAGCGGCGCACATCGTGGGCGAAGACCTCGTCCGGAATGGCGTCCAGCTCCGCGCCGGTGATCGCCGACTGCCCCGGGTTCAAAATGCCCAGCTCCCGCGCGATGGCGGTAGCGGTTACCTTGTGGTCGCCGGTGATCATGATCGGGCGGATCCCGGCGGTCCTGCACTGCTCAATGGCGTCTTTCACTTCGGGACGGATGGGGTCGATCATGCCGCACATACCGATCCAGGTGAGGTCCTGCTCCAGCACGTCAGGCGCGTTGGACGCGGGCCGTTCGTCATAGATGCGCTGCGCGGCGCCCAGCACCCGCAGCGCCTGGTCGGCCATTTCCATGTTTTGACGGAGGATCTCCTCCCGCTTATCCTCCGTCAGCGGAACGGCCATGCCGTCCTTCCAGATGCGGGTGCAGCGGCGCAGCACCTCGTCCGGGGCGCCCTTGCTGAATTGGATGAAGCCGTGGCCTGCCTTGGTGCGGTGTACGGTGGACATCATTTTGCGCACGGAATCAAACGGCGCTTCATCCACCCGCGGCAGGTCCTCGGTCAGCTTGTTCTTTGGCAGGCCGTTCTTGTTGGCGTCGTTGACCAGCGCGCACTCGGTGGCTTCGCCGACCGCCTCGTCCCCCTCCAGCTCCGCGTCGGAGGACAGCGCCATGGCGGTCATCAGCAGGACGTCATCGTCGGCGACCTTCCGGACCACCGTCATCCGGTTCTGGGTCAGGGTGCCGGTCTTGTCCGAGCAGATGATCTGGGTGCAGCCCAGCGTCTCGACCGCGGTCAGCTTCCGGATGATGGCGTGGTTCTTGCTCATCTTGGTCACGCCGATGGAAAGCAGAATGGTCACCACAGCGCTCAGCCCCTCGGGGATCGCCGCCACAGCCAGAGAAACGGCGACCATGAAGGTGTCCAGTACAGCCTTGCCGCCGCTGCGCACCAGGTTTACGATGAACACAAAGGCGCAGATCACCAGGATCATGGCGGAAAGCTTCCGGGAGAGCTCATTGAGCTTGATCTGCAGCGGCGTCTCTTCCTCCTTGGCGTTGGACAGCGCGTCGGCGATCTCGCCCATTTCCGTTTCCATGCCAGTGGCGGTGACCACAGCGTGGCCGCGGCCATAGGTGACGATGGAGCCCATGTAGGCCATGTTTTTCCGGTCGCCCAGGGTCACTTCGCCGTTGTCGGCCGCTGTGAGGGCGCCGCACTGCTTGTCCACATCGGTGGATTCACCGGTTAGCGCGGCCTCCTGGGTTTTCATGGAGGCGCATTCCACGATCCGGGCATCCGCGGGAATCGCGTCCCCGGCTTCCAGCACGATCAGGTCGCCCCGGACCACCTCGTCCGCCCGGATCGTCTTCTGGTGCCCGCCGCGGATGACCTTGGCGGTGGCGGCTGCAATCTGCTGCAGCGCTTCGATGGCGGCTTCCGCCTTGCTCTCCTGGTAGACGCCCAGACACGCGTTGATCAGCACCACCGCCAGGATGATCAGCGCGTCCGTCAGGCTTTCGCCCGCATAAAGCGCGGTGACCGCGCTGACCAGCGCGGCGATTATCAGCACGATGGTCATCGGGTCCTTCAGTTCGCCGAGAAACTTTTTGAACAGGCTGTCCTTCGGGGCTTCCTTGAGCTTGTTGGGGCCTTCCCGTTTGAGACGCGCCGCCGCTTCCTCGTCGCTCAGCCCCTGCATGGAGGAACCGAGTTCGTCAAGAACAGCTTCTTTTTCCATCAGATAGGGTTTCAATCTTCGCTGCCTCCTCTTCTTTGACTGACTCCTGTGCATTATAGCATAACGTTGGGCCTGCTCTCAAGACTTCGGGCGGCAGATCCGCAAGCAACAAATTGCACCGCAATCTTGCCTTCGTCCCCTGGAAGCCGCTCCTTCGAAGAATCATCAGGGCATATCCAGCCGCTCTCCTAACGGATCTGGTTGGATGGGCGTTCCTTTGACCGGTGCGCCGAAGGCCTATGCCGGGGATGGACGGACGAGGAAACGGCAAGGGAGGGGCCCCGGATGGGATGCCGCGCGGAGCGGCATTCAGTTCAATCGGCGGCCAGACGGTATTTCTGCCCATAGGCGGCATAGCGTTCGATGAATTCGGCGGAGCGTCCCGCCTTCAGCCCGCTGAGATAATCGTGGCTGCCAATGTCGGCGCGGAAAACCTGGATCACCGATACAGCCACATTGGAGCAGTGGTCGGATACGCGTTCGCAGTTGATCAGCAGGTCGGAGAGGTAGACCCCCAGCTCCGGACTGCACTCGCCGGCGCGGAGCCTGGCGATGTGCTTGTCCCGGATCCTGACGGTCAAATCGTCGATGACCTCTTAAATCAATGTAAAGTGGCGAGAGCGCAACAAGGAGGACCGGCACCGGAACACGACCCGGCAGCTCCGGCGTGCTTTTCCTGAAAGGGTGCGGGATCAGGCGGCTTCAAACGGCGGATCCTTTGAAAAAGCGCCTGCCGTCGTTTGCGAAACGCCCGGATTTCCGGTAAAATAATAGCGGGATGGGATCGGCGCTTTATTTGGAGCATAAGGCACGGTACCAAGTCACCGGCAAAGGGCGAGGGGGCTTTTGTCCAAGCGCTCCCGAAAGGGCGTGTTGTGGAGAGACGCGGGAGGACGTTCCGCGAAGAGGGGACGCTGTCAAACCAAGAAAGAAGCAAAACGGTGTGGGCGACTTGACCGGATGGGTGTTCCATGGGCATGGGATGGGGAAGGAAAACGCAAAGGCGCGCAGGGCGGTGGCGGAACAGTTTTTGACGCTGATGGCGGATCTGGACGAAGGATCCCAGACACGGATGGCCGGATGGTACCGGACACTGCGGGAAGCTGGTTTCACCGGAATCCAGCCCCCCGGCCTCCCGTACCATATCAGTCTGGCATCGTATCCCCTGGATCAGGAAAAGGCGGCGGTGGAGACTTTGCGAAAAGCAGCGGCCGAATTCGGGCCGGTACCTGTGCATATCAGTCATATCGGGATGTTTGCGGGAGGCAGGATCCTCTTTGGAGCGCCGGAGAAGGATGCCGGTCGATCGCTCTTCGGGAATGCTTAAGTCCTTTGTCCGGGGAAAAGGGGCCGTGGATCCCGCATGTGACGATCCTGATCGATGAACCGGAGACCGTCCATGCGGCCCTTCCGTTGTTTGTGAAGGATTTTGCTCCGTTTGCCGGAAGGATCACGCGGCTCCATCTTTGCGCGTTCTGGCCGACAAGGAAAATCCTGACCGGGGAATTGTCCGGACCGGAAGAAGGATGGAAGATCGTATGAAATCCGCACGGCTGCCGTTCTGCGGCCGGAACGTTTTCAGGGGGCGTGCGCGGGACCCCAAAGGCAATCGCATGAAAGGAGCACGGAACAGATGGATCTAATGGAAAAAGAAAAAAAGACCGTCCGGAACAGTCTGCTTTCCTTTGATAATCATGACTCCCGGATCCCGTATTATGAACTGATGCTGGAAAAAGAGCTGGCCGACGTTTCGGAGACAGCTCTGCCAAAGGGATTTCATTACGAGCATTATGCGCCGGGCGACCGGGCGGTCTGGATCGCCCTTGAAAAGACCGCGAAGGAATTCGCGAGCTTTGAGGAGGGGGAGAAAGCATGGCAGCGTTTTTTTGCCGGCCATGAAAAAGAACTGGAAAGCCGGATGTTTTTTGTTGCGGATGAATCCGGGCAGAAGCTCGCGACAGCCACAGCCTATTATGACATCCGCACCGGAGACAACGGTCAGACCGGATGGCTGCACTGGGTCGCCGTACGCAGAGACGCGCAGGGACAGGGGTTGTCCAAACCGCTTATCACCCACACGCTGCGGTATATGAAGCAACTTGGATACAATCGAGCGGTCATCCCGACGCAAACCACCACCTGGCTGGCCTGCAAGGTGTATCTGGACCTCGGTTTCAGGCCGATCCACAAGAATGCCGAAAGAAACAGGACGGGATGGGAGATCATCAAAACACTGACGGACCATCCCGCCCTGGAGGCATTTGAGCGCCTGGAGATCAATAAGCTCCTTTGCGTCCCCCAAGAGGGAGAAGCCTGCATCGATCAAAAGGGCCTGGAATGAACAGGATCAAAGGAAAACACGACAGCGCAAAGGAATTTGCGGATCGCCGCGTTTTCCTGCCTGGCGGTGTGCTTCCCTGATGAAGAACAAAAAAACGCCCGATCCCCCCAAACAGGGCAGGGAGAGGGCGTTTCGGGCCGGACCGGCGGCTTTGATCGAAAGGGCAGATCCTTTGCCTTCGGGGCGAGCGGCCCGTCATCGGGCGTTTGGACCCTTCATGGCTGTGCCGCTGCCAGTTTCAGGAACCTGGAAGCGTTCATTTGCTCATGGGTCACATACTTCCCGTCAAAGAACAAAGCATAGGTCGTGACGGGCGTGGGGGCGTTTCTGGCTTCCTCCCTGCTTTCAATGTGGACCGCTCTGAAGGGGATCCCCTGTTCTTTGGCGGTTTGTTCGAGGAGGGGCACATATTTTGCGTTGAAAGGACACTGGCTTGTGTAATACAGGACGTACCCCGCTTCCTCCAGATGAGGATGCTTCGCGCATTCCCGGAACACCGGGGGCTGCGCGTCCGGAAAGAAGGGCAGATACCAGAGCTGGATGCCGTTATCCGCTTCGTCACAAACGGAAAACCCCTTGTGCAGGAGATACTTCGGATCGGCCAGAAAGGGCTTTTTTCTGGCTGCGCTCAGGATGCAAAGCCCCTTTTTCCCCTTCTCCCGGCTGTCCCGGACGCAGGCTTCCATCAGGTCGTTGGAATATCCGTGCCCTTTGAAAGAACCGGAAACCCATAAGCAGTCGATGTACATAAAGCCGTCCGCATGGATGGGGTTCCAGGCGTTTTCTGCGGGAAGATACTCAATAAAGCATTTGCCCCGCTCGGCGCTTTTGAGGAACACCAGCCCCTCGTCAAACCGGTCCAGCAGCCATGCCTTCTTGGACGCCACCTGTACGTCCTTGTTGTTGGAAATGGCACAGCAGATATGCTCCTGATCGATGTTCTCTTTTGTAACGCGTATGTATTCCATCCTGCATCCTCCTCCGGGAAGACGCCGGGGAGCAGCGCGCTCCCCGGCCGGCCTTTCCTATTCGATCGGGAAACAAAGTTCCGTCACATAGTCGTCGGGATTTGAGGTCTCGTTGGGGCTGACATGATAGATGTTGAACATGGGCCCGTTCACCCGATATCCGTTTTCATGGATCCAGGCGGCCACCGCCGCGGTTGCTTCGCCCATTTGGGCATAGCTTCCCTTGACCACGCAGCTGGCGACCCGGACCGCCGGAAGCGTTCTGAACTTTACATGCGCCGTGTCCTCGCAGGTCCCCCTGACGGTCATGGAGACCTGGATCTCCACGTTTTCTTCCTTGTATTCCTTGTCCAGGAACGCTGCGGCCGCCAGGCAGGGCTCCGCAGGGATCAGCGGCGTCCGGCATTCGGCCATCATGCCCCAGAGCAGGCCTTCGTCCTCATAGTGCGGAACGATCCCCTGCACCGTGGCCGCGTACCGTTCCGGAATGGTTCTGACCGTCACGTTAAAACGCATATTCCGCTCCTCTCTCAGCCGTTTTCTGGCTGTTCCCAGAAGCGTCAGTTTGTATTCCGTCTCCTTTGACAGGTGGAGCAGCTCTTCTTCCCGGGCTGCCAGAAACGCGTCCAGCTGATCCCGGTCCTCATAGATCTCCAGGATCCGGACGATGTCTGCCAGGGCAAAGCCCATATCCTTCAGGGCCGTGATCCTGCCCATTACGGGCAGCTGATCCTCCCGGTAATACCGGTAGCCGGTAAAGGCGTCGGTCTCGGCCGGCTTCAGCAGGCCAATGTCATCGTAATGGCGAAGCATTCTGACGCTTACTCTGGAAAGCTTCGAAAAATCTCCGATCTTCAGCATGTACGGTTCCCTCCATGGACGGTGCTTGCGAGCTCGTTCTTACGTTAATCCCTGACACGGTGTGAGAGTCAATCCCCCGGCTGAAGATTTTGGCCGGATGAACAGAAGGAACGTTCCGGAAACCTGTTTCTTTGTCCGCTCTCCGTTTTCCGTTATGGGCAGGCCTTTCAAGCAAGACCTGTCCGCCCAAAGAAAGGCCGCCGATCAGCAAGAAGGAGCCGTTGAGGCGTTCATCGGCAAAAGCAAGGATCCCGGAGGCATTGCCCCCGATCGCTGTAAAGGAGCGGCCGCTTCCGGCATGTCAAATCGGGATGGGGAAGAGGACGTGGTATGCTTCCCGAAGAAGCATGGGCCTCCGGATCGTTCCACCGGGAGAGTCCGCCGCCGTGAAGCAAAAGGCGGGCTCTTTTTGCCTGGATCCAGGTTCCCGCAGTCACACCTCATCTCCTGTCTGATTTGCGTTCCTTCGGTCCGTGCGCAAGCCCTGGGGCCCTCGCCTGATGGATGGGATTACCGTCTGCGCCCTTCTCTGTGGAGAAAGTATCCGAGATCGATCCGGACCTCCCTGCGTCCGATATCATTGTTTGTATAGCAGCAGGTATCAAAACCGATCAGTTCAAACCCCTGATGCAGATAAAAGCCGATGGCGTTCGTGTTGCAGGACTGCGTCTCCAAAATGAGGGCACGCCTCTTTTGCCGGAGAGCGACTTCCTTTGCCTGATCCATCAGCCTCTTTCCGATGCCCTTTCCCCGGAGCTCGTCCTTGACCCATAGTTCTGTCACCATGAGCCTGTTCGACCATTCCTCGGGACAGACTTCTATGCAGGCCAGCATTTCACCGGCATCGCCTACGACTCCGTAGGCTTCTGCCGCCTCCCAATGGTCCTGGTACAGCGAATCGGGAAAATCATATTCCTGCGGCGTATGAACGATTTCCTTTTCTGCCGGCTTGCGGACAAGGGAGACCGTGCATCCATCGCGGTCCAGGGGACTTATTTCAAGGTCATAATAACTGTCTGATTTTGTGGTCAGGGGGATGGGGGTGCCTTTCCACTGCGCTTTGGGCAGCGCGACGATCTGATAATGCATGTCCTGTTTCCCTTCGTAAATCCGGATCCCTCAGCCTGTACGGCGTTACCGGGGTATTTTGAAAACCTGCTTTGTGACGATACGCATCCCGATTCCCTTGCCCGGATATTCGTGATCCAGGTCAGGCAATCTGTCCATCTATCTGCGTTTTTCCGCATCTGGCAGTGCCATGTTCAGCGCATCCGGAAAGTCCGGATCCCTTTTCTTCGGCGGATCGCACCCCATCACAGCAGATCCATGCAGATAAACGCCCGAGAGACGATCCTTCATAATCTCCTTTGCCATCTCAGCAAACCGTCGAATCAGCGAATCCTTCTGATCCCACCTGGTTCAGTCTCAGAATTGCAATAGCCTCATCGCCATCCCATTCTCCGTTTTCTTTGAATCCAAAGGAGGCATACAGTGACTTTGCCGCCGCGTTTTCCGGTTCATACGACAGCCAGCAGTACGCTGCAGGACCGCACGGCTCCCTTTTAATAAAATCCATGATCCGTTTCATGGCGGCTCTGCCATAGCCTTTTCCCTGATACCGTTCATCAATCATGAAGCGCCATAGGTTGTAATTGCTTCTTGCGATATCCGGAGCATCCTCCCAGTCCTCATCCGCCCCAAATCCGATCATACAGAACCCCACCGGCGTTTCATCGTTATAAATCCCGAAGGGAAACGCCTGTCCGTGATGGGTGATTGCGATATAAGCTTCGATGATACTGACCTCATTGGGGGCAACAAACCTTTTTTGCGCGTCGTTGACACGGAGTTTCAGTATGTCCCATACGTTCTTCCCATTGATTTCTTCCAGTCGGATCATTGCTCCTGTTCCCTCATGATCTGCAGAGATGATTCAGCTCTTTCCTCAGTGCCGATTTCAATTCTTCCAGCTTTTTCCCGTTCGGAAGATACCGATCATCATTCATATCCTGTACCTGCCAGACAGGTCCGGGTTTCGGCGTATCGCCATTCCTGCGCGGGAAGATATGCCAGTGCATGTGACGGCCTTTTCCCGCGCCAATCAATTCATAATTCAGCTTGTCCGGATGGAATGCCCGTTCAACTGCCTCGGCTGTGATGGCCATATCCCGGAGAAACGCGTTCCGAAAATCCGGAGACAGCTGACTCAGTTCAGTCGCATGTTCCTTGCACAGCAACAGCGTATATCCTTCAAAACGCTGATGATCTCCGATAACCACATAGCCTGTTTTCAGTTCCTTGACGAAATACGGGTTTGATCCGCTCCGGATCATCTCCATCCGTTCACAGATCATGCACCGGTCCGAAGGCTGAAGAAGATTGCGTCTGTAGTATTTTGCCGGGAACACCTGGCTTCCATCCAGCTTTTCATAACTGGTATCCCGCACATACACCATTCCGAGTTTCTCCATTACCCGGCGGCTTTTGCTGTTTTCAGCCGCAAATATTCCGTCAATGGCCTCTACCGGTCTGTCTTTCCGGATCACATCCAATAGTGCAATCAGGTATTCTCCGGTGTATCCGTGTCCCCACTGATCCGCCCGGAGATTGTATCCGACTTCCCAGGCGCTGCGCTCCGGATGATATCGCATTCCACCGCTGCCAATCAGTTCTCCCGTGCTTTTCAGACAGATTCCCTCGTCATAGTTGTCCGGATCGTCCACATCCCGGCTCTCCAGCCACTCACGCACGTCTTCTGCCTGATGATACAAAGGGTAGATCATATAGGCATTTACATTTGGATCGCCGCACCAGCGAAATGCTGCCTCCGCGTCCTCCGGAACAAGCGGGCGAATCAGCAGGCGTTCTGTTTCAAAGTTCACTTTCATGAAAGCACTCCTCCGCGAAAGAAGCATTCAACCGGCCTTCTTCTTTGACAATACAGGTTCCGTTTAATCGGGTCGTTCATTCAATGGAAGAGTCATCAAATCCGGTTTGCTATACACACAATCCCACGATACAGTATACCACATCATTCGATTTACCCAAAGACAGGAACAGTCCGCAGCAGGGCAAATGGATGGGTTCGTATGACCGGACAGGGAGAAATTCTGCCCGACTTTCCGTGCACGGTTATACCGGATTCCCGATTGCCTTCGCCAGGATGATTTCCATGGGCTGTTCATGCCCTGGAAACGGAAGAATAAACCCGCCGCAGTCCCTGTAGCCGAGAGCTCTGTAAAAATGCTGGGCATTCTCATCCGCCTGCGTGGATGTCATCACCAGATCGTATCCGCGTGTACGCATCTCTCTTTCCCAATGCGCCATCAGCATACGGCCGTATCCCTTTCTCTGATGATCGTGCGCCACATACAGAAGATTGCAGAATGGGGTATGATCCCAAAACAGGGAATAGCGGAGCAGGCCGGCCGGTTCGTTCTGCACGGTCAGAACATACCCCATCCGATCCCGGACCTTGCGGTCAAACTCCTCGTCATTGAGATGTTTGTCCAGCGAAAGCCAGAAATCCCGGTCCCTGGAATCAACAAATCGGATATTCTGACTGTCACGGCACGCAATCATCCCTTCTTCCATATGCTTTTATAAACCTCCAGTTGCTTTCCCTGATAATCACCTTGTCCTTCATAAACCGGCACAAAACCACACTTGTCCAGCACGCGCCTGGAAGCGGCGTTTTCGGCCAGACAGATTCCGTCAACTTCGCTGACTGCAAGTCTCTCTGTCATTATCCTGAGAAATGCGCGTACGGCCTCCGTGGCGTATCCGTTTCC
>CAMJUL010000077.1 GCA_946408995.1 uncultured Clostridia bacterium | reverse complement strand
GCGTGTAGTGGACTTTCACCACCAAGCTATTGCCCATGGCGGGCGTACTGCAAAAGCCGCCCGGTCTTCCGGACGGCATTTTGCATCCTTTGCGCCTTTCGCTGTCTTCACCCAAACGTTTAAAAAAGGCCTGTTCATTCAATTGATCCACTTCGTGGCAGCGATAGCGTCCGCAGAAAGGGCCGCAAACGGGCAGCCTGATGCCGGCTTTACGCGGGATCCCCTCCCAGGAGACGGGTCCGTTTACCTCAGTTTCCCATATTGTTCGTCATCTACCGGTTCCAGCCACTCCGCTTTTCCATCCTTTCCGGGCACCTCGATGGCCAGATGCTGGAACCAGCTGTCGCACGCGGCCCCGTGCCAATGCTTGACGCCCTCAGGGATGTTCACAACGTCCCCGGGATGGAGCTCACGGGCTTCCTTCCCCCATTCCTGATACCATCCGCGGCCGCTGACACAGATCAGCATTTGTCCGCCCCCTTCGCTGGCATGATGGATATGCCAATTGTTCCGGCAGCCTGGTTCAAAGGTGACATTGTATACAGGCACCTGCTTTGTTGAGAGCGGAGCCAGGTAACTCTGCCCAATGAAGTACTGCGCATAGGCATCATTTTTGCTGCCAACCGGAAATGCTGACAAATTGGAAGGCACGCCATCGATTTCCTTTTCCTCATCGCCGTACACTTCCCGGATCAGCGGAAACGTGCTCCACGCCTTGGGCCAGCCGCAGTAGAAGGCCAGCTGGGTCACGATTTCCACCGCTTCCTGTTTTGTGACGCCATGATCCTTGCCAATGGACAGGTGCGCTTTCAGCTGCGGATACAGTCCGGCTGAAAACAGCGCGGCGATGGTGATCATGCTGCGATCCCGTGGAGAAAGCTCTTTTTCCCGGGACCAGACTTCGCCAAAGAGAACGTCGTCATTCAGTTCCGCAAATTTGGGCGCAAGGTCGCCAAGAGCGTTCCGCCCTGCAGTTTGTTTCTTTGCCATCATGAAACCCTTCTTTCTGTATTATGGATTCGAACGTATTCCCTGGGATTCAAGCCAGTACCTGACATCACCGGACAAACCAGAGCCTCCGGAATAATGAACGGAGAGTCCAGGCGCGATGATGGCCTGGGGGACCAGTTTTGCAATGGCCGTCAGACTCTGTCCGAAGCGCCCGCCGCCGTGGGAACAGAAGGGAAGGATCGTCTTCCCGCTGAAATCATAGGATTCCAGGAATGTGGCGATCGGCATGGGAATGGACGCCCACCAGTTAGGATAACCCAGCAGGATCACGTCATATTCTTCAATGCTTGGAAGTGGGGCGGTGATCGCCGGACGCGCCTGCTCGTGCTGATCACGCTGTGCTTCCATAAGAACCGTATTGTAGTCCTCCGAATAGGCGGGGATCGGCACGATTTCAAAAAGATCCGCACCTGTCTGACGCCGGATCTCTTCCGCTATGCCCTGTGTATTTCCGCTCCAGGAAAAGTAGGCGATCAGCATTTTCCCAATGGCCCGCGTCTTTTCCACATCGCTTCTGGTGGTGACGGTTCCAGACAGGGGTTTGCTTGCGCTTCGAACCAGCCTGATGCCCAGGTTATAGCTGGCCATGTTCAATTCTCCCGCGGCTCGATAGGCGCTGCGCAGATTCTTGCCAAAGTCGTTCCAACCGCCGCCGCGGTAGACCCGGCGTGTTCCGTTCTGCGCACCCGTGGGATCAATGGTGTTCGCCGTTTCGTACGCGCCATACAGGTCCCAGCACCATTCATTCACATTGCCGTGCATATTATACAGGCCCCATGGGTTCGGCGCAAATCCGGTCACCTCCACAGTGGTTTGCCTGTAGCGGCCCGGCCGGGTTTCCAGCACGGAATCGTTAAAGTAGTTCTCTTCGATCTCATAGGGATAATGGCCATAGTAGTTGGCCTCTTCCGGACCGGCCGAATGGATGGTGTTAAAGGGGGTCATGGTGCCTGCCCTGCAGGCGTATTCCCATTCCGCTTCCGTTGGAAGGCGGTAGCCATTCGCGCTGCGATTCCATGCAACGGTTTCGCCATCGATCTGATAGGCCATCGTCAGCCCTGCTTCGTTGCTCTTGGCGTTGCAAAAACGCACCGCGTCCAGCCAGCTGACGCTTTCAACAGGCAGGTTCTCTCCCTTGAAGCTGCTTGGATTGACTCCCGTCAGACGCTCGTATTCCGCCTGAGTGACCTCATAGGGGCTCATCCAGAAGCCTGACACGGTTACTTCATGCCGGGTTTCATCCTCAATGCGCCAGTTTTCCTCTTCAGGACTGCCCATCAGGAAGGATCCGCCTTCGATCCACACAAAACCGTCGTCCACGGAGGTTTCTGTCCTTTCCTCAGCGGGACCGTTTTTGTCTTGATCCGGCGCAGGCTCTTCTTCCGCTATGGTATCTTCGCTTCCTGCATTACTCCAGGGCGCCGCGTCTTCATTCCAACTGTCCCCGTTTTCTGCAGGAAAGGCAAAGGTCAATCCCATACCAATGATCCCGGCCATAAGGATGGCGACCAGAGAGATCAATTTCCTGTTTGTATCAGCGCTGCGGTTCAGGAACTTTGGAAGCTGTGCTCCCATAAAGACCCAGAATAAGGAAATCAGCAATGCTTCCAGAAGCACCAACGGTACAGCTTTGTCATAGTCGATGAAGGCGAAGGGCACCCGATAAAACAGGTAATCCAAATGGTTGTTCTTCAGGAACAGCCAAAGGCCAGCCCCTGCTGCCAGAATGGAACAGCCAAAGCCGATACGGCGTATCGTTCTCCCTTTGATGCCCTTGAGCATGGCGGGAACATGCAGCCCCAGGTGCAGTCCCATCAGGACAAAGCACCAGTGGGACAGCGTCAGGTGCAGCCTGCGGCCAAGAGAGGCCCGCATGAATTCCGACAGGAAGGGCACGGCGTGTACGCTCATGTTGACGCCGCACAGCGCCGTCAACACAAAGCAGATTACCAAAGCCGCATTGATCAGCGTCTGCACGATCCGAAGAGGGGTGTATTTCCCCTTGAACAATGCCGCGTACCATTTCCAATTCAGGATCTGATGCAGGATCATTAGCGCCGTCATAACGATGCCGGTCCATTCGTGCCCGGCTTCTCCCGTCACCTGATAGCTCATCAGCAGCAGGAGGCCGACGCCCAGCAGGACATCAATCACGTGTTTGGAATGCTTTGAGCGCATGCTGCCTCCTTTTGTCAGGGTTCAATGCCCAGAGAAACGGCCCATTCGGTCACCTCTTCCACGGTATTGCGAAGCGTGAACCGCTTTCCTTCCAGCCAGGTGCCAGCTCCGGCCTGTTCCTCGAGGTGCCGCATGCTGCCGCCAAGTCCGCTCGAACCGGAAGTAAAGAAAACGGCGATTGTTTTGCCATTCAGATCGACGTTCTCGACAAAGTTCGAAACGATGCGGGGCGCATCACCCCACCAAATGGGATAGCCGATCAGGATCGTATCATAGCCCGTCAGATCCGGAAGTTCTCCAGCGATGGCGGGACGGCACGCGGGATCGTCCATCTCAATGGAGGTGCGGCTCCTGCTGTCATTGTAATTCAGATCCGCGTCGGTGTAGGGTTCCGCAGGATGGATCTCATACAGATCGGCGTTCAGGCCTTCCGCCAGTTTTTCCGCGACGCCTTTGGTCGTGCCGGTAGCGGAGAAGTACACTACAAGAATGTGACCGGGGATCCCGGCAGACAATCCTGAGGCGTCCGTCCCCTCCGCAGCGGCGATCGTCAGGCTTGAAAGGGTCAGCATCAGCGCAAACAGTACAGCGGCAAATTTCTTCAGCATGTTCATGTCTCTCCTTTTAAAATATGTCTGTAATCAATCCTGTACACAGGGAAAACAGCATAACGAACGCCAGATAAAGGCAGAACCGTTTCCACCCCAGCACGATCTTCATCGCGCCAAGGTTGGTGATTTTTGTGGCAGGCCCGGTCAGCATAAATGCAGCGGCGCTGCCCATACTCATCCCGTCCGCCAGCCATTCGTTCAGCAGCGGAATCGTGCCGCCGCCGCACATGTAAACCGGCACGCCGATCGTGGCGGCCATCAGGACGCCAAAGCCGTTGTTTTTGCCAAAGAGTGCGCCAACGAAATCCTCGGGCACATGGATCTGGTACAGCGCAGTCAGCAGGATCCCCAAGGCGAACATCGGACCGGTGGCTTTGATATTGCGTCCGATATTTTTCAGAAACCGGATCAACAGGTTCGGATCGGTGTCCCGGGGCTTTCCCTCATGAAAACCAGAGAAGTCAAAAAAGCTTTTTCCTTTTCCGCTGTAGAACAGGCGGATCAGTCCCCCCGCCGCGCACCCGCACAGAAAGCAGCTGACGCAGCGGATCATCAGTGCCGTCTGCCCCAGTGCGCTGCTGTAAAAGATCAGCTGCGGGTTCAGGAGGATGCTGGACATCATGAAGGCGGCAAGATAATCATCCTTCACTCCCTGCTCAGAGAAAGACGCGGCGATCGGGATGGTTCCGTACATGCACAGCGGTGAAGCGATGCCCAGCAGACTGGCCGGGACCACTCCGAGCCAGCCCATTTTTCTTCTTCCGATCCTGGTGAAAGCGCCGTGGATGAACTTCTTGCCAAACACGGAGACCGCGCTGCCCAATAGGATGCCCAAGCCCCAGTACGGCGCAATCTGCCGGATCTGGATATCCAGGTAATACCACAGATAGACGGCTTCCCTTTGGATCAAGTCCCACATTCCTTATTCTCCAACCACAACCAGACGATAATTCCGGCTGCCAAGGCCGTTCCGCTCCCCAACCTCCAGGGTGTACAGGCCGTTCTGACGCTCGATGCGTCGGCGGAGGCTGCCGCTGTCGGGCATGGCGTAAACCAAATCAACAGCAGCCTGGTCAATGGCCAACGGGTCCGTGGAAGCCAGGATGCCGATATCATGCATGTCCGGCTCGGCGGGACTTCCGTCACAATCGCAGTCCACTGACAGGCGGTTGAGTACGCTGATGTAGAGGATGTTCTTCCCCATATACGTGTCTACGCCCTTTGCGGCGTCGGCCATGGCCTCCAGGAAGGGATCCTGTTCTCCCCAGATACCGCCGCTCTTCCTGGCGCCGCCGGAATGGATCCATACCTTGCCCATGGAGGAGCCAAACCCGATGGAGATGTTTTTGATGGCGCCGCCGAAGCCGGCCATGGCGTGTCCCTTGAAATGGCTCAGCACCAGGAAAGAGTCGTAATCGGCGAAGTGGCTTCCTACATAATCCACGCTGAGGCGGACGCCGCCGGGAATCGGGATCTCCATGCTGTCTTCTTCATCCAGGATGTCCAGTTCCGCCACGTCCAGGAGGCCGTTGTCCTTGGCCTGCTGCCTGTGCAAGGCCGTAGAGGCGCGGCTGCCTCCGTAGGCGGTGTTGCATTCAACGAGGGTGCCGTTCAAAAGATGAACGAGTTCCCGGATCAGCGCGGGCCTCAGGTAATTGCTGCGTTCGCTCTCCCCGGTGGACATCTTTACCCCCACCTTGCCGGGCAGTTCCACACCCAGTGCCTGATAGGCCTTGACCAGGGAGTCGGCGGAAATATCGCTGATAAAGTACACGCTTGGCGCGGACAGATCATCCGTATTGTGCGGCAGCGACGCGGCATCCAGGCGGGTGCCGCCGTTGGTCACCAGGCTGTCCGCCAGGGCACAAGCGCAAAGCATACTGAGCATCAGCAGAACGGCAAACAGTCTTTTAAAGGCCAAGTTCATCTTTACTTCATCTCCTTTTCCCAGAAGCGGACCACATTCAGCCCAAGACCGTCTGCAACGTTTTCAAGCTCCGCAATTTCCTCCGCCGTAAGGGTTATGTCTGCTGCTTTGGCGGCATCCTCCACATGGCTGACCTTTGTCACGCCGATGATGGGCAGCGTACCTTTTGAGATGGCCCAAGCAACCGGGATCTGGGCGACACCCACGCCATATTTGTTGGCAAGCTTTCGCATGGACGCATTCAATGTTTCCAGCTTGCCAAGCACAGGATTATAGACGGCAGCCCGGTCAGAGCCCTCCGGCATGGGATGCTTCGTGTCATATTTTCCGTTCAACGCGCCCTGCTCAAGCACCATATAGGAGAAAAACACGATGCCGTTTTCCTTGCAATACTCCAGGATCCCGGACTCCTCGGAGGAGCGGTTGATCAGGCTGTAGTGATTTTGTACGGCTGACAGCCTGAGCCCATGGGCCCGAAGAATCCCGTCGGCCTCACGGATCTCAGCCAGATTGTGGTTGGATACGCCGATCAAAGGCGCGTCCGACTTGCCTTCAAAGAACTTGGCGGCCTCCTCCGTCCAGTGGGGCGCGCCCCAGACATTGTGGATCCAGTAAAGGTCGAAGCGGTCCAGGTCCATCAGCTTCAACTGCATGCCGATCATATCAGCCATGGCAGTGGGACCAGTTCCGGCACACTGTGGGGTAAACTTATCCGAAACCAGGTAGCTTTCCCTGGGCAGTCCCTTCAGAAATCCGGCCAAAACCTTCTCGGAGGTGCCCATGCCGTAGGCGTATGCAGTATCCCACAGGTTCAGGCCATGAGCCATGCCCGCATCGAAGATCGGGCGGAGCGAATCCGCTGTCAGTTCGCCGCCGAAGGTTCCGTCGTTTCCCCAGGCCCACGCGCCCAATGCGATTCTCGGAAGGGTATTCATGATGCTTTTCTCCTTTAAAACCTTTGATTTCCGGTAGACCAGACATGTTTGTCCTTTGCGTTCGTCCTCTTGTTCTGTGCCATAACGCCCGCCAGCGGATGAGGAACATAAGGTGCTTCCAAGTAGGCGATCTCGTCTTCTGTCAGTGTAAGGTCGGCCGCCTTCGCCGCGCCGTCCACATGGTGAAGCTTTGTCGCTCCGACCACCGGGGACGCTGTCTTGGTCAGCAGCCAGGCGAGAGAGATTTCCGTCATGGTCACGCTGCGATTATCGGCCAGCTCCGCCACCCGGTCGATAATGATCCGGTCCTGCTGCGCGGTAGCGTCATACTTGAATTTTGCGTAGGCGTCCTTCGCCAGCCGTTCGGTGGTTTCGCCCGGTTTCCGGGACAGCCTTCCTGCCGCCAGTGCGCTGTAGGGGGTCAGCGCGATGCCCTCCTCCTGGCAGTAGGGAACCATTTCCCGCTCCTCTTCCCGAAAGATCAGGTTATAATGTCCCTGCACGGAGACGACCTTTGCCCATCCCTCCCGTTCTGCAAGGGCGTTGGCCTTGGCCAGCTGCCAGGCATAACAGTTGGAGATACCGATGTACCGCGTCTTTCCGGCCCGCACGGCCCGGTTCAGGCCGTCCAGAATGTCCTCCAAAGGCGTCTGCCAATCCCACATGTGATAGATGTACAGGTCCACATAGTCCATGCCGAGGTTTTGCTGGCTTTTGTTGATCATACGTTCGATGTGCATTTGTCCGGTAATGCCGTTTTCGATCTCCTCCTGTGTGCGCGGCAGGAACTTGGTGGCCACCACCACCTCGTCCCGTTTGGCAAAATTCCTTAGGGCGCGGCCCACATATTTTTCGCTGGTGCCGCTCTGATAGGCAATGGCCGTATCATAGAAGGTCACGCCCATCTCCAGCCCGTGCCGGATGATCTCCCGGGAGTGCTCCTCGTCCAGCGTCCAGCTGTGTTGTCCCTGCCCTGCATCGCCGAATCCCATGCAGCCCATACAGATACGCGAAACGGTCAGATCGGTTTCCCCAAGCTTCGTGTATTTCATGCTTTCATCTCTCCTTTCCATTCAGAAGCTTTTTCAGGCAGAGATACGTCAGTTCATAAGCCGACTGATACACGTAGGGAATGCCGGCCTGTTTCATCGCTTCCTTCTGCTTTCCGGTCACGCTGGTATAGGGATATATGCCGTAAATGAACGGAAAGAAGGCATACAGGAATTGCTGCCTTGCAGTTTCATCCATCTCCGGTACATACTTTTCCATCATACGGCTCACGGCATTCAGGGACGCCCCAAACGCAGCCTTGAATTCTGCAAGCCTCTCCGGACGGGAGTTGGCCTCCATATCAAAAAGGTTCATGGACAAAAGCCGAAGCAGTCTCGGGCGATCTGTGAGGGTACGGGCCAATGTTCCGGCCAATTCATCCCTGGAAAGGACGTCCTTTTCCGCCATTACCGCGTCCATGCTATCCACCCACAGCTCATACTCCTTCTGCAGCAGAGCCAGGAAGATCTCTTCCTTGGTCTCAAAGTAGTTGTAGATGGAAGTGCGGGTAAAGCTTGTCGCCGCGCCGATCTCCTTGATCGTGATCTCCTTGAAACTCATTCTTTCATTCAGCTCCGCGCAGGCAGCTATGATTTCTTCTTTGCGTGCCAAAGTCCGTTCCGGTGAACCTCTGGACATTGGAAATCCCTCCCAAGCAGATTGATGACACCGTGTCAGTAATAAAAGCTTACCGCATAACTGACACGATGTCAATATTGATTCTTCCATTTTTATTGAAAACTGTTTGCTTCTCTCTGACTGTATTGTGAAAAAGCCTTTGAACGGATTAACGCGGACTGTCCGCATTTTATGGTGGCATCCAAAGGGCGCATTGTGATATGATGGATACAGTAAAATGACTGGCGGTGAGGATATTGAAAATCCTGAACTTCGGTTCCCTGAACCTGGATTACGTATATCAAGTGGATCATTTTGTTCGGCCCGGGGAAACGCTGAGCGCTGCTTCCCAATCCATAAAAACCGGCGGAAAGGGGCTGAACCAATCCATTGCCCTCACCCGTGCCGGAGCCGATGTATGGCACGCGGGCCGCATGGGAATTGGCGGGGAAACGCTGGTAGAGCGATTGCAGAAAGAGGGCGTCCACACGGAATACACTCTTCCCGTTCCTGTTTTGCAGGGGAATGCGGTCATCCAGGTGAACGCTCAGGGCGAAAACTGTATCCTGCTGTATGGCGGCTCCAACCAGTGCATCACGGAAAAGCAAATCGATGAAACGCTCCGCTCTTTTTCCCCCGGGGATTGGCTGCTGATGCAAAACGAAGTGAACCTGGCAGGCTATCTTGTGGACAAAGCCGCGGATAGAGGGCTCAGGATCGCGTTGAACCCTTCCCCCTTTGACAGCAGGCTCGACGGTGTGGACTTTGGAAAGCTTCACTGGCTCCTGATGAATGAAATTGAAGCCGAACAATTGACCGGTGAAAAAGGGCCGGAGGCGGCTTTTGCCTCGCTGCACAAGCACTACCCCGGATTATCCGTTTTGATCACCCTGGGCGTCAAAGGAAGCATGGGATGGCGCGTGCTGAATGGAAAAGCCGAGACCTGTTTCCAGCCTGCCCTTCCTGTTCTTGCAGTGGACACCACTGCGGCAGGCGACACCTATACCGGATATTTTATCGCCGGCATCATGGAAGAAAGAAGCTTGAAGGCTTGTATGCAACGGGCTGCCCGGGCATCCGCCATCGCCGTTACCCGCTTGGGCGCTGCGGATTCCATTCCAATGAAAGACGAAGTGGACGCAGGAGGAAGCATGCAATGAAAGAAACGGATTTGCGGCAGCTGCTCAACGACATGACCCTGGAGGAAAAGATCGGACAGCTGGTGCAGCTGCCGGGATATTTTCAGCAGGAGGGAGCCGTTACCGGCCCGGCTGGAGATATGGGCCTGACCCAGAACGACCTGCGTTTTGCAGGCAGCTATCTGGGCATCATCGGCGCGGAGAAGATCAAGAAGCTGCAAACAGCATTCATGGAACAGCACCCCCATCATATCCCCCTTTTGTTCATGGCGGATATCATCAATGGCTATCGCACCGTGTTTCCGATTCCGCTGGCACAGGGCTGCACCTTCGATCCCGGGCTTGTGGAAGAGGGGGCCTCCATCGCCGCCCGGGAAGCCGCGGCGGCGGTCATTCACGTCACCTTCTCCCCCATGGCGGACCTCGTGCGGGACGCCCGGTGGGGCCGGGTCATGGAATCCACCGGGGAAGACCCTTACCTGAACGGACAGATGGCTGCCGCGATGGTGCGGGGTTATCAGGGGGACAGCGTACAGCAAAAAGGAAACATTGCCGCATGTTTAAAGCACTTCGCTGGCTACGGCGCGCCGGAGGGAGGACGGGATTACAACAACGTGGAGCTGTCTCCACGCACCCTGCGCGAAGATTATCTGCCCGCCTACCAGGCCGCTGTAGACGCGGGCTGCGAAGCTGTGATGACTTCTTTCAATACCCTCGACCGCATCCCCTCCGCTGCCAATGAATGGCTGCTGAAAGAAGTGCTGCGAAAAGAAATGGGCTTTTCCGGCATGGTGATCTCCGACTGGAACGCCCTGGAGGAGCTGATGGCGCACGGCATTGCTGCCGATCAAAAAGAAGCCGCTTTTCTCGCCCTCCGGGCCGGTGTCGACATGGACATGACTAGTCCCATCTATACCAGGAATCTCAGGCAATTGGTGGAGGAAGGCAAGGTACCCGAACAATGGGTCGACGAAAGCGCCTGGCGTGTTTTGACGCTCAAAAACAAGCTGGGCCTCTTCGAGAAGCCCTTCAAGGATGCAAATGAAAAAGACGAAAACGCGCTGCTGCTGTCAACAGCCCATCGTCAGGCAGCCCTGGAGTGCGCTGAAAAATCCTTTGTCCTTTTGAAAAACGAGGACCGTATGCTGCCCCTGCTTGGTGACGAAGCCGCCTTCATTGGGCCGTATGTGGACAGCCGTTATCTGAACGGCGCCTGGTCGATCTTTGCCGACGATCAGGACACCGTAACGATCAAAACGGCGCTATCCCATTACTCCAAAACAAGGAACATTCCCACCGCTCCAGGCTGTCCGATCAACGACCCGGATCAGCCGATCATGGGGTTTCAGAAGCATTTCTCGCCGGATCCGTGCGACCCGGAAGCGGCTCTGCGGGATGCGATGATCCTTGCAAAGCAGGCAAAAAAGGTGGTTCTGTGCCTGGGCGAACACCGGGAATGTACCGGCGAAGCGGCCAGCAGAGGCGATATCACACTGCCCAAGTGTCAGCTCCGACTGTTGGATGAAGTTTCAAAAGTCACTCAAAACATCATTGTGGTGCTCTTTGGCGGCAGACCATTGGATATTCGTCCGCTGAAAGAAAAGGCGAAGGCCATTCTGGCGGCCTGGCTGCCCGGCACGGAAGGCGGGAACGCCGTTGTGCGCACCTTGCTTGGGGAATGCAATCCCAGCGGCAAATTGAGCATGTGCCTCCCTTACTGCGTGGGGCAGCTGCCCATCCATTACAATCATTTAATCACTGGCAGGCCATTCCACGGGGATCACCACGACGGACGTTTTGGCTCCAAATATCAGGATATTCCAAACGATCCGCTGTATCCCTTTGGATATGGTTTGAGCTATACCACTTTTTCTTATTCACCGGTCCGGCTCAGTGCGAAAAGCATGACGAAGCAGGGCAACGTCACTGCCTCGGTTACCGTCACCAATACCGGCGCATGCTTTGGGACCGAAACGGTACAGCTGTATCTGCGGGATTTGGCCGCCAGCGTCGCCCGGCCTGTACGGATGCTGAAGGGCTTTCGGAAAGTCGCACTGGCCCCCGGTGAAAGCAAGGAGGTTTCCTTCACCGTTTCCGAAGCCATGCTTCGATTCTTCGGCCTTTCCATGAGATATGCCAGCGAACCGGGCGATTTTGACATATTCATCGGTCCGGACAGTCATACTGAGAACAAAGCCCGGTTTTCCCTGGAATGAACCGCGGCGTCTTCTGCGCATGAAAGCCGGCTCTGCTCTTTCAAATCCGTGCTCTGGCGGTATATCAGTTTCCTTAAATTGCATTCTTTGGAGTTTTTTTTGCCATGATACCCTTGTCCGGTTGGTTTTCCCTGCTATAATATAAAAGAACTGTTAATCCTTTTCCGTCTTACAAGGAGGTGCCCCATGAAACGCATATCCGCCCTGCTCCTGAGCCTTGTGCTGCTCCTCTCCGCTTTCGGTGCCCTGGCTGATCCGCAGGAGATGACCGTTTCCGAGATCGAGAAATACGGCAATCTCAGGCTGTCCATCCCCGGGTCCGAGTTTTTGAACGCAGGCTTTGCCTATGGCGACATCGTAACCGTTGCCCTGAACGGTCAGACGTTTGATATGCCCGTCGGCTCCAACTACTCGGATGTGGATCAGGGCAGCATGATCTTCCGCGTTGTCATCAAACCGGATACGAACGAGGACTATACCTTGATTGCCATCAACATGGGAGACCTTGCCACCACCGCGGGCATCGCCGTCAAGGAGAAAACCGAAGCTGCCCCCGGGTACATCTGGCATCTCAACGAAGGGGTCGAGGAGCCTGTCCCCGTGACCGTCTCCATGAAAACCCCAGGCGGGTACTATAACGAATGGGTCCTGCACCAGCTGGTCCGGAGCGAAAACCGGGCGGATTATCCCCATTTGACGGACGAAGAATTCGCCAACTTCCGCCGCATTGAAACCACTGGTATCGGGTCCGGAAAACTTTACCGTTCCTCCTCCCCCGTTAATCCTGAGATCGCAAGGAACACCTATGCCGACAAAGCCGCAGAGGCCGCAGGCGTCCGTACGTTCATCAACCTGGCCGACAATGAAGAAACCATGAAGGGCTACGAAGGATTCGCGGACACCTATTACAGCCGCCAGAACATCCTGCCCCTGAATCTTGGCGTCGACTTTGCCGCGGAAGATTTCCGCGCGGGCCTCGCCAACGGCATCCGCTTCATCGCGTCAAACGAAGGGCCCTACCTGATCCACTGCACCGAAGGAAAAGACCGTGCAGGATTCACCTCCGCCGTTCTGGAATCCCTCCTTGGCGCCACCGCGGACGAGGTGATTGCCGATTACATGGTCACCTACTACAACTACTACGGGGTACAGCCGGGTACCGAGCAGTACGACATCGTAGCAGGAAGCAACATCTGCAAGACCCTTGCCGCGGCCTTTGGCGTTTCAGACATTCGGGGAACCGACCTTGCCGCGGAGGCCGAGGCATATCTGATGGAGATCGGCCTTACAGCCGAAGAGATCGCACAGGTCCGGGCAAATCTCGGAAACTGAGCCTTCCTCCCCGGGATTGGATTCCCGGACGGATCATACGGAGCTTTCTGCCACCGCGGAGGGTGGAAGAAAGCTCCGTATTTTTGGGTGCGCCCGGCGGCGCACGTTTCTAACGGGTGAGAGACCCGAACCCGC
>CAMJUL010000076.1 GCA_946408995.1 uncultured Clostridia bacterium | reverse complement strand
TTGTGTATGATTTGTTTTTTTGTTTCACTGTCTACTTGACGGGAAGCGGTTCAAGAGAGGCAGTCCTTTTTATGTACAAAAAGAGCCGGGCTCTGTAAAGAGACCGGCAAATGCGGTAGAATGAATGTAGATGAAAACAATCAAACCGCAAAAAGATTATAGCGCAATGGAGAATGGATTTCAACGGGTAATGCCACTGGAATGCGGGGTGAACATACCAGAGGATGACCCGGTGAGATTGCTCAATGCCGTCATGGAAAGGATGGACTACAGGAGGGTCTGGGCGGCATACTCCCGAGAAGGGAGAATCGAGTATTCACCGAAAAACCTGGCAAAGATACTGATGTACGGATATATGAAATGGATCATCAGTTCACGAGGGATAGAGGAAGCGTGCAAGGATCATATTCGGTTCATGTATTTGCTGGAAGGGCAAAAAGCGCCGGATCATAACACCATCGCCCGGTTCCGGTCAAAGATATTGGCAAGGGAAGCGGGACAGGATCTGCTGCGGCAGATGGTGGTCATGCTGAAAAAGTCCGGGCTTTTGTCCATGGACGCGGTATTCATCGACGGAACGAAGATCGAAGCGAATGCCAATAAATACAGTTTCGTATGGAGAAGAGGCACGGAAAAGAAAGTCGGAAAGGTACAGGCCAAAATCCATGAAGCGCTTCCGTGGATATTGAAGAAGCTGGGGATTCGTTTCCATGTATCCGAGGAAATGGAAATTCGGCATCTGAAAAAGCTGCGAAAGAAGCTGTATGCCCGGATCAAGGAAGGAGGCATTCAGTTTGTTCACGGAAAAGGCCAGCGCAAAACGCCGCTGCAAAAAGCATTGGAGCAGGTAGAGGAATGGTTAGCCAAGCTCAAGCAGTACACCAACGACCTGCACATCTGCGGGGAAAGGAACAGCTACAGCAAAACAGATCGCGACGCCACGTTCATGCACATGAAGGAAGACCACATGCGGAATGGTCAACTGAAACCGGGTTACAATGTGAACACGGCCACATGCAATGAATCCCTTTCATGTATTGAGATTCAATTTGATGATACTGACCACCCTTATGGAAGATAATCCGAGTAACTCTGAATCTACTCAAAGCGATGCACCTTTAGCTTCTTCTCCAGATACTTCCTCTACGAATCCCGTTGCTGATATTCTGCGGGATGCAGAACGTCAGGGACAGCAATTTGAACAGGAAATGGAAAATGCCGAACGCTCCGGTTACACGCCGATGGGAGGCGATGAAATGCGGCATCGTTTTGAGATGCAATCAGAATATGAAGAAATGGCATCAGGCCTTTCTCTGCCGATTTTTGTCCGGGATGTATCCTCGTCCGCTTTCTTTGAGGCAGGTTTGAAGAAGCTGACGAAAGAATTCCTTTCTGATGGTTTCTCACTGAAGGATAAAGATATCCAGATCAGCTTTGCTATGTCCGAAATGGATGTGATCAAAGTGGACATCGACAGTGAGTCCCGTCCGCGCATGATTTCCATAGCGGAACGGCAAGCTATGCAGTTCAAAGAACTGATTCAAAGCGAATCACCTGAGAAAAAACGCGGAACAATTACACAAAATATTTCAACCAGCTTGATCGATTGGATTTCGTAGAAGCCGGCGATTTAAGACAATATATACAGCGGGTTGTGGATAATATAACGGCTGAGGAACTGGAAAAGGTCGAGAGTGCTTTCCTGTTCTATGTCAACCGCATCAAGACGAAAATTCTGGAATTGGTAGATGAATACCGGGAGAAGCAGTTCTTCCATCTGATCGAGACAGGCGAGATCAAACTGGATGCCCGCTGGCAGTTCCCCAAACTGATTACTCCGGTGCCAACAATGATGCCGCTCTCAAAAGCCCTTTATACCGATGAAGGGGATGTAAACACTTTTGAGCTGCGAGTTATTAAGTTAATTGCCTCTCTGGATAATGTAGTTTGGTGGCATCGCAATATCGAGCGTCATGGCTTCTACCTGAATGGATTTATAAATCATTATCCAGACTTTATTGTCTGCACAGCTTCCGGAAAGATCATCCTGGTAGAAACAAAGGGAGACGACCGGGACAATTCAGACAGCAGAAAGAAATTGAAACTTGGCCGCAAATGGGCGGATATGGCTGGCGGGCAGTATCGGTATTATATGGTATTTGATAAAAATGAAACGGGTCTGGAGGGTGCATATAAGTTTTCGGATTTCGTTGATCTGATAAAGCACTTATAATAAGCTTCTTATCATAATCTGGATGTACTGTCTCCCTGGCACTGAACCTTCTCAAGCTTCACCATAAAATCCCAAATGACCGCTTGGGAACTACCCTGATTGTTCCAAAGGATTTCCCCACTGGTTTGTGAGCCGCGTTTGCTTTTCCTGGTACTGATTCCTGGTCTGTTTCCGTTATCCTTGTTTGCTTTACGCTTTTTTCAGGTCTCTTGCCTTTTGCCGGACAAGAAAAGGGCTGCCCCTTCTGCCAAATCTGTATTTGGCGTTTTGAGACAGCCCCGCTTAATGTCTTTTACTTTAGGAAAGAAGGATGGAAAATGGACAACGAAACTCTAACGGAAGAAATGGAACTCGAGCAGGAACCGGATTTTGTAATGGATACTGCATCTTGAGAGCACCGTCCGGGCGGAGATCCGGCAGATGAAGCGCGGGGACGTGCCGTATGTCTGGACGGCCGCGGGCGGCCGGGCGCTCAATTCGGATGAGGAAAAGATCCTGGACGGTGTCTTTGGGCGTTCGGCCAAGGAACACGCCCTGGATACGCTTTGGGCCATGGAGGAACGGGACGAGCTTTTCGACTTGAAGCTTCTGGAGCGGGCCATCCTGCAATATCCCGTCCGGCTGAAGGACAGCGGGAAGAAAGCCGTTCGCATTCCCCAACGGGCCCCGGCACCGCTGCCCCGGGAGACGGCCATCCTGGAGGCCGGAAGGCTGCTGGAGCAGGCCTATGCCCTTCACATCCCCTCCCCGGACGGAAGGCTTTTCTGGGGATATATGGATGAAGGAGACAGCAGCTTTAGGTTCTGCGAGACGGGCCTGGCCATGGGGCTGACGGGCTTTGCCGCCTTCGCGGCGGCCTGTGCCTCTGTCAGCGGGGAATCGCGGCATCGTGACATGGCGGAGCGGATCCTTCAGGAAACCGTTACCGAAATGAAAAGGGCGCTGAAGTATATCCGATTCAGGGACTTTTCCTTTGGTTTTTCGCCGAATCTGGGGGAGACGGACGGAACGTCGGGGATGATCAAGGGGCTGGAGGTGATCAGGACCTATGCCCCGCGGAAGGATCTGGACGAATTGGACGGGGAAGTGGCGGAACTGCTGGAAAGAACGGAGTATCCGCGCTACGGCGTTCCAGACCGCTTCATCGGCATGGCGGGGCTTGTGTCGGTCCTGTGCCGGTTTGACCGGTATCGCGGCCGCAGGGAAATCATCCGCCGGGCGGCGGACAGCCTGCTTGCCATGAAGAAGCTGGTATTTGAGGGGAAGGCCCTTTGGAAGACCCTGCCGGACAGCAGCCGGCCCATCAGCGGGGCCGGTCACGGCCAGGCGGGCATCGCCGAAGCGCTCTTTGCGGCCTCCTCGGTGCTGGGGGAGGATAAATACGCCGCCGCCGCCCTGGAGGCCCTGGACTATGAGCGGTACGTTTACCGGAAATACCATGAAAAGTTTGGCAGCTGGGCGGACCTGCGCTCCTATCCGCCGGAGGGATATATGCACGGGTACTGCTCTGGCGCGCCGGGCATCGGCATCATGGCGGAAGCCATCAAAAGAAACGGGTTTGAGAATGAGGCTGTGGAAGAGCTTGCACGCTGCGCCCGCGCCAGCGTGGACGGGCTTCCCCTGAACCCAAGGGACCATCTTTGCTGCGGCAATTCCGCAGTGGCGGAGTATTACCTGACCGTAGGAGATACGGACGCAGCAGGGCGCGTGCTGGGTGCGATGTATGAGCGTGCCCTTCAGGAGGGCGGCTACAGGTATCTGGGGCAGGACCTGAACAACGGCCTGATCCCGTCCCTGCTTTATGGCATCAGCGGCGTCGGGTATGAAATGCTCCGGTACGCGTTCCCGGACAGGATTCAATCCATATTGTGAGGGTGAGAACATGTATTTCAGATTGACGGATTCCGTGGCGCTGCGCAGTTGGAAGGACGTGGAGTACGCGTATTATCTCAAGGGCGTTCCTTATGCCCAGCCCCTGACCAGGAGGGAGGCGGAGACCCTGCTCCGCTGCGACGGGGAGCAGGAGATCGAGGCCGACGATACCGTTCTGGAACTGGCATGCCGGAATCTGATCGCCGTCTGTGAAAAGGGCGAGCATCCATCTGAATGGTCGTCGTATCAAAAATACGACAACCGGTATTTCCCGAAGATGAACCTGATGATCACGGGGAAATGCAACTACAACTGCCTGCATTGCTTCAACGCCGCCGACAACGCGCCGCTGATGACGGAATGGACCTTTGAGGATTTGTGCGGCTTGTTTGATCAGGCAAGGGACTGCGGCATCCACGCCCTGACCATCACGGGCGGAGAACCGATGGTGCACAAACGCTTTATGGACATCCTGCGTCAGATCCACAAGCGCGGGATGTTCGTTGAGGAGCTCAACACCAACGGGTATTACATCACGCAGGAGATCCTGGATGAGATGCGGCAAATCGGCTGCAGGCCGCTGATGAAGATCTCCTTTGACGGGCTGGGCTTCCATGACTGGATGCGCAACCGGAAGGGAGCCGAACAAAGAACCCTGGAAGCGATGAAGCTGTGCATCCAAAACGGCTTCGACGTCAAATCGCAGACCCAGGTGCACAGGAAAAATGTCCAGGTCATGCTGCCAACAGCCAGGTTGCTGAGCGACATGGGGGTCAAGGAAACCCGCATCATCCGGACCACCGAGGTGCCCCGCTGGTTTGAGAACGCGCCTGACGCCTGCCTGGGCATGGAGGAATACTATGAAAACATGCTGGCCTTTGCCAGGGAATACATTCAAAGCGGCATGAAAATGGAGATCGATGTCTGGCAGTTTTTGAGGCTGCATCCGGACAAAAAATGCTTTTCGTTATCCCCCGTGGCCTGCGCGGAGGGCGAGTACCGGGACACCTTCCCGGGCTGCAGGGGCAACCGGGGCATGGTCGCCATCACTTCCTCCGGAGCGGTGGTCCCCTGTATCCAGATGTCCGGCACGATGCAGCAAAGGGGCCTGTTCCTCGGGAATGTGCATACAGACGGACTCAAGCCCCTTTTGGCCTCGGGCAAATACATCGACTGTATCTGCTCTACGGTGGGCGATGTGCGCCGGGACAACCCCAAATGCCGGAGGTGCAAATGGTTTGAATACTGCACCGGCGGCTGCAGGGCGCTTGGCTTCCTGTATTCGGGGACCAATCTGGTCAGCGGCAGCGACCTGACCAAGTGTGCTTTCTTTGAGAACGGCTGGTATGAAAAAGTCAGCAAAACCCTCTCTGCTTGGCGGAACCTGAGCCCGGTGGGCATCATTCCCCAAAGGGATTGATGCAGCAAGGCTTGCGCATGAGACAAAAAAACGCAAAACAGACGGGTAAGGGGGATCAAGGGGACACCCTCTGATGCGCGTCCGAAGGAGCGGCGTGTACGTGACTGAGGCCAAATTGCGTAATCTTTTGTTCCTTACGGATCTGCCGCCCGGGAATCCCGTAAGGGGACTGGCAGGTCCGGCGGGGGGGCCGCAGGGGGTGCGGGAGCCGTGATTGATGCAGAAACAGGGGTGGCACTCTTTGACTATTTATGGTAAAATACAAAAAGGTCGTCCAGCGCAAGCGGTTTGACAAAAGGATGGATCGGGAGGTGAACTGCATGGCAAACACAGACCGGAATGCCAGGCTGAAGATCACCGTTCGCCAGGACGGTACGGAATACACCTTGTCGCTGAACGGCAGGCTGGATACGCTGACCTCGCCCGACCTGGAGGAACAGGTCGAAAAAGTGCTTCCAAATGCGGAAAAACTGGTTTTTGATCTGGGCGGCCTTCAATACATCTCCAGCGCGGGACTGCGCGTCCTGCTCTGCGCGGCGCAGGAAATGGAAAACAAGGGCGGGATGGTCCTGCGCGATCTGACCCCCGGCGTGAAATCGGTTTTTGACGTAACGGGCTTCAGCAGCGCTTTTACACTTGAATGAACCCGCCGTGTGCATCTGGCAGGACGTTAAGGGACGCACATTAACGGAGACGATCCATGTTCAAGAAGCTTAAAGAAAACGCAGCCTATTTGGGATTGTTTTTTACCGCAGCGTCCGCCCTGTTTGTCATCGCGCTGAGCGTTCCCTTCCTGAGGGAAACGAGGCTGCAGGCGTACCTTTATGACGCCGGCGTGGACTCTGTGGGGGCCCTTTTCTGCGCGGCGCTGTTCTTTGGCTGCATGAAGCAGCAGGGGGAGGGAAACCGCGCCTTCAAGGGCTTGATCGTACTGGTAAGTGCCTGCTTTGCGGTCAATGAGGCGATGTATTACACCCTGAAGACGCCGGGAATGGGCACGCTCTGCTTCGCGCTCTGCCTTGTCAGCAAGCTGCTGGACCTTATGGTGGTTACGTTCTTCTATCTGTATATCAGGGCTACGCTCCAGTTTGAAGGAAGGATCGCGAAGCTGGCCGAAAGAGCGGTCCCCGTCCTGCTGGCGCTTGAAACCCTTGTGGTCCTGTCCAATGTGTTTTATCCCACCACCTTCTTCCTCGACAGCGGCGGGGACTACCGGATGACCGCGGCTGCCTGGGCCGAGGATGTTTACCTGATTGTCACCATCACGCTGACGGCCATCCTCGCCGTCAGGAGCCGCTGCCCCAGCGGCCAGAAGGCAGCGGCGCTGACCTTTCTCTGCTTTCCGGTGGCGGAATATGTGGTGATGGCAGGGATGTTTGGCAATTCCGCCCAGTACGGCATGGTGCTGATGTCGCTGCTGGTGATGTACTGCGTCATTTTCAACGAAAAGAGCAACAAGCTTGCGTCTACGGAGACGGAGCTTGCCCTGGCTGCACGGATCCAGGCGGGAATGCTCCCTGCAGACTTTCCATACCGGCCGGAATTTGAGGTCTACGCCTCCATGGACCCCGCAAAGGAGGTCGGCGGCGATTTTTACGACCTGTTCCTGATGGATGAGGACCATTTGGCCCTGGTGATCGCAGACGTATCCGGCAAAGGGATCCCGGCGTCCCTGTTTATGATGTCAGCCAGGATCCTTATCAACGACCATGCCCTCCTTGGCGGAAGTCCAGCGGAGATCCTGGAGCGGGTGAACAAACAGGCCTGTATAAACAACAAGGCGAACATGTTTGTGACCGTCTGGCTTGGCATCCTTGAGATCAGCACCGGCAAACTCACCACCGCCAGCGCAGGCCATGAATATCCTATGCTGAACACAAGCGGCAGGTATGAAATGCTCAAGGACAAACACGGGCTTGCCATCGGCGCCATGAAAAAATCCAGGTACACCAACACGGAGATCCAGCTGAAGAAGGGGGACAGCCTCTTTGTCTACACCGACGGCGTAGCCGAGGCCGCGGACGAGGGGAATCAGCTCTTCGGTACGGACCGCACCCTGGATGCCCTGAACGCGCTTGGCGACGGCGCAAGTCCAAAAGAGATGCTTCAGGGGGTGCGCGCCGCGGTAGACGCCTTTGTAAAGGAAGCCCCTCAGTTTGACGACCTGACCATGCTGGGCCTGAAATACTACGGACCGGAGGGGAGGGCCGCATGGGAGGGGCAAGCGGAAAATGCTTGATTTTTGTTAAGCATGCCTTTTGCGTGTTTTTTGCGGGCAGGGACAGCGCCAATGCCCGCGGGAGCGCGAAAAGATAAAAAGAAAGAGAAGGAGACGAAACAACATGAGAAAGCTGATTGCCTTGCTGCTGGCTGCTGTGATGCTCTTCACGATGGTGAGCGCCGTTGCGGATCCCCTTGGACCCGTTAAGAAGAAGAATGTGGTCGAACAGTTCCTGGATGACACGGATACGAACACCAAGGACATCGCCCTGCAGCTTGAGTCCGGGGACCAGGTCGCAGACCTGGTGCTCCGCGCTGACGGGGATACCTTCCACGTGGTGGCCCGCGAAAACGGGGAGCAGACCGGCCATCTCCAGATGACCACCAAGGGGCTCTTTGTGAAGTCCGGGGACGCCGTGACCAAGCTGGACTATGCCACGGTGGTCACCTTCCTGCAGGACCTGGTTGAGGAACTGGATCAGGCGGTCAAAGAGGCCATTGACAGCATCCCCGACCAGCAGATCTCTGAGCGGGAACTGCAGCAGGCTGCCGCCAAGGCCGCGGTCCTTGCTTCCATGGCTGCCACCCAGGCGCAGGCCGATGCCGCCACCCTGGTTTCTGCGGGTGCGACCTTTGCCAGCAAATTCAAGCCGGAAAACATCCTGGACGTCAAAGAGGACGACGGCAAGGTGGAGATCAGCCTGAGGAGCGAAGCTTTCGCTTCCGCCCTGGCCGACGCCATTGACGACCTGATGCTGGACCCCGCCCTGGCGGAGCTGGTGGACCGGCATGCTGCCGTGAACGGCGGCAAGCCCTTTATTGAATTCCAGAAGGAATGGATGACCTGGCGCGAAGCCACCCTGCAGACGGTCCGCACCATTCAGAGCACCGACAGCTTTGAGGAGGACGGCCACTATAAAGGCCATTTCCAGATCGGCGAGAAAATCGAAGGCGACGAGAATACAGGCGTTCTGGTCTGCGATATGGACATCTGGGTCAACGATGAGGATAACGAAGCGGAAATGGAGTTCACCCTGGGCGCTGAAGATGCGGATCCCTTCGTTAAGTATGAATTGGCCGTGAGCCCCGACTATTTCTGGCAGAAGCAGACTGCCCAGGAATCCGTTGCGGAGTTCCGCTACGATATCGAGGACGCCAAGGTCGTTGGAGGCATCGTGAAAGTCGAGAACGCGGGCCAGGAAGAACTGAACGCGGAATTTGGACGGGATTACCTGTACATGCGCGGCCCCAAAGGCGGCTTCTTCACCTCCGTCCGGGAAACCTGGACCGGCAAGATTCGCTTCGAGCTGTTCGGCGAAACGGCTGAAGGCCAGGAAACTTCCGTGACCGTGGATTTCTATGAGGGAGACGACTGCCTGATCTGCGAAGTGAAGACCAACGAATCCGACGATTCCTTGATGTTCAAGCTCAGCCGCATCGACAAGATCGAAATGGAAGACCTGAGCGCTTCCTGGAACATCAACGAGATCACCGTGGACATGATCAAGACCGAGCTGGGCAACGTTCTGACGACGGTGCTCCAGCAGGCGGCCGAAGCAAACGAAGCCGAAACCGCGAAATAACCTGAAACTGAGCCTCCGGGCCCTTCATTCCTGATGAGGGGCCCGGAGAAGCCATCCGGCGTATCCTTCGTGAATCCTTGAACAGCGTGCAGGCATTTTCCGATGCGGCTGTCCAACGGCGCTGCCACTGAAGAAGCGGACGGACGACTCCATTCAAAAAGCCAATGGGGCCGCTGCATCCTATTCGTGCAACGGTCCCATTTGGATCAGTGGACCATGGGTCCGGGGAAAGAAGAACCCTTGTGAGGCAGAACGTGAAGGCTCAAATCGGCGGCGGGCTTTCATGGATCGTTCGCGCCGGCGCCGCAGCGGCAGGATATGCAATGGATATCAGCATTCTTTTGGCTTTGCAGGATTTTAGGAACACCGCCGGAAGCTTCCTGACGGATTTTTTTGTCAAGATGACCTTTCTGGGTGAACTGAACTCCGCGATCGTCATGATGGCGCTTATCTACTGGAGCGTCAGCAAGGAACTGGGTACTTACCTGATGATGGGCTGGAGCGGAAACCGACTGGTCAATGGCGCGCTGAAGGTGACTGTCTGCGCGTACCGTCCATGGATCAGAGACGCGCGCATTTTGCCCCATGGAAACGCCATTACCACCGCGACCGGCTACTCCTTTCCGAGCGGACATACCATGAACGCTGCCACGGTGTTTGGCGGCGGGGCTTTGCGGAAAGACCTGTCCAGGGCCCTGCGCGTAACGCTTGGCGTTTTGACGGTGCTGGTCGCGTTCAGCCGGATCTTTCTTGGCGTCCATACACCGCAGGATGTGCTTGTCGGCGTCGTAGCCGGCGTTCTGGTGATGTGGGGGACGCTCCGCCTGATGCAGTGGGTGGAAAGCCATCCTGAGAAAGATTGGATCGTGGCCGCGATCGGGCTGGCCCTTGGCATCGCGATCGCACTCTACGCGGCATTCAAGCCTTATCCGGAGGACTATAACGCGGAAGGAAAACTGATCGTGGATGGCGCTAAGATGGCCAATGATACCTTCAAAGGCGTGGGGTATTGCGCTGCCTTCCTGATCGGCTGGGTCCTGGAACGCCGCTATGTGGGCTTTACAACGGATGTCCCCGTGGCCCGGAAACTAAGCCGTGCAGTGATCGGCCTTCTGGGATATTATGTGGTCAGCCTGATCCTTGCGGCGCTGATCAAAGCGGGGATCCCGGGAGCAGTGGGGACAACGCTCAACAGTTTCCTTCAGATCTTCTATATCGTGTTTCTTTTCCCGTTGTGCGTGAAGCGGTTTGAACAAAAAAATGCCGCCGCGTGACCCCCGGAATGCAAAAACGGGAATGGAACAGCGCCAGTCCGGCTTTTGCATCAGGGCCGTCCGCTCACCGTGAGGGATCGAAAGGCGGATCAAGCGAAACGCCCGTACCGGAGTCATCGTACCGGTCACGGGCGTTTCTTTTGCGGTTATAGCGTTTTTTGCTTTCAACGGTCTTGGTCACGGGGCTGAATTCCCACACGACCCGCCGCTGACGGTTCAATTCTTTCCGGGCCTTTTTGCTCAACTTGCTTTTTAACACAAATTTGGGCACGCGCATCCACTCCTTTTCCATGGGATAGGTTGATTATAGCACGAAAATGCGCGCTGGACAAGCAGGGGATCGGCCGGGACTCTCCCTTTACAGGACTTGCGCGGAAGAAAGGATCCCTTTGGGCGCAGGGGAAGGAATCACGGTTTTTGTGACCGCAATCAAAACGGATAACGATCATACGGGCTGGTCCCAGACGAAAAAAGGGAACGATGATTGATGAATGACGGCTGTCTATGGTATAATCGCAGACGACAGACTGATCATGGTTTCGGGGAAAGCATGCAAACCGACCCTATACAGAAACAGGAGGATGGATAAATGCCCAGGAATATTCTTATGACCTCGCTGAGTGCGATGGAAAGCGATGTGCCGGTCCGGTACTTTTCCCTTCAGAAGCAATTTGGTTTTGATTACTGTGACGCGCTTTTGGATACGGAGGCCGGCATCAAAGCCGTTCTGGCCCGCTACGACATTGATGAGATCATGATCATCGGCGAAGAGGGCACCTGTGATCAGGAAGGGGATCCGGATCCGGTTTCCATCCTGCACGGAAGGACCCTGTATTCCACCGACACGACCACGCTTTCAACCTATGATCTGCTTCTCTACCGGCTCGCACAGTACGCAGATGAGCTTTCCATGGATCAAAAGAACGAAGACGAACGGCTTCCGGACGAGGTGAAAGAGAAGCTGATCCGGTTCATCCGGAAATACCAGGAAGAGAATGCCGAATTGAAGGAACGGAAACTCAACCGCGTGTTTGATGTGCTCGCGCAGAATTCCCAGGCGTATGAATCTTTTGAGGAGGCTCTCTTTGAGACCCATCCGGAGCTTCGGGAGTATTCCTCATACTGCATGCAATGGGTAAAGAGTTATCTTTACAAGGCGCTCAAGCCCACTGCGATGCTGGAGCTGCTGCCGGTCAACGAGCATGTCAGTGTTCGGTATATTCCGGAGAGCACGCTTGAAGACGGCAAGCAATGGGTCGCCAGCATGATGAAGATGGAAAAGTCCATCCTCCGGGACAAAGAGGAAATCAACCTGTATGTTTCGTTAAGCAGCAATGACGCCGCAGCCCTCTTTGTGGTGCTGAACATGCTCAATATCCTGGTATCCATGCCTGGGAACACGGTCCACTTGAAGAAGATCTTCACCGTAAGACCGCTTCAAAGGTGCATGACCGGCGTTATTCGGGATGATACCGCGGGCTATGGCGTCACAGAGCTATTCCACGCTATCCGGGCGTTCCTCAAATACGGAAAGGCGGACATGATCGCCGATCTCTGGGAAAAGAGCGGGGAGCGCAACGAGAGCATCTCCGGCATGGTTTACGCCATGCGCCATGTGGATGTGGGCCTTTCCATGTGCAACATCCCGGAGGTGGAGGAAGGCATCCTTCGGCTGAGGAAGCTTTTCAAGGATGAAAAATTCTGGCGGGAATCCGGCTATTACGGCATGATGTTCTCTGTGATCGCCGAGAGCGTCATGGAAGATTATGGTACGCTTCTGTCGGGTGAGGACGGCATCTGCTTTATTGACCTTGTCAAATGGGCCTATCGGCACCAGTTCTATCAGCAGACCCTGACGCTGATCGAATCCAGGGCACCGGAGAACCTGGTGCGGTCCGGCATCTTCTATTACTGCAATGATGTAAAGAAGGAAGACCAGGTCACGCAGCTTTTCGCCAAACAGAGGCTGACGCTGAGGCCCCATGAATTCTACAAAATGGATGAGATCGAACACTATTTCATCAAATCGTACAACCGGTCCTCCAACAAGGGAGGCGCCCGTGGCGAGGACCCGCAGCGCGCGTTTGCCGCGCTGAGGGCACGGTCCATCGGGAACGAGGACCCCGAGCAGATCACGGGCTATACGGCCTGCGACAGCCGGGAAACCTTGCAGAATGTCCTGTTTGCCTATTACAACATCGGCTCTGTCCGGAACAAGATCAGCCATGCGGATACAGACGGCATGTCCGATAAGCGCCTGATGGCCACCGAGGACGACGACAGCTTCGCGCTGGAATGGATGAAGGACGGCATCGATTACTTTATCGACTGCTATGAGAAAGCCCAGGAGGAAGTGAAGAACAAGCATCCGAAGGTCGTCCTGATCTCCTCCGACGCAGTGCGCAAGGCCGCGGACCGGATGAAATACGACAGGCGCTGACAAAGCGTGCGGAGAACAGAAAAAAAGGGATCCGGAACGGACCCAAATGAAAGGGAGACCAGCTTCAGGCGCTGGCCTCCCTTTTCACAGTACGCCCGCCATGGGCAATAGCTTGGTGGTGAAAGTCCACTACACGCTTGGT
>CAMJUL010000075.1 GCA_946408995.1 uncultured Clostridia bacterium | reverse complement strand
TGGCCTTGGCGGCGCCGGTGGAGTTGGGAACGATGTTGGCGGCGCCGGCGCGGGCACGCTGCAGATCGCCCTTGCGATGGGGGCCGTCCAGGATCATCTGATCACCGGTGTAGGCATGAACGGTGGTCATGATGCCGCTGACGATGGGGAAAGCGTCGTTGAGGGCCTTGGTCATGGGGGCCAGGCAGTTGGTGGTGCAGGAAGCCGCGGAAATGATGGTGTCGGTGGGCTTGAGCACGTTGTTGTTTACGTTGTAAACGATGGTGGGCAGATCGTTGCCGGCAGGTGCGGAAATAACGACCTTCTTGGCGCCGGCGTCGATGTGCGCCTGGCTCTTGGCCTTGCTGGTATAGAAACCGGTGCACTCCAGCACCACGTCGACATCCAGTTCTTTCCAGGGCAGGTTCACGGCCTTGGGTTCGGCATAGATGGTGATTTCCTTGCCGTCAACGGTGATGGAGCCGGGCACCTTCACGGTCTTGCCGTCTTCCTCGAATACGGGTTCCTTGCTCTCCACGGTGTGCTTGTTTTCGCCGATCACGCCGCAGAAGCCCTTCTGTGCGGTGTCGTACTTGAGCAGGTGGGCCAGCATGGCGGGGCTGGTCAGATCGTTGATCGCCACGATCTCATACCCGGGGGCGTTGAACATCTGACGGAAAGCAAGACGGCCGATGCGGCCAAAACCATTGATAGCAACCTTGACAGCCATTGGAAAGACCTCCTTATCAAATGGACAGAATGAATACGGAGAACAGGGGTTCTCCCATACCCATTATATACAGAAGGCTGCGCTTTTGCAAGGGGGGAGGAAGGGCTTTTCACTGGCCGGCGGGCAAAGCGGTCTTCTTTGGGACGCTTCAGCCCTTCCGGAGGGCCTCGAGCAGGTCTGCCGCGCCGCTGAGCACCTCCCCGATGCTGTCATTGATGACCAGGTCCGCCCGCCGGTCCTGACCGGTGGGGGAACGGTTGATGATGACCAGGGTCCCCCGGAATTCCTGCACGAACAGGGAGGCGGGGTAAACCGTCAGGGAGGTGCCGCCCACGATCATCAGGTCCGCCCTGGCGCAGGCATCGGCCGCCCGTTCCCAGGCGTCCGCGGGCAGGGGTTCCTCGTACAAAACCACATCCGGCTTGATGATCCCACCGCACGAACAGCGGGGGACCCCGGGAAAAGCGCACACCTCCTCCATGGTGTAGGCCTTTTTGCAGCGGACGCAGTGGTTCCGTTTGACGGTGCCGTGCAGCTCGATGACGTTGGTGCTGCCGGCCTGCTGATGGAGGCCGTCGATGTTCTGGGTGATGACCGCCCGGAGGGGGCCCTCTTTTTCAAGCCTTGCAAGGGCCAGGTGTCCTTTGTTGGGAAGCGCCTGGGGATAAAGCATTTTGGCCTTGTAAAACCGGTAAAATTCCTCCGGATCACGCTGCCAGAAGGAATGGCTGATGATGGTCTCCGGAGGGTATTTCCATTGCTGACGGTACAGGCCGTCCTGGGAACGGAAATCCGGGATGCCGCTCTCAGTGGAGACGCCGGCGCCGCCGAAGAATACCGTGAAGGCGGATCCGTGAAGCATGCGCGCAAGCGTGTTCAGATTCGTGTTCATAGGGATACCTCCAGGAAGTATTTTCAATTAAAGTCATCGGTACAATTCGACGCCGGAGGCCGTTTTCCTGCCGTGGCAGGGAGGAGGAAGGACCGGCCTTGTTCCAGGGGGAAGGGGCCCCATCGGCAGTACTTTGACCAATGGATACAGCTTGTGCACAAACAAAAAGGCAAATCTTTGTGAAGTCTGTTGACTACATTTTGCGCAGGAAAGCTTTTATAATGATGCTATCAAAGGCAGAAGGTCCCTGCCGCTAAAATTGAAGGAGGTACATCCATGTCCAGTGTAACTTTGAAGCATATTTATAAGGTATATGCCGGCGGCGTGACGGCTGTCAGCGACTTCAACCTTGACATCGAAGATAAAGAGTTTATCGTTCTGGTCGGTCCTTCCGGCTGCGGAAAATCCACCACCCTGCGTATGGTCGCCGGTCTGGAAGAAATTTCGGACGGCGAACTCTACATCGGCGACAAGCTGGTCAACGATGTGGCCCCCAAGGATCGCGACATCGCCATGGTGTTCCAGAACTACGCGCTGTATCCCCACATGACCGTGTTTGACAACATGGCGTTCGGTCTGAAGCTGCGCAAGACCCCCAAGGACGAAATCAAGAAGCGCGTGGAAGAAGCCGCCCGCATCCTGGACATCAGCCACCTGCTCAACCGTAAGCCCAAGGCTTTGTCCGGCGGTCAGCGCCAGCGTGTTGCTCTGGGACGCGCCATCGTCCGTGAGCCCAAGGTCTTCCTGATGGACGAACCTCTGTCCAACTTGGACGCCAAGCTGCGTGTCGCCATGCGTACCGAGATCACCAAGCTGCATCAGCGCCTGCAGACCACCTTCATCTACGTTACCCATGACCAGACTGAGGCCATGACCATGGGCTCCCGCATCGTCATCATGAAGGACGGCGTTGTCCAGCAGGTGGACACCCCCCAGAACAACTACGACTATCCCAACAACAAGTTCGTGGCCGGCTTCATCGGCAGCCCCCAGATGAACTTCTTCGACGTCAAGCTCCAGAAGGAAGGCGGCAAAGTGGTTGCGGTCTTCGGCGACAACAAGATCACCGTTCCGCAGGAGAAGCTTGCCAAGCTGACCGACGAAAGCTACATCGGCAAGGAAGTCACCATGGGCATCCGTCCCGAGAACATTTCCGACGCCAAGGAAGACGTGGAGGCCAATCCCGAAGCGGTCATCAAGGTGCACGTGGAAGTCACCGAATTGATGGGCTCCGAGACCTATCTGTACTTCACCACCAGCGGCAAGGCGGACAACGTCATCGCCCGTGTTGACCCCCGCACCTCTACCCGCACCGGTGACGATGTGAAGGTGGCTCTGGATACTTCCCGTCTCCACTTCTTCGACAAGGACACCGAGCAGACCATCCTGTCCCGGTAATTTGCCAAAGAATTCTTCGCAGCCGGCAGTCTGCCGGCTGCTTTTCAATTGGAAAACATCCCTCTGAAAAAAGCTGCCCGCGGATTCGTTCCGGGGCAGCGATTTTTAAAATGGGGAATTCAGGGCCGCGGGGTGTCCCCGTGCCGCTGCATGATCTCGTTCAGCAGATTGATGTCCCCGCAGCCCATGGTGATCACCAGGTCCCCGGGCTGCCAGTGGGCGCGCAGATACGCTTCCGTATCCTCAAAGGTCTTTGTCAGGACAGCGTCCAGTCCTTTTTGGCGCATGCCGTCCACCAGCATTCCGGAATGAATGGTTCCTGGATCCTTTTCCCGGGCGGCGAAAATATCGGTGACCAGCGTGTGTTGGGCGGCCTGCGTGCAGTCCAGGTAGTCGTCAAAAAGGGTGATGACCCGGCTGTAGGTGTGGGGCTGCATGACGGCCCAGACTTCATGGGGATGCTGGGCGACTGCGGCGGCCACCGCGCTGCGCATTTCCACCGGATTGTGGCCGTAGTCATGATACATCCGTACGCCGTCAATGGTTCCGGTATATTCAAACCGTCTGTGGGCGCCGGCGAAGGAGGACAGGGAAGCGCAGATCTCTTTGGGATCCGCGCCGGACATATGGCAGGCCGCGAAGGCCGCCAGGGCGTCCAGGCGGTTGTTGTCGCCCACCACCTTCAGATCCACGTGACCGAGGACGGTCCCATGATAGGCGATGTCAAAACTGTCACAGCCGGTGGGGCCGGTGACGGGATGGATGAAGCGGTAATCACAGTCTTCCCCTTCCCCAAAGGTGCGCTTTTCACAAGTGAGGGCAGAGAAAAGCCGCAGGATCCGCGGGTCCTCTCCCCAGCCCAGGGCCTTGCCGTCCTTGGGAAGCAGGGACAGAAAATCTCCAAAGGCCTTTTCGATGTGCTCGATGTCCCCATAATAATCCAGGTGGTCTTTGTCGATGTTCATGACCACGGCCAGGGTGGGATGCATCTGAAGGAAGCTGGAATGGTATTCACAGGCTTCCGCCACAAAGACCCGGTCCCCGCCTACGCGGAATCCGCCGCCGATGGCGTCCAGACGCCCGCCGATGGAAACCGCCGGATCCATGCCACACTCAAGCAGCGCCTGGGCGATCATGGAACAGGTGGTGGTCTTGCCGTGGGCGCCGGATACACAGATGGATTCCCGATGCCCCCGCATCAGCTGTCCAAGAAGCACGGACCGTTCCATTTCCGGAATGCCGTTTTCCCGGGCAGCTGTACGCTCAGGATTGTCCGGAAGGATGGCCGCGGAGAAAATGACCAGGTCCGCGCCGGAGATGTTCTCCGCGCGGTGGCCAAGGAATACCTTTACGCCTTTGCTTTCAAGACGTTCAACGGCGTGGGAATGGGCATTGTCGGACCCGGTCAGGCGGTACCCCTGCGCAAGGAGCATTTCGGCAAGGCCGGACATGCTGCTTCCGCCGATCCCGATCATATGGACGTGCTTGTTTTTATAATCCAGAATATCCGTCATGTTCTATCCCCTTTCAAGGATTCAGCGCCTCCCGGACCAGGTCATAAATCAGGATCCCCGCGGATACGGAGGCATTGAGCGATTCGGCGCCGCCGGGCATGGGAATGCGGACACGCAGGTCCGACAGCGCTTTGATCTGCGGTTCCAGGCCGCTCCCCTCGTTCCCGATGAGGAGACAGGCCCCTTTCCCGGGGAGGGGAGGACGGGCAAAGAGATCGCTGCCCTGCAGGTCCCCGGAGAGGACGGGCGCGCCCAGGCGCTTCATTTGCATAATGGGTTCTTCAAGGGAGGGGAATCTTAAAACGCGGATACGAAAGATGCCGCCCATGGTGGCCCTGGTGCATTTGGGGGAATAGGGGTCGGCCGTTCGGGAGTCGATATACAGGGTATCAAAACCGGCCGCGTCCATGGTCCGCAGGATGGTGCCCACGTTCCCCGGATCCTGTACGGCGTTCAGCATAACATGGAAACCGGGAAAGCGGGGAGCGGGAAAATGGTCCGGGATGCGGCATCTGGCTACGATCCCCTGCGGGGTCCGGGTGTCGCACACGGCGCTGAGAACCTGCTCCGTGGTATACACAAGGGGGACGCTCTCCGGCAGGGAGGACAGCAGCCGGGCGTAACGATCCGAACGGGCCTTGTCTAACAGCACCAGGTCCGCGCTTCCGCAGGCAATGGCCTCGGACACCATGTGTTCCCCCTCCGCCAGGAAGGCGGAGGCCGCAGCCCTGGCGTCATGATCCCGGCTCAGTGCCCGGAGGGTTTGGATCTGACTGTTTTTGACACTGGTGATTTCCATGCTGGTTTATTTCTCAAGCTCACGGAAGGTGTGGGGCATGGCGCCGACGTAAGGAAGCAGGACCTGGGGATCAATGCCGTTGTAGCGGATGTGAGGAACGATGAAGCACATAAAAGCCCAGTCGATGGCGCCGGCGATCCCGGTGGAGAGGGAATCCTTGAGCGAAAGGATAAAGCGCTTCATTCTGGTGGCAACGTTTAATGGCAGCGGAGCGCCGGCATTGCTCAGCGTTGCACGCAGAAGGGACATAAGCTGCCGCGTGGCTTCGTCCAGTTCCCCGTCGGAGACAAGCATCCTTTCCCGGATCAGGGAGACGGAAACCGCGCTCTGGGGCGGAAGGGCCTCGGAAAAGCGTTCCGGATCCGCGTCGATCCAGAAAACGGGCCATGGATTCTGGGTATAGCGGTCCTGCGACTGGTCGGTGATGTTGTTCAGGTACACATCATCCTCTTCGCCGCCGATGACATGGATCAGCCCGGGGTAGTCCATCAGCAGCGGCGCCGTATCATAGCTGAACAGGAACCCGTCGCCGCCTTCCTCGATCCGAAGGGGGTGCTCAAATTCCAATCTGGCGTGGACCCGTGCCTTGGAGGCGCCCAGCGCATCGGCGATGGTGTTGAAGGCGTGCAGGGAATCGGCATGGGACGCAGAGCAGATGCCAAGGGTCCCTGGGCAAAGGGCGAGGAGCGTAAGCAGGATCAGGGCGGTATCCTCATCCGCAGTGAAGCCGGCCCGGGTCAGCGCGTCGGAAAGACGGGCGGCGAGGGCTTTCCTGTCCGCGCTGTTCTCCAGTGCGGCCGGGGCGGAAAGGGTGTGCTGCCAGGGGAAGGAGCGGGCGGCCTCGAGGGCCTCTTCACGGCTTGCGCACAGGGCGTCCTGCCGGGCTTCCAAACGGGAAACCAGGGCTTCCTTTTCCTGCGCTTGGCGTTCAAGCAGCGCGATGCCGCTTTCCTTCTGACTGACGAGCTCCTTCCGGACTTCCTCCTTCAGCTTCTGAAGGGACCCCTTGGCGTCGTCCAGCTGCATCAGGGTCATCAGGCGTTCGGCTTCCAGATCCTGAAGCTGACTTTGCATGGCCCGGATGGTCAGGTTGCTTTTTCCCTCCGTCAGGATCCGGGAGAGGGACTGCCGCATGCCAGAGGTGGCAAGGATGGTGTCGGCCACCTGACGATGGGTGTCCGGCAGGGACCAGACCCGCTTGAGAATGAATCGGAACTGTTCCACGGGATTGGGAACGCTGCCCATGCGGGCGGGATCATTGATCACCGCACCGGGCGCCTCGGCCCGGCTTTCGTATCGGGAGATGTTCCGAAGCTGATCCACGGCCTCGGTCAGGTCATTGCGGGTCCGGGTCGCGTTTTTCCGCTCCAGGGCAGGCTTGTACAGCTTGGTCCCTCCGATGGGACGCGTATCCATATCCGGCTGAAGAGGCAGCGCGCTTCTTTCCTCCCGGAAGGAGGAGGAACGGATTTTCAGGGATCCGTTGAGGGCCTGGATCTTGTCCAGCGCGGTTCCGGGAGCAGAATCCGGTTTCAGGTTCTTTTTTTGCGCCGCGTCGGCATGGACGCCTGCGCGCTCCTGCGGTGCCTTCCGGGCAGCGGGAGGAGCTGCGGGAGCGGGTTCCGGTGCCGTGGGCGCCTCGGCCGGATTGGGTGCGGCGGGGACCGGCTTGCCGCTAATCAGAGCGTCCACCTGCTGCTTCCAGATGGATACCGGCGCGGCGGGGGCCGGAGCGGGTGCGGGCGGTTCGTTGCTGACGCCAGCGGGGAAAGCTTTCTCGCTCTGGGCGGGGACAGGGACTTCTTCCGCTTCCTGGGCAGGCGCTTTCACATCAGCGGATTCCGGATGTTCCTGCGGCGCTTCGTTCCCGGAAACGGCACAGTAGAACAAAAGTTCTTTTCCGTCGGGAAGGGTCACGTTGAAAATGTTGGGTGAGTCCGGCGGCAGTTTGACCAGGTCCCCTGCGGCGGTGCCGTTTTCCCGGTAAAAGGGCCCCTGAATGTTGGCGCCGCTTCGGGTGTAGACAAGGGGAGTCAGGGAGGAGGAAAGCTGGTTTTCACTGACGACCTGGTAATACTGGTTTTCCAGGGGCTTGACAGCGTCCGAATAGACGATGAACTGATTCTTTTCACCTTTGGCGGGGGAATAGTTTTTGTTGGTGCGGATCTTCTGGACCTCCGGGTTCATTTCGGCAAGGTTCAGCAGGCAGATCGGGGCGAGGGTGCGCATTCTCTCTTTAAAGGTGTGCTGCTCGTTTTTGTCCGGAACGATGCGCAGAAATCCTTCGTCCGGGAACTGCTCGACGGCTGTTTTGTCCACGCTGCCCTCCTGGGTCAGGAGCGGGCGGATACGAAAATAGGCACGCTGGGTATTGTCCTCCTCCAGAAAGACGAGGACGGTTTTGCCGTTCAGGTTCATGATAAATGAGTCCCCCTATAAAACATTTTAATAAAGCCCCCATGCAGGACGTTTCCGGCAGGCATGAAAAGAAGCCGCGGAACGCCACGGAAACAAAGCCGGAACGGAAATGCGTATTCCGGAGAATACTTATTCGTTTGCCGGACCGCAGGATATGCCAAAGGGCATAAAACTCCATGCCGCAGCCTGTCGGTACGCGCATACAGGGTGACTGTATAAACGGAAAAAAGGTATCCGGGCTTTAAAGAAAGAACAGGTTCGTCCTTCCGGACGGGAGAAAGGCGTCAGGTGCGGACAAATGCGTCGTAAACGGCCTCAATGGTGTTTTCAAAATCGCTTTCGTCCACCCCGACGATGATGGAGATTTCGCTGGATCCCTGATCGATGGTGCGAATGGAGATGCCGCGGGTGGAGATGGCCGTAAACAGACGCGCAGCCGTGCCGAATACGCGAACCATCCCGCGCCCGACGGTGGCGATCAGGGCCAGGTGATCGTTGACCGTGATCTGATCCGGGTTCACAAGGGCACGGATCCGCTCAATGACCTCGGTCCTGTGGGGCTCAAGCTCCTTTTCCTTGACAACGACGCACATGGTGTCGATGCCGGTGGGGAGGTGCTCGAAATTGATGTTGTACTCTTCAAAGGCCTGAAGGACCCGCCGCCCAAAGCCAAGCTCGCTGTTCATCATGTCCTTTTCGATATAGACAATGGAGAACCCCTTCTGCCCGGCGATTCCGGTGATGGTATGCTGGACCCCTTCGATGCCGGCGGAGGCGGTGATCATGGTCCCGGGGTGCTGCGGATCGTTGGTGGAGCGGATGTTGGTCGGGATCCCCGCCCGGCGGACCGGGAACACGGCATCCTCGTGCAGTACGGTGGCTCCCATATAGCTCAGTTCCCGCAATTCCCGATAGGTGATGGACTGGATATACTTGGCGTCCGGGACGATCCTCGGGTCCGCCATGCAGAACCCGGGCACGTCCGTCCAGTTTTCATACAGGTCCGCTTCCGCGGCGCTGGCCACCAGGGCGCCGGTGATGTCACTTCCGCCGCGGGAGAACGTCCGTACGGTTCCGTTTTCCTCCGCACCGTAAAAACCGGGAATGACGGCATACCTGTGGGCGGAGAGCGCCGCCTTCAGCAGACGGTCCGTTTCGGCTTCCATCAGCTGGCCTCGATGATCAAAGCGGATCACTTCGGCGGCGTCTATGAAATCAAAGCCAAGGTACGCTGCCAGCAGGATCCCGTTCAGATATTCCCCGCGGGAGGCACAGTACTCCCTGGAGAAGCCTTTTTGAAGGTTGTCGCAGAGGACTTTAAACTCCTCCTCCAGGGAAACGTCAAGCTCCAGCTCCTGGATGATCAGATTGTATCTTTCCCGGATCCGGGCAAGGGCAGGCTGGACGGGGAGACCGGAAGCGGCCGTGTCATACAGCCCCAAAAGAAGGTCCGTTACTTTATCATCCTTGGAAAACCTGCGGCCGGGAGCGCTGGGCACGACATAATGCCTGTCGGGGTTGGCCATCATGATGCGGCGCACCTTTTGAAACTGGCTTCCGTCTGCCAGGGAACTGCCGCCGAATTTGGCAACGATCATAATAAACCCCCTTAACGAAGTACCCCCATATTCTAACGGTTTATCCCATGGTTGTCAATCGCGTCCGTTCCCTTTCGGGAAGCCTTTTTGAAGAAGAAAAGGAGGTTGACAAGGGGGAAAAGGGAGGCTAAACTGGCATGGAATCCATGCTCAAAGAAGCCCGGGCGTTGGTCCGGGCGAAAAACGCCTGCGCCTTGGCGTCAGGATCCTGGAGGACAGCGTTTATGCCGACGGCAAGCAACGAAACAAAAGACCTTTATGACCGAAAAATCATTTTTAACGTGCCCAATGTGCTGACCATGCTTCGGTTGGTGCTGGTCCCGGTGTTCGCGGTGCTTTTCCTGAAAGGGCACAGGATCGCCGCGCTGGCCGTGTACGCCGTGGCCAGCCTGACGGACGTGGCGGACGGTTATATCGCCAGGCGCTGGCACATGATCACCGATTTTGGCAAGCTGATGGATCCTTTGGCGGACAAACTGATGGTGATCGTCATGATGGTCTGCATGGTCTATACGGGGGTCCTGCCTCTTTCCTGCGTGGTCGTGCTGTTGTGCAAGGAACTTCTGATGGTTTTGGGCGGAGTGCTGATGCTCAAGCGGGGGCTGGTGGTCTATGCAAAGTGGATCGGGAAGCTGGCGCAATTGGTCATCGTGACGGGGCTGATCCTTTGCTTTTTCACGGAACCTCTTGAGCGGGCCGGCGCCGGCGGTTTGCATGTGACCGTGCTGTGGATCGGCATCGGCTTGGCGCTTGCCGCCCTTTGCTATTACGCCGTTTTGGCGTTCCGTGCCCTGAAGGATCGCGAGAAGAATGCCGCGCAGGGAAGAAACGCCTGAAAATGCACTGTTTCAGGCGTCTGAAAGGCAATTTACCGGGGAAAACAGGCACGGCGCGGCTTGACACGGGAAAACAGAGTATGCTATAATCTTGATGCTGCGGTTTTTATTGTAAGCATTTGACTGAAAGAAGGGTTTAACGAAGAGTGGAGCTGCAAGGAGGTACGTTTGCATCGGGGCGGGATGCCCTGCGTGGAACGTTCTTTCCGGGTTGCAGTGCCGCTCTTTCTCTGTTTTAACCCAAATGACTGGCTGAAAGGACAGGAAAGGCTGACGATGGCGAAAAAAGGGTCCGGCACGGAGCGCCTGATGGAGATCTGCGAGCGGCTGTGCTGCGAATTGGGATACGAGCTGTGCGACGCGGGCTTCGAAAAGGAACCGGGCGGGGTGTATCTGAGGGTCTATATCGACCGGGATGGGGGAATCTCCCTGGATGACTGCGAAAAATACCACAGGGCCCTTCAGCCGATGGTGGAACAGATGGATTATGATTTTATGGAAGTCTGTTCCCCGGGGATCGACCGCCCGCTGAAGCGGGAAAAGGACATCCGGAAAAACCTTGGCAACCGCGTTGAAGTGCGTCTGTACAAGGCGGTGGACAAGCAGAAATCCTTTACAGGCCTGCTTAGGGCCATGGACAGGAATGCTGTGGTCATTGACATGGATGGGGAAGAAAGGTCCTTTCCTGCGCAGGCGGTTGCCCAGGTGCGTTTGGTCCCGGATCTGAGCGGGCTGGACGAAAACAGCGGCATTGAAGTATCGGATGTAATCGACGGCGAAGCCTGAGGGTGCGTTTTGCACCGTCCGGCCGGGACCGGAAAAAGAAAATGGGGGATTATCATGGCAAAAAGCGAAATCTACGACGCGATCGAAATGCTCGCGAAGGCCAAGGACATCAGCGTGGAAACCATTCTGGAGGCTGTGGAGGAAGGATGCAAGGCTGCTTATAAAAAGTACACTAAGCGTTCCTCCGCCCTGATGAATCTAAGCGTGGTCATCTCCAAAAAACAGGATATCCAGGTGCTGGCACGAAAAGTCGTCTCCGAAGAGGTGACGGACGATCTGCAGCAGATCAGCCTTGAGGACGCGCGGAAGCTTTCCCCGGGATACGAGCTTGGGGACATTGTGGAGATCGATGTCACGCCCAAGGATTTCGGGCGGGTCGCCGCACAGACGGCCAAGCAGGTGATCACGCAGCGGCTGCGCAACGCGGAACACGGAAAGATCTATGACGAATACAGCGACAAGGAAAACGAGATCCTGACCGGCATTGTCGAGCGGGTGGACGGGAAAAACGTTTACGTGGAACTGGGCAGGACCCAGGGCATCCTGGAAAGCAGCGATTTCATGCCCGGTGAGGAATACCATCCCGGAGACCATATCAAGGTGTATGTGCTCCAGGTTCACCGGAATACCAGGAACGTGACGGGCCTGCCCCAGGTTTCCGTCAGCAGGATCCATCCGGGCCTGGTCAAGCGCCTGTTTGAAATGGAAGTGCCCGAGATCCAGCAGGGGGTTGTTCAGATTAAATCCATCGCCAGGGAAGCGGGCAGCCGGACCAAAATGGCGGTCTGGTCCTCGGATATGTCCATCGATCCGGTGGGCGCCTGTGTCGGCCCCCGGGGGACGCGGGTGGACAAGGTGGTCAGCGAACTGAAAAACGAGAAGATCGACATCATCAAATGGTCCGACAACGTAAACGAGTTCGTTGCCAACGCGCTGAACCCGGCCCACGTATTTGATGTGTTCGCTTCCGAAAAAGAACACATCTGCCGTGTGGTTGTGCCCGACAATCAGCTTTCCCTGGCCATCGGCAAGGAAGGCCAAAACGCCCGCCTGGCCGCCAAGCTGACCGGATGGAAGATCGACATTAAATCCCAGACCCAGGTCAACGAGCTCCTTGGCCAGACGCCGGCTTCCATCCCGCAGGGGAACGGCGTGGTCATCGCGGACGAGGCGGACGAATACCAGCTGGATATGGAGCCCGATGATCTGATCGAATGATACCGGAAGGAACAGGGCGGATGAAAGAGAAAAAGATCCCGATGCGGATGTGCGTGGGCTGCAGGGAAATGAAGCCCAAGAAGACGCTGATCCGTGTGGTCCACGGCCCGGACGGGTCGGTGTCTGCGGACCTTACAGGCAGAAAGCCCGGCAGGGGCGCCTACGTCTGCCCAAACCAGGAATGTGTGGAGAAAGCCTTCCGGCAGAAGCAGTTTGAACGGGTCTTTGAATGCTCCCTGTCCGAAGAGGATCGGACCGGGATCAAGGCGGTGTGCGCATCATGCATTCAGCAGAACTGACAGAGAAGAGCGCCGCCGGGTACCTGGGACTTGCCATGCGGGCCGGCCAAATGACCCTAGGCGGGGATCTTGTACTCAGACAGATCCGTGCAGGGAAAGCGGCCCTGGTTTTGATCGATCGGTCGGCCAGCGGCAATACGCTCAAAAAACTGACCGACGCCTGCGCCTATTATCATGTTCCCGTCGTGATGGTCAGCGAAGGATTCCTGTCCTTCGTCAGCGGCAAGGCGGACCGTGTCGCGGGAAGCCTGAAGGCCGGCGGACTTGCGGACAAGGTCAGGGAGCTTTTCGCCGGGGAGGGCGATGGCATTTCCCCGGAGGACACGTAAGGGACATCCGGGCACCAAGGGAAGATTTCACGGGATCTCCGGATCGCTTCTGACGCGGGATGGGCTGCGTTAAGATATATCAACCTGTCGGCGGTAGCCGGCAAACAATTCTGAAAGCGCTGAGCGCACGGGGGGCAAACGTCGAATGACCAAGCCGAATCTGGCGGAAGCCACAAAGCAGATCAATCTGCAATCTAACGAAATTCTGGATGAAGCTGAACAGCTCCGGAAGGGGCTGGAGCTGGTTTTGAACCAGCTCAGGCAGAAGGAGACCCAGTTCCGCCGCCAGGAAGAAGAAGAAAAGGAACGCAAGCGGCAGGAAGAATTGAAAGCCCTTGCCAGCCAGCACACAAAGGCGTGGACGATGCCGGACGAAGACGTGAACGTTCCCACCGTTGAGCCCGAAATAAAAGCCGCGCCGAAGGCGGAAACCCCCAGCCAGAATGAACAGCCGAAGGCTGCGTCTGAGGAAGCGCTTTCCGTTCAGCGTAAGGAAGAAGCTTCCGTTTTGAATACGGAGGCGCAGGAAAAAGCGGCCGCTGCCCCGGCGGCTGCGGCAGCCCCGGAAACGCCGGCGCAGCCCAAGGCGGATACGGAGACTGCCCCTGCGAAGGAAACGCACAAAGAAGCAGAAAAGGAACCTGCCGAGGTCAAAGCGGCCCCCGCGCCGTCCCCCGTCAGGGAAGGCGGCAGAATGGAAAGCGCGCAGAGCGCGCCTACGGCAGCGCGTACGCCTGCCCCCGGCGGGTACAACCGCACGCCGGGACAGGGGACCCAGGGCGGATACAACCGCGCGCCCGGTCAGGGCGTCCAGGG
>CAMJUL010000074.1 GCA_946408995.1 uncultured Clostridia bacterium | reverse complement strand
GCCAGCCACAGCTTTCAAATCGACAGGGCCGAGAGCCCGGAAAGGAACACACCATCCTGACCAATGAGAAGTACAAGGGAGACGCGCTGCTACAGAAGAGCTTCACGGTGGACTTCCTGACGAAATAGCATAAGGTGAACGAGGGCGAAGTGCCGCAGTTCTATGTGACCGGCAATCACGAAGCCATCATCCCGCCGCAGGACTTCGATCGGGTGCAGGCAGAGCTTGCCAGACGGAAAACCATCGGACGTGGCTACAGCGGCAACAGTGTTTTCGCCTCCAGGATCATCTGTGGAGACTGCGGCGGATATTACGGCCAGAAGGTTTGGCATTCCAATGATCCATACCGCAAAATCATCTGGCGCTGCAATAGGAAATACGGCAGAGGCGAAAAGTGCAAAACGCCCACCCTGGATGAGGAAACCATTAAGGCATTGTTCCTGAAGGCATACAATCTCCTGATGGCGAACAGGGAGGCGGTCGCTGAAGACTGCAAAACAGTCGCTACTATGTTGGCGGACACCGCAACGCTGGATCGGAAGATTCAGGCTGCGAAGAAGGAAATGGATGACGTGATTGCTTTGAGCAGCGCGTATATCCACAGCCACAACGCAGACGGCGAACACATGGAAGAATTTGAGCAGCAGACTGCCGCGTATGATGAGCAGTATCAGAAGATAGGGGCAAAGCTGAACCGCCTGCAATCCGAGAAGCAGGAGCGCTTGTTCAGGAGCAAGGCAATCATGCGTTTCATTGACGATATGCTTGAGCGGCCACTGATCCTTGAAAAATGGGAAGATCAACCCTGGAACCTGCTGGTCAATCAGGCAGTTGTCTCCGAGAACGGCTCCGTCACATTCACCTTCCGGGGAGAAAACAGGATCACGGTCAGGACGGAATGATTCCTGACCGTGATCTTTTTCGGGCGGCATGACCGTCCTTTTTCAATGGGGTAACGGGAAAGCCCTATGGGGTAACGGGGAAGGGCCATAGGGTGACGGGAAAACCGCTCCCCGCTACCCCATAGGCCGCAAAAACGCAAAATAACCCACTTGAAATACGATCCAGTCGGGCATGGGGTAGCGGGGACGAACGCAGAGTGCCCGAGTTTACGGGCTTTATGGACAAAAAGTAACAACCCTAACCTCGTATCAAGATTAGGGTTGTTGGGTGGTGCGGGAAACAGGACTTGAACACCAAAGTATTGGTAAATTCTGGCCAATAAAAGCCTCGAAAAGCTCCATTTTACAAGGAATTTGATAAATACCGGTCAATAATGATAAACCATGAAAAATGCCAATTACATTCACAATGACATTCAGATTTACATTCAAAACCAGGGCTGTCAAGCGGTTTTGCGCGCAAGATTCGTTTTTGCATGGCACAAAGCAATATAGACAAGAGCAACCCAACTCCCGTGATCACCTGAAGCTTCAGGTATTTTTTTTGCCCATTGCCCCGGGCACACAGGTATGTCCACAAGGGTTTATCAGAGAAATGGCATACCTAAACCCGACGCATCTCCTCAAATTTCTTCTCCATTTTCCCGCTGAATTAACTCGGTTTTTCCATTTATGGCTGGAAATGGCCCGCCCCAACAGGAAAGCCCATAGCCCCTAGGTGTTTTCCAAGAGAAATGAGATGAAAATTGCAACCTGATTGCAATGTAGTTGCAATTAGTTGCAATTCCCGTTGGTGCGCCCGGCGGCGCATGTTTCTAACGGGTGAGAGACCCGAACCCTCCCGGTAGTGGGAAGGGTATAGCCGAAGGCAAGGGTGCCCGTCGCGAGGCGGGATCTGAAGGAAGCCGGATGTCAGGGGGAAACGATTAACCTTGGCGGGCAAACCTCTGGCCTGACGAACAGAAACCACATAAAAGGTCACGCATGAGGGTACACTGGACAGAACGATCCGGCTTTGTGTTGGAACATGGGAGGGTGAGATCAATTCCTTCTCAGGCAACATCTTGAATGCAATTGCTCGCCTGGTTGTCATATACGGAGAAGATATGGATGATGAGATCTTCAAGGATCATGTGGGCAAATTCACGGTGAAAGCGATTGGCAGAACAGCAAAGGAAAGACGCCCTGGCGCCCTGGGCTATGCTGAGGCTATCCTGATTGCCTATAATGCCAAATGTAAAAACAGGCTTCCCATGAAGAAGCTCTATGGCAAGGGATACTCTTCGATCCTGCGCGCCTCACTGCTCCGCGCGACGCACGAACATGATTTCCGAGATGCATACGTCGGTGGGAAACCGGCTGCCCGTATAGATTTCATCGACGCGGATGCGCACGCCGGTGATGTTCTGCGCGCCCGGAAGGCTGACCGTCTGCCAATCCCGCCGGGCGGGGTCATCCGCCAGGGTCGCCTCCCTGAGCGGCAGATCACCGTCGGCGCCCGCGAAGCGCACAAAAATCGTCATCTTTTTGATCCGGCTGTTGCGGGTGTATTGGTCCAGGCCGTCGGTGATTTTCCAGAACCCGTTTTTTATCCACAGTTCATCCAGGGTGACGGGTCCGTCGAAATCAAAAGACAGGTACGCCTGCCCCAGCGGTGTGGTCCCGGTGGAGAACTGGAAGGCGGTGGTTTCCTCCCCGTCAAGCATGCGGACGGGCGCGTAGGCGGCGGGGTCCCTGCTGCCCACGATGTGGCTTGTGGCGTCCACCCGGCTGACGGGCACCTGCAGACAGCCCCGCTTCCCCGGAATCGGCACAAGCGCGGCGGATGCGAGGGATGCCGTCGGCATGGGAGCCGCGGAAGGCACAGGCGTTTGGGCGGTGTAAATCATGCCCGGGTCGATCGTGGGGTCGGTGATGCCCACGGCATCCCTCATCCAGTCATTGTCGGAAAACGCCGGGGGGAGTGTGAAGGACACGCTTCCCTCCGCCGGGTATTCCCGCTGTCTGGTCAGATCCCACACATAGGATGGGATCTGGCGGTCCGGGTCGTCCAGGGGGCCGATGTACTCGTAATCCGCCTCAATGCTTTCCAGCCAGGGGAGCAGCGCGTCGTTCATCGCGCTGAAAGGGGTCAGCGAGATCAATCCGATTCCCGGAGCCTGCACAAGACCGGCGTCCAGGAGACCGTCGGCATAGAATTCCATGGTGATCTCATCCACCCGGTATATCATCCCTGCCGCGGCGACGGCGCTTCCGTTCTTTTCCGCCGACAGGATCACGTCGTACGTGCCATTGCCCCATTCGTAGGGGAAGATATACAGGCGGCTTTCGCCGTCCTGCCGTCTGGCGCGCCAGATCCCCGGCCAGGATACAGCTGTCTCATCCGCCGTTTCGTCCGGCCGGCTGTCGCCCGGGGTGAAACGGAACGTATTCAGGAAATGTTCAATGATGTCCAGAAAAGCGGACTCCCTGTATCCTTCCCTGATCAGGATATTCAGCACCAGTCCGTCGTCATTGGTGACAAGGTATCGGCCGTACCTGTCATAATCCGAAAACCTGAGCCTGCAGGCCCGGCGTCCGCCGATCACCGTGTCCTCCAGCCGCTGTTCGCTCCACGCGTAGTTATCGGCCAGCTCATCCTGGGTGCCCGCCGTCTCCACGCCGATAAAAATGCCGTTATCGTACAGTGTGGGCTGGTTCAAAATCTCCATCGTTATGCCATATTGACCGCCAAATCCGTTGGAATACACGGCGCTTTCCGGCGCTTCTTTCGAGACACCGTCCCCTGTCACGAAACAAACCTCCCAATTGTCCGGGATTTCAAAGGAGATCCCCAGGCATTCGGGGGAACAGATGGCATATCCCATGGCGTCGGGATACCGGTAAGCGGCCCCGGCATCCATGCGCAATTCATACTCCCGGCCATTCCCGGCCTGATTGCCGTACAGCACATGGACAAACAGATCCGTGTTTGCCAATTCATCCACGCTCCTGAAGCCCACCCCGTAGCCTTCGGGGCGCAGGATGATTTCCACGGTTTGCTTTGCGGGAACGGCAACCTGTTTCTCACCGCTCAGCACACCGCCGCCTGCGCCGGAAACCGCCGCGCGGATTTGCAGACCGTTGACGGTTCCCAGCTTCCTTCCGTCCCGGGTGCCCGGACGGAAAATGATTTCCCGGTCCAGATGGTTGGTGACCGCCAGGCGATAGAAGGGCCGGGGAAAAAGATCGCCGATGGCGGGATGCATGTCCTTGCTCAGGTTCACGATGGTGCAGATTTCGTCGTCCACCAGCACATCGCCCTTGCTGATATCAGGCGCAGGGGAGGGAGCGGACACGGGGGCCGCCGTAACAGCCGGTTGACTGCCGCCTGAGGTGAATCGGAAAGTATTTAAGAAATGCTCGACGGCAGAGCGGTATTCGGGTTCTCCGTAGACCTGGTTGATCCATATGGTCAGCACAAGACCGTCGTCATTGGTCACCATGTATCTGGTCGCCTGGAATTGCCTGACCACGCAAGCCCGGTGTCCGTCGATCATGATGTCCTCTGCCCGCTCTGCGTCCGGAGATGCTGAAAAAGTACCTGCAATCGTGTCCTGGGAGAGGCCCGGGCTGTTGGCATGGATATAAATACCGTTATCGTACAGGGCAGGCGTATTCAGAAGGTCCAAAGCAATACCCAGCGTGGAATTTTGATAGCTGTACAATGCGCTGTCAGGCTCTTTCGGCGTCACGCCCTCATGGGTTTCATATACTGCTGTCCAATTGTCCGGGATTTCAAAGGAAATTCCGAGAGCTTTGGAGAAAAAGGCGGTATTTCCCGCGGCATCGGGATACGGATAAGCGGGTCCCGCGTCCATGCGCAATTCATAATCCCGGTAATTCCGGGACTGCTCACCATAGACCGCATGGATAAACAGATCGGCATTCACCAATTCCTGCACACTTCTAAAGCCCGTGCCGTAGCCCACCGGGACCAGATGCATCTCCGCCGTTTCTCCTGCGGGAATTGCAACATAATTGAGCACAGTCGAGGTATCCAGCTTCAAACCGTTCACTGTTCCGGGATGCCGCGATTGATAGGTGCCCGCATCAAAGACGACCTGATGGTCCAGATGGTTTGTGATTGCCAGACAATACCCGGGACGCTGGAATTGCTGAATGGGGAGGGCGGGGTAGATTTCCCTGCCCAGGTTCACGATGGTGCAGATTTCGTCGTCCACCAGCACATCGCCGTTTCGCGAAACAGCAGGGGTCGGGTCCGGCGCGGCCGTTGCGGCAGGCACCGGATCAAAGTCGGGCGGATCGTCGGGATCGGCAAAAAAGCCCCAACCGTCGTCCCAGCGGGTCAGGGTGATGAAGCGGGAATAATCCTCCCCTTCGCCCAGAACGCCGCCGATTTCTTCCCGCACCGTTTCCGGGATTTCGCCGTCAGGCGTACCCGGCAGCGTCAAAACCACGTAATCGCGCTCACGCAGCGGCGCTTCCTCGTAGATGACGGGGATGCCGTATTCGCTCATGGCCGTGGTGCCGGGGGTCTGCCGGGTGGTCACCTCGTTCACCCACAGCCAATACCGGTTCCCATACACTTCCGCATACGGATTCAGCGAGCCGGAGAAGGAGGATTCATAGATCACGTCGGCGTCCTTGTCATAGTAATAGCCGCTGAAGGTGGCGTCGGCGTTGATTTTCAGCCGGCCTTCCCAGGCGCCCGCCCCGGAGGCGGCCATCAGCGGGGTATCGCTGACGGAGGCAAGGAGCGCCAGCGTATCCTCCCTGGATAAGACGATGGTTTCGTCATGGACTCCGTCGGATTCGTCCTGCTCAAACGCTTCCGAGAAAGCGCAGTGCACCATGTCGCCTCCCGCTAAAGCAAACAGATAGGCGTCCATGTTATGTGCGTTTGTGGAGAACAGGCCTTCCTCAAACACGCGTGCAAACAGATCGGTATGCCCAAATTTCGCATTGGGGGAACTGACGTCCAGTTCTCTCAGCGTGTTTTTTCCTTCCGGTCCAAACGTGTCGTACTTATTGTAAATATTATGGATGTTCTCATAGCCCTGAGAGACGTTTTGCTCCTGATCCAAAACTTTGATGGCGCCAAAGGTATATACATAGATGTCATCCTGTGTCGCTTTGCCGTTCAGCCAGGGAATCTGATCAAAATCATGGATGATTTTTGCGCCAAACAGATTCGCCATCGCCCCGCCCAGGCTGTGCCCCGTGATCAGCATTTTTACCTTTGGGGTCGTAACGGGATGAACGCGCAGATAATCCTCCAGCGCCAGCCACATACCGCGCTGATAGGTGGAAATATTCTGCTTCACCGTTTTTCCGGCCACAAATCTGCTGCCGTTTCCGGTGTTGAAAAAATCCGTCCGCATTTCGCCCGGCGTCATGGTGCCCCGCCCAACGACTACCAGCAGCGTCGTATCATTGGCCGAATCCATGGTGAGGACGTAATGCCCGATGGCAAATACGCCATCCTGAAAGCCCCATCCCCACTCCTGCCAGGTTTTATAGGATTGACCGCCGTCATAGCAGCCCGTGTACAGGTTTTCAATTCTTAAGCCGGCAAACAGGTCCTGGATCTGCTGCTTCTCTGAAACTTCCACACCCCAGCTCAGAACGGCGGAAGCCACAGCCAGATCGTTATCATATATCTGCGATCTTTCTTCAAACAGGTCGGCACCCCAATGAAAAGGGTATTCTTCGTTATCCCTGCGATACACATGATCGTTGCTTGCGGCACCGGCAACGCCGGGCAGCGCCAAAGCGATCGCAAGGGCGAGAAGCAAAAGAACCGTTGTTTTACGCATCATCCTGTTTCCCCCTTTGATGATGTTCATTCCGTGCCGGATGGACTGGGCCGTTCATCCGATTCCCGCCGCTTCGCCGCGGCAGGCGGATCCATATCCGTATGGTTTTCCGGGCCGGGATTCTGTGCCCGGGCATACGGCCCGGAGCTGCCGAACCCTTCCTTCAGCGCTCGAACCGTTCTTGTGAATATTCGCGGGCCCGTCGTTCTGTTCGGTTTGCCGCATTCCAAAGATCCGTCAGCCGTATTATACTTGATCCTGCCGCACGATTCAATGCTTTCCGAAAAGGATAAGATTGAAAGTACATGGAAAGCACACGCAGCGTTCTGTCATGCGGAGCGGCTCGTTTGCGGTATCAAGAGGCGGGATCCGGGAGGGATAACAGCCCCGTTTTTTCTCCCTGTATTCTCCCGGCGTCATGCCGGCGGTTTCCCTGAAAACCCTGGCCATATGGCTCTGGGAAGAGAAACCAAGGTAAAGCGCGACAGCCGCAACCGATTTATCCGTATACCGGAGGAGGCGTTTGGCCTCCCGCCGCTTTTTGGTTCCAGAAGGGGCTGTCTCAAAACGCCAAATGAAGATTTGGCAGATGAGGCAGCCCTATTCTTATCCGGCAAAAAGCTAGAGGCATGAAAAAAGAGTAAAGCAAACAAGGGTAACGGAAACAGACCAGGAATCAGTACCAGGAAAAGCAAACGCGGCTCACAAACCAGTGGGGAAATCCTTTGGAACAATCAGGGTAGTTCCCAAACGGTCATTTTGGATTTTATGGTGAAGCTTGAGAAGGTTCAGTGCCAGGGAGTTTTTTTATGCCCCGAAGAAGGAATTGGCGAAAGTTCGTATCTTCCTTGATGTATGCAAAGGTGCCTTCAGCCAGAATGGATCGATTGACCCGGAGCATATCCCAGAACATCCGCAAGGCCATCTTCAAGTGCAACAGCGGCAGTCTGGAAAACCACATTTTGCAGCCCGCATCGCTGCTGAAATTCTGAATTTTCCGAAAATCCGCAATTCAAAAGCAGAAAACCAGGGCCCGCCGGAAGCATCCGGCGTATGGCTCTGGTTTGTGTTCGGCTATTTCCGGTGCCTTTGGGCTTTGTCGCTACAGGCCAACATGGGAAAGGGGCTGCTGCAGATTTTGGTGCTTCTGCAACAGCCCCGTGGGTTATGGAGTTTGCTTTGGATTAAGCACGATATGTCCGTTTCCGCTTTTCATTCAGCAGGATCAGCGCGATGCCCAGGGCCGATACGCCTGCCGCCGCGGTCCAGACCGCTGCGTTCCGGGTGTCGCCCGTCTTCGGGATCTTGTGGTTCGTGATTGTGCCGTTGTCAAACGCCTTGTCGGTTTCGCCCGCGCGGTTACCGATGTTCCCGTACCTTACGGTGTAGCCCGCGGGTACGCGCTCCACCATGTAGTAGGTGCTGTTCACGTTCAGCCCGTACGCGTGGATGTAGCCGCCGTGCTTGCGGATCTTCTCCGCGGACCAGGTGATGGACTTGACCCACACGCCCGTTCCGTCGCCGCTGACACGGTACAGGTCCACCGTCACTTCAGGCAGCTGCTCGTTGTCCGCGATGCCGCTCCAGATCTTCTTTACCTTGATCTCCTTCGTCGGTACGTCGGGGATCTTATCGTTGATGATGGTCGATCCGTCTTCGGCCGCACGGAGCGTCTTGCCGTCCTTGGAGGTGTACGTGGCGGCATAGTATCCGCTGACCGTGCTCTCCTTGACGGTGTAGACGATTTCGTTCCCTTCCTCGTCGTACGCGGGCAGGCTGCTGACGGTGTAGTCATCCCCGTTCCGGGTGAATACCGCGTCTTCCACCGCCTTGCCGTTGGCGTACAGCGTCAGGTACGTAATGATGTTGTCGTTGGCCGGCCTTCCGCCGCTCCACTTCTTGGTTACGGTGATTTCCCGCACCTTCAGGCTGTTGATGAACGCGAATTCGTTCACCGTCCCGGCTTCGCCGACCGTTCCGGACGCGATGTTCGTACGCTTGCCGTTCACTGTTACCGCGTACCGCGCGTTCTCCGTCTCGGTCACTTCAAAGGCCGTTCCTTCCGGCACGCCCGCGATGATGACGGTTTCGCCGCTCTTCAGGCTCACTTCCACGGTGCCGAAGGCATCGGCGGGTCCGGCAGCGGTTCCTTCCGCATCTGTCACGGTGTAGTAGTATCCGACGTCTTCCCCGTTCATCGTCAGGCTGATCCGGAATACGAAGGTCCTGTCCGTGGTTTCACCGGTCACCTGCTTGCTTACCTGCAGGCCGCCCGTCTTCAGCGTGTTGGTCAGCGTCGTTACCTTTCCTTCCACGCCGCCCACCAGCGTCCGGATGTCTTCCTCCGTAGTGTCACTCAGCCAGTAATACGCCGGCAGTTCTTCCTCGGTCCAGGTGTAGGTGATCTCCTCGCCTTCGTTGTACTTGGGCAGGTCCTCCACCGTGGCCGTCCAGCCGTTTGCCTCGTTCAGCGTTACAACCGCCACGTCTTTCGTGCCGTTGCTCAGCGTCACCTTCAGGCTCTCCGGACGTACGCCGCTGTGGTTTTCGTCGTCCTCCCATACCTTCAGGACCTTCGCTTTGGTGGTCTCAGGCGTATGGGTGTCGGTAATCGTCGTCAGGGTGCCATCAGGCGTGTTCCCGGTCAGCTCATACCCGTCGGGCACGTTGTCCTCGCTCCAGGTATAGGTGATTTCTTCACCCTTTTCGTACTTCGGCAGGTCGTTCACATAGCCATACCACTGGCTGGCTTCGTCCAGCGTTACGGTGTGCTCTGTCTTTTCGCCATTGGCCAGCAGCGTCACCGTCAGTGTCTCGGGCCGGATGCCGTCCTGGTTGTTGCTGTCGTCCCACACCTTCAGGATTTCCGCGGTGGTGGTCTCCGGCGCATGGCTGTTGGTCAGCGTCGTCAGGATCCCTTCGGGCTCCGCGGATACCAGGGTGCGGATCTCTTCCTTCTTCGTGTTCGTCAGGGTGTACCCTTCCGGCAGGCCCTGTTCGGTCCAGGTGTAGATGATCTCCTGGCCATCCTTGAACCTGGGCAGATCCGTCACCGTGGCCGTCCAGCCGTTCTCCTCGTTCAGGGTCACCGTCTCCACGGTTTCCGTACCGTTGGACAGGGTCACCGTCAGTTCCTTCGGCCGGATGCCGTCCTGGTTGTCCTGATCGTCCCAAACCTTCTTCACTGCCGCTTTGGTCTTCTCGGCGTCATAGGTATTGGTCAGGATCGTGAAAGTGCCCTCGGTGACAGGATTGCTCAGTGTGTACCCTTCGGGCACACTGTCCTCAGCCCAGGTGTATTCGATCTCCTTACCTTCCGCGTACTTCGGCAGGTTCTCCACCTGGCCATACCACTGGCTGCCTTCGTCCAGCGTTACGGTATGCTCCGTCTTTTCGCCGCTGGCAAGCAGGGTCACGGTAATGCTGTCAGGCCGCTTGCCGTCCTGGTTGTTGCTGTCGTCCCACACCTTCTGGACTTCCGCGATGGTGGTCTCCGGGGTATGGCTGTTGGTCAGCGTCGTCAGGATCCCTTCTGGCTCCGCGGATACCAGGGTGCGGATCTCTTCCTTCTTCGCGTTCGTCAGGGTGTACCCTTCCGGCAGGCCCTGTTCGGTCCAGGTGTATTCGATCTCCTTGCCGTCCTTGTACTTCGGCAGGTTCTCCACAGTCGCCGTCCAGCTGTTCGCCTCGTTCAGCGTCACTTCCGTACCGTTGGACAGGATCACTGTCAGGCTTTCAGGACGCTTGCCGTCCTGGTTGTCCTGATCGTCCCAAACCTTCTTTACCCTTGCCTTTGTCTTCTCGGTATCATAGGTGTTGGTCAGGGTAGTGACGGTGCCTTCCTTAGCTGCTGTCAGGGTGTACCCTTCAGGCAGCGTGCCTTCGGTCCAGGTGTATTCGATTTCCACGCCGTCCCTGTACTTCGGCAGACCCGTTACCGTATCCGTCCAGTTGTTCGCCGCGCTCAGGGTCACCGTCTTCACGGTTTCCGTGCCGTTGGACAGGGTCACCGTCAGGCTCTCCGGACGCTTGCGGTCCTGGTTGTCCGCGTCGTCCCACACCTTCTTCACCGTCGCTTCGGTCTCTTCCGGTGTGTAGGTGTTGGTCAGGGTGGTCACCGTTCCGTTCTTTGCCGAGCTGGTCAGGCTGTAACCTTTCGGCAGCGCTTCCTTGTCTTCCTCCCAGGTATAGTCGATCGCGTTTCCATCGTCCCTGTACTTGGGAAGATTCGTCACCGTGTCCGTCCAGTCATTGCCCGCGAACAGCACCACTGTGTGTTCGGTGGCCTTTCCGTCCGCGTACAGCGTCACGCTCAGGCTGGCCGGGCGCTTTCTGTCCTGGTTCTCCGCGTCGTTCCACACCTTCTTCACCGTCGCGCTGGTCTCATACTTCGAGTAGGTGTTCGTCAGGGTGGTCACCGTGCCGCTCTTGACGGTATTGGTCAGGCTGTAGCCGTCCGGCAGGCCGCTCTCTGTCCAGGTATATTCAATCAGTTTGCCGTTGTCATACTTGGGCAGGTTCGTTACCGTGGCTTCCCAGTTGTTCCGCTCGTCCAGGGTCACCGTCTGGCCGTTGCTCAGGGTCACCGTCAGACTGACAGGGCGCTTGCCTTCTTCATTCTTTCTGTCTTCCCACACCTTCTTCACCGTTGCTTCGGTGGTCTCCGGCGTGTGGGTGTTGGTAATGGTGGTGACGGTCCCATCCGTAACAGGTCCGCTCAGCGTGTAGCCTTTCGGTACGTCCTTTTCGGTCCAGGTGTAGGTGATGTCCTTCCCGTTATGGGTCACAGGCAGGTTCACCACCGTTACGGTCCACTGGTCCTTCTGCAGGGTGTAGTCGGTCTTCGTGCTCCAGTCGTCTCCGGTGGTCGCGTTCAGGGTCACCGTCACTCTGTCGGGCCGGATGCCGTCCTGGTTCTCGTTGTCGTCCCACACCTTCTTCACCTGCGCCATGGTTATGGTGCGTGTGTTTTTGAAGGCCGCCGCCGCGGGTTCGCCCGCTGTCAGCGTTCCCTTGTCCCTCACCGCCGTAACGGCCAGGTCCGGATCCGCTTTTTCTTCCACCGTATAGGTCACCCCTGCGGGCAGGCCGCTGATCTTCAGGGTTTCATCCGCCTTCAGGGTCACGGTCGTTACGCCCTTCTCCATGGTGACCGTGCCGGAGGTCTTCTTATCGCTCCCCTTCTTAGACTTCTCGGTCTGATAGGTACCGTTCACTTCTTCACCCAGGGTGACGGTGAAGCTGAACTCCTTCTTCAGGTCGTCGTCAATCTTGCTGTCGACGGTCTTGCTGATCTCCAGGTCCGCTGGCCTGCGGGTATTCTTAAACACCGCGGTGGAGACATCCTTATCGTCGATCTTGCCGGTCTCACCGGTCCAGGCGGCCGCAAACAGACCGTCCGCTATCTCGGTCACGGTGTATCCGATGCCCTTGGCCAGGCCGGTAGCCGTCACGGTTTCGCCGTCCTTCAGACTGAACGTGGCCACGCCGTTCCGGAAGGTCATACCGCCGTAGACGCCGTTGACCGTGGTATCGTCCAGGGTCACGGTGAAGTTAAACGCCCGTTCCTTATCCGAGGGCACGTCGCTCTCTACGGTCTTGGTGACCGCCAGGCCGCCCTCCACTTTGGTATTGGTGATTTCGATCTCCGCGGTTCCGCCCGCCGGAATGCTCCCGCTGGTCGAGCCGGTAGAGCTCATCACAAACCCGTTGGACCCGGTCTCCTCAACGGTATACCCGGTGTTCGCCGGCAGGTTGACGGCAGACATGCTCTGCCCGTCCGTCAGGCGGAATGTCGCCACGCCGCCCTGGAAGGTCATGTCCCCGTAGGTTCCGTTGACCGTGGTGTCGCGCAGGGTCACGGTGAAGGAGAACGCTCTCTGCTTATCCGTATCCGTGCTGCTGACCACGTGCTTGGTCACCTTCAGGTCGCCGACGTTCAGGTTGTTCGTTACTTCTGCCGTCGCGATATCGGCATCCTTGCCGCCTTCCACCTTCACTGTCTTCGTAGCGGTGTCCAGCGTGATCCTGTTCGCGTTCGTCGTACCGGTCTCGGTTACCTTATATTCGCCCGGCAGCAGGTTCTCCAGCGTCTGCTCAGCCGCAGCGCCGTTCGTTACTGTTAACGTTACCGTCTCGTTGTAACCCTTCGGTCCGGTTACCTCGAACGTGTATTCCCCGTCCGCAAGCGTTCCGGTCGTGGCTGTACCGTTCACCGTGACCTTCTTGGTGATCTTCAGCCTTCCGACGGCCAGGTCGTTCGTGAACGTCCCGATTCCCGCTGCCGCTACGCTCTCTCCGTTCTTGCCGGCAACCACCGTCACGCTGATGTCGTTGTTCCCCACCAGCGCCGTTCCGTTCGTCGCCTCCGCTTCATGCAGCGTATACGTACCCGCGGGCAGCTTGCTTACTGTCGCCGTACTGCTCTGCCCGTTTGAGATCGTGATCGTTACGTCGGCGATCTCGTTGCCTTCCGCGTCCTTCGCTTTTGCTCCGTCCGCAGTCAGCACCGAGAAGGTGTATGTTCCGTCCGCAAGCGTGCCGGTCGTCGTTTTTCCGTTGACCGTGACTTCCTTTACGATCTTCAGCGAACCTGTGTTCACGTTGTTCGTGAACACCGCTTCCGCCGCGTCGGTCCCGGTCTTCCCGGCTTCTACGGTTACTCTGACGTTGTTGCCCCCCGTCAGGGTCGTTCCGTTCCCGGCGTCCTGCTCCTGCAGCACATACTCGCCCGCAGGCAGTCCGCTCACTTCCGTGCTCGCGCTTACACCCTTCTCGATCTTCAGTTCCACATCCGCGATCGGCTTGCCTTCCGCGTCTGTCGCAGGCGTTCTCCCGTCTGCCTTGAATACCTTGAATGTGTACGTCCCGTCCGCAAGCGTGCCCTTCGTTTCGACGCCGTCGACTGTGACTTTCTTTACGATCTTCAGCGAGCCTGTGTTCGCGTTGTTCGTGAACACCGCTTCCGCCGCGTCGGTCCCGGTCTTCCCGGCTTCTAC
>CAMJUL010000073.1 GCA_946408995.1 uncultured Clostridia bacterium | reverse complement strand
GAAAGTACTTGGCGGGGGACCGCCCGGGAGGATAGGACGCTGCCGGATTCCACTTACACCGCTTCCATGTTGGAGGCGGTTTTTATTTGATTCCCTTCGGCTGTGAACCGAAGGGTTGTAGGCTCGAGTCCTTCTTGAGGCGCCACACAAACCGTTGAAATCATTCGGTTTCAGCGGTTTTTCTTTGCTTTTGAAAAGTAAAAAAATGAGAAAAAAACGTGAAAAAGACGTTTGTTTGGTAGACAAAACGGTAGACAGCCTTTTTTCTTCTCCATAATGCATTCGTTTAATTCAATCATGATTCATTCTGGCCTTGATATAAGTAGAGTGTTTATTCGAGGCTTATAATGTAGTTGAGTTATTTGTAAATCATCTGTCGACCTTACTGAGGTTAACTCTTGAAATGGTTGACCGTTTTCAATGAATTCTAAACGTCGATGATTCTTACGAATCGTGACAAATGCGTTTTATGTATTCTTTCATTCAAGCATATAGTAAACCTTGTGCATTCTTTTCAAAAGGCATATAATAAAACTGAAACATAAGTAAACATGTGAATAGATTGGTAAAAAAGATTTATCGAATGGGCTTGGATTGTTGGAGCACGGCGGTAAGGAGAAAAGACATGTTCCGAATTGCGATTGTGGAGGATCGTCCGAATGATGCGGAGCGGCTTCAGGTGGCACTTTCACAGTATGCCCAGGACAAGCAGATCGAAATCAGCTGTACAGTCTGGGGAAGTGCGGAAGCGTTTCTTGATCAATACAGGCATCAATATGAAATCATCTTCATGGATATTCGCTTGCCGGGCATGGACGGGATGCGGGCAGCACGGCATCTGAGGGAAATGGACCATACGGTGCTGCTGGTGTTTCTGACCACGCTGGCCCAATATGCGGTGGAGGGCTATGAGGTGGAAGCCATCGACTACATTATCAAGCCCATCACCTATGCCTCTCTGCGGCTGAAAATGCCGCGTCTGCTGCGGCGGTGCAGCGTGGAGGAGCAGGAAATCATTATCCAGAGCAGCGAACAGTCCATCAAGCTTCGGCCAAGCGAGCTGATGTATGTGGAAATCTTTGATCACCATATGCAGTTTATGACCCAGAACGGTGTCATCCGTTCCTACGGCACGCTCAAGGAAGTGGAGGACGCGCTGCCGGAAAACTTCTTCCGGGTGAACAATCAAACCATTGTGAATCTCCGTTTTGTAAAAAACGTAGACAAAGAAAATGTGATTCTGGACGACCGGGAGTTTCCCCTGAGCCGTCGGCGCAGAAAAGGCTTTCTGGAAGCGCTGCAAAGCTCCGGCATCCGCATGTGAGGTGACAATATGACCGATTTATTCATCCAGCTTTTGGATTTTTTATGGGAATCCTTTGCCAATGTGGCAGCTGTGCTGGTAGGCTGCATGATCACGACCAAATATATCCCCAAAAAGCGGCATTACCGGTTTCGTGTCATCCTTTCTTTTGTGCTGATCACGGCATGGATGTTTATCGGAAGGAATTACTTGGCCCCTGATAAACCGGATGGAAGTATACCCGGGCCCTTTGTTCCTATCATGATTTTTTCGGGTCTGTTCCTTTTTTCGGGTCTGTCCGTGCTTTTCTGGTGCCACTCCACCTGGCACCAGGCGCTTTTTGCGGTAACGGTTTCCTACGCCTTGCAGAATATCTGTGAACGGATCATCGAAATGCTTATGTGGCTGATTCCGGGACTTCCGAGGCAATGGATCATTCCGCTGCTGATTGCCACGCTATGGTGGTACAATCGGTTTTGCGGCCAATATAAACAAAGGCAGACCATGTTTGACTTTTCCAACATCAATAATCGGTTTCTTCTGTTTGTGGCATCCGGTGTGATGATCGGCTGCGTGGTGATTGATCTGCTGCTCAAGGTTGAGCTGGGAAATTCGAGCCCTGAGCTGAATGTGATGATTTGCGTGATGATGATCATGTTTTCCGCGATGTCCGTGATCGTGAGCATGAGCCACCTGCGGGAAACGGACTCCAAAATGCGGGCAGAGGAAGCCGCCAATCTGCTGCGCATTGAACAAAGCCGCTATGAGCAGGACAGGCAAATCCATGAAGCGATCAGCTTGAAATGCCACGACATTAAGCATAGGATTGCCGCCATGCGTTCTTCCTCCAGTGACGATGAATATCGGACAGAATTGAAAAAAATCGGGAAGCTGGTGGATATTTTCGACACCGCGCCTCACTCCCAGAATGCCGCGCTGGACGTGGTGCTGGCGAATAAAATGCTCACCTGCAACAGCCTGAACATCACCATTACCTGCATGGCCGACGGCCGCCGTATGGGCTTCATGGCGGATGGCGATATTTATGCCCTGTTCGGCAATATTCTGGATAACGCCATCGAAGCGGCACAGCAGGTGCAAGATCCTGAACAGCGGATGATCACCCTGAACGTGGAAACCAAGGGGGACTTCCTGGCTATTTCCTGCGAAAACTTTTTTACCGGCACCCTGACCTTTGAGGATGGCCTGCCCATGACAACCAAGGCCGATCAGGCCAACCACGGCTATGGAACCCATAGCATCCGTATCCTGACGGAAAAATACGACGGCCTCCTGAAGGTATCTTCCCAGGATGATATTTTTACTCTGTCCATCATTTTACCCATTCCAAGAAGCTATAACTGACGAAATTGCGTATTCTCCCTCGCGTGAACCGCGGGGGTTTTTCTTTGCCCAAAAAAGAAAAAAACTGACCGAAAAAGTGATGGAAGCGACCGAAAAAGTTGAAACGCTTTATGGGGAGTAGCAAAGATGTTATATTGCCCTTGCATGAAAGAAATAGGGGAAAAGTATCCCTAAACCGACAAAGACAGACCCGAAGAGCAATGGAGGAACGAACGATGCAGGCATTCAACCCCTACCTTCCCTCTTGGGAATATATACCGGACGGGGAGCCTTATGTGTTCGGGGATCGCGTATATGTCTACGGCTCTCACGATAAATTCAATGCGCCGCTGTTTTGCTGGAAGGATTATGTTTGCTGGTCGGCTCCGGTCAGCGATTTGTCCGACTGGACGTGTTCAGGCGTCATCTTCCGCAAGAACCAGGATCCAATGAATAAACTGGGTCTTCGCTTGCTGTTCGCCCCAGACGTGGCGCAGGGGCCGGATGGGCGGTACTATCTGTATTACGCTTATGACTTTCTTGGCGCGATTGGCGTGGCGGTGTGTGATCAGCCGGACGGACAGTATACTTACTATGGCCACGTTCATTACGCCGATGGCACTCTGTTCGGGCGGCGCAAAGGCGATGAATTTCCTTTCGACCCCGGCGTGCTGGTTGATAATGACAAACGTGTATACCTGTATTCCGGATTCGCTACCAAGGTGCCTGCCATCCTCAGCGGCTTTCACAACCTGAAAAACAGCGGCGGCGTAGTAATTGAATTGGACCAGGATATGATCACCATCAAGCGGGACCCGAAGCTGCTGTTCCCGCGAAAAGGCAACGGCCCTGCGGGCGCGTTTGAGGGTCATGAGTTTTTCGAGGCCAGCTCCATCCGCAAGATCGATGGGAAGTACGTGTTCGTGTACTCTTCCTGCAATAACCATGAACTTTGCTACGCGGTCAGCGATCGGCCGGACGGCGGGTTCAGGTACGGCGGCACGCTGGTGGATCAGGGCGATTTGTACATGAACGGGCGCACGGATGAGCGCAAAGCCCTGAATTACCTGGGCAACACGCATGGCGGGATGGTGGAATTGAACGGACGCTGGTACATCTTCTACCATCGCCAGACCAACCAGCATTCCTATTCCCGTCAGGCTTGTGCTGAACCCCTGGAGCGAACCACCGATGGCGGCTTCAAGCAGGCGGAGGTGACCAGCTGCGGCCTGAACGGAGGCCCGCTGGAAGGCAAGGGCACCTATCCTGCCCGGATCGCCTGCAACCTGTGGAGCAAAAATGGGGTGTGCCGCTACGACAAGCCCTTTGACAAAAAGGCCCATCCCTATTTTACCCAGCGGGGCAGGGACGGGGACAAGGATTCCGTGCAGTACATCGCCAATATGCAGGATGGCAGCGTGGCGGGCTTTAAATATTTCAATATCCAGGACGCCAAGGTCGTTCGCATAAAAGTATCTGGCAAGGGTTTGGGTGTGGTTCAGGTATCCGCCTTTCCGGATTTTTCTAGGATTGAATGTGAAATACCCGTTCGGCCGGAAGAAGCAGAAAAAATGTTTTCCGGCGCGCTGAATTTGGAGCGGAACAAATGCCCCCTGTACTTCCGGTTTCAAGGTCAGGGATACATCAATTTCTGGTCTTTTGAACTGTCCTGATTGTACATTTCCGCCAAACATGGCGGTGATGATAAAAATGAAAAGGAGACTTGAATCATGCGTACCATGAGGAAACTGGCCGCGGTCCTGACGGTGCTGGCCCTGCTGATGAGCAGCGCCATGGCCGAAGTGATCGTGCCAACGGGGAATACCTACGGCTTTGCCGGAACAAACGGCAAGTACTACACGGACTATAACACGTTCGCGGAAGAACAGCTGGTCGCCAAAGACCTGGCGATCGAGGAAGCCACGGAAGGCTTCGTGATGCTGAAAAATGAAAACAACGTGCTGCCCCTGAAAAAGAATGCCAAGGTTTCTCTCTTCGGTATGCACGCTGTGAGCCTGGTAGCTTCCACCGTCGGTTCCGCCGGCGGCCAGACAGGCGCGAACGGCATCGAAGAAAGCACCCTGACCATGGCGATGGAACACGCGGGGTTCCGTGTGAACACCAAGCTGACCGACCTGTACACCAAGCATCAGGCTCTGGGCACCACCGGCAACGAGTTGCCCGTCAGCTATTACACCCCTGCCGTGATCTCCACCTACAACGGCTATCATGACGCCGCCATCGTGGTGTTCTCCCGCACCGGTTCCGAGGGCTCCGATAAGGGCGTGAGCAACATCGCGGATCACAGTGATCCCAAGGATCATCAGCTGATGCTGGACGACAACGAAAAGGCCCTGATCAAGCACATCAAGGAATATTACACCGATACTCCCATTATCGTGCTGGTCAATGCCGCCAATATCCTGCAAATCCCCGAGCTGAATGAGCCCAAGGCCACCTCCGAATACGGCGTGGACGCCATTTTCTGGGTTGGCAGCACGGGCAATAACGCCATCGAGGCCATAGGCAAGCTGATCAGCGGTGAAGTGAATCCCTCCGGCCACACCGTGGAAGTTTGGGAAAAGGATTTTACTAAGGGTCCCACCTTCACCAACTTCGGCCAGCAGGGTCAGAACTACGACGAAAAAGGCAATCCCATGGACGCCTATTACTATATTGACGGCGCGGCGACCCAGTACGCCACCGTTGAATACCGCGAAGGCATCTATGTGGGTTACAAATACTATGAAACCAAGTTTGACGACGCGGCGGAAGCCGACAAGGAAGCCGCCTATGAAAACGTGCTGTATCCCTTCGGCTACGGCCTGAGCTACACTACCTTCGATTGGGACCTGGTTCCTGCCGAAGAAAACGCCATTACGGACGCCTGGCAGAAAATGACCATGCAGGTGAAGGTGACCAACACCGGCAAAGCGGCGGGCAAGGACGTTGTGCAGGTTTATGCCAATCCGCCTTACACCGTGGGCGGCATTGAAAAGGCTTCCGCCAACCTGGTGGGCTTTGCCAAGACGGATCTTCTCGCCCCCGGCGAAAGCCAGACCGTGACCATCGAATGGGTAGCCCAGGACATGGCATCCTTTGACTGGAACGATGCCAACGGAAACGGCTTCATTGGCTATGAGCTGGAAGGGGGCAGCTATGAAATCACCGCCCGCCGCAATTCCCATGACAAGGTGCTGACGGAAGAATACACCATCGCCGACGGCATCCAGTGCACCAAGGACTATACCACCGGCAATGAAATCACCGCTTTGTTCGTGGATGATTTCACCACTGTCAACGACAGCCTGCTCAGCAACATGATCAGCCGTGCCACCGGCCTGGAACAGCCCAAGCCCGCCTCGGTTGAAGACCGTACCATCGACGCTGACTACAAAGCGCTGATCGATGCCCAGTACACCTACCGCAGCTACATGGATCAGGGCTATGAAGACTGGTTCGTGGAAGAAGACGGCATCCCCTCCACCTGGACGCAGGCTGCCGAACGCGGCGAAGAAATCCCCGAGATCCAGATTCAGGATATGATCGGCGTGGACTTCGACCTGACCATCGCGGATGGCGCTGTGGTGCAGGGTGAAGACGAAGGCAGCCAGAAGTGGGAAGCCTTCATGAACCAGCTGACCTGGCAGGAAATGGCCGACCTGGTGCGCAACGGCGGCGGCGTGAACCCCATCCCGGCCGTGGGCGTGGCTGGCGCTGGCGCGGATGAAACTCCCTTGCAGCTCAACGGCGGCACCATGTGGGCCTGCCCGCCCATCCTTGCGGCTTCCTTCAATGTGAAGCTGGCGGAGGAAGTGGGCGTGATGATCGGCAACGAAGCCCTCTTCACCGGATGCTCCTACTGGCAGGGCAACGCCATGAACATCCACCGCAGCCCGCTGTCCGGCCGCAACGTGGAATACTACAGCCAGGACGGCGTGCACAACGGCATCTTTGCGGCAGCTGTTGCCAAGGGCGTCACCTCCAAGGGCGTCACCTGCCAGATCAAGCATATGATGCTCAACGATCAGGAATCCTACCGCGACCTGAACGGCGGTATCTTCACCTGGGCCACCGAGCAGGCCATCCGTGAAATTTATGCCAAGCCCTTTGAATACACCCTCAAGAGCGGCAACGCCACCGGCGTGATGGGCTCCTTCAACCGTCTGGGCAATATCAACTCCCAGCTGAACCTGGCCCTCAAGAACCTGGTTCGCGTGGAATGGGCCAACAAAGCGATCTTTGAAACTGACGCCTGGCAGGGCACCTATTGCCCCCTGGATCTGATGGTTCGTCAGGGCAACAATCAGGTGCTGGGCTCCGGCTCCACCCTGCCTGTGGTGGATTTGGAAGTGGGCACCTGGAGCGCGGACGACAACTGCGTGTTGGTTTCCGACGGCGGTGAAGGCACCTTCGCTTCTCAGACCCACTATGCGGCGGTTCGTAAATCCGCTCAGGAAATGCTGTGGAACTACTGCAACGGCAACGCCATCAAGAACGGTTACACAGAAGTGGCTGACTGCGTGCTGTATTTCGATGCTTATGCCACCCAGTCTCTGGCAGTCGTTTTTGACGGCGTGGACTTCAATACGGTCAAGCTGGCCGAAGGAGCTGAACTGCCTGAAGGCTTCACCCTGGAAGGCGGCGTGCTGAGCGCCAACGGCAGCCAGCCCATTGCCAGCTACACCATTCCTGTGGTGCTGGAGGGCATTGACGGCTACATCACCATGAACGCCAATATCCAGCTCAACGTGATCGACCCCATCCACGTTTCCGCCGAAACCCTGAAGGTGGGCGAAGAAGCGGCTGTGGCCATCGACGCGCCTTACTATCAGTATGGTTCCCTGATCGTGGTCAGCAACCACTACGTCAATACCCTGACCGACGCGGAAGGCAACCCGCTGGCCAAGGTGGAAAATCCCGCCTCCTTCTTCGGCAACAATGACGCGCCTGGCACCGGCGATCCCGTCGAGGGCAGCCTGAACGTGATGAACTGGTACTGGCGTAATCAGGAAGATCCCTACGGCAAGAACAACTATGAATGCCTGGGCCACATCGCTTTCGCCAATGCCCAGTCCACCGATACCCGGTATCTGGAAATGGCGGATGTGGAAGCTGGCAACTACTACAAGGCGTTCCTGTACGAGCTGAATGTGTCTGAGGAAGACCAGGCCAAACTGGCTGAATACGGCCTGACTGTGGAAAAGGTTATGACCAGCACCACTGGCTATCAGGGCATCTCCTACGATGTGAATACGGCTCTGGCTGTTTCCGGCACGCCCAGCAAGGCCGGCACTGTGGACTTCACCGTCACTGTGCAGGTTCCCCTGGTTCGCGGCTTTGGCGCTGCTTTCCCGAACAACGTGCACGTCACCTCACCTGTCGTGACGGAGCTGACCCGCACGGTTACCCTGACCATCGGCGAATAATCGCCTGATTTTCCTTGCCGCGCTGTCTGCTTGCCGGGCAGCGCGGCAGCTTCACCACTGATTGAAAGAAGGATTGAGAGCATGAAGCGTTCTATGCTGTGCCTGCTGCTGGCAGCGGTGCTGAGCCTGGTTTTCTGCGCGGCTTTTGGGGAGGGTCTGCCTGGCCCCGATACCTCCAAAAAGGTGAAGGAGATTGAAGTTTATCAAATGCCTGATAAAACCGTGTATGTGGTTAACGAAGCGTTTTCCGCTGAGGGCGGCATTCTGAAAATCATCTATGCGGATGGCACCGAGGGCTACATCGCCATGACCGATGAAAGTGTGACCCTGAAAGCGCCCAAGATGAACACGGTGAATACCAAGAACGTACAGGTCAAATACGGCAGCGCCAAGCTGACCTTCAAGGTGGAAGTCGCGGCTGGCATGTGCAATGTGTCCTTCATCGCGGAAGGCGCGGACACCCAGACCCAGGAAGTTTCTAAGGGCGCTGCTGCGGCTCAGCCCGCAGATCCCGTTCGGGATGGCTACACCTTTGCGGGTTGGTACGCCGATGAGGATTACACCCATCCGTACGATTTCGCCGCTCCTGTGCAGAGTGATGTGAACGTGTACGCCCTTTGGACGAAGAATGGGGCAGAGCTGGTGACCGTGACCTTCGATTACGATTACTATGGCGTGAAGCTGAACCAGTACAGCTATCCCATCGAAAAGGGCACTGCTGTGAAGCAGCCTGTGAATGTCCCCGAGCGTGTGGGCTACGCCTTTGACAAGTGGGTCACTGTGGACGGCGCTGATTTTGACTTCTCCACCCCCATTGATGCCGATACCACCGTCAAGGCTCAGTGGAATAAAACCGTGTCTGGCGCGCAGACCTGGGTGTTTGAAGCTGAGGACACTGATCTTACTGGCAAAATCGGCCCCAGCTATTCCGGCTCTGCCCAGGAAGAAAGCATGATCATCTTCAACGATTCCGTCGGCGCCAGCAATGACCGGATGGTGGGTTACCTCTACGAAAGCGGCATCTCCCTCGAATTCCCCGTGGCCTGCGACCAGGATGTGGATAACGCCCAGATCGTGGTACGCATCGCCGGTGAATACATCACCATGAGCTATGATGGAAACGATTACCAGGTGATCGTGAACGGCGAAGTCAAATCTTTCCCCAAGGTCACCATCGAAGCGGACAGCAAGACTGGCGTCACATCCTGCGAGGATTTGATTCAGATCAGCGGCGTGAGCCTGAAAAAAGGCGCGAACCTGATCCAGCTTCTGACCAGCAATACCAACGCAGTGGCTGGTACCACCTTCAAAGCCAACGCTCCCATCGTGGACTGCGTGAAGATCGTCACCGATGCCGTGGTCATCTGGGACGAAAACTTTGACGTGCCCGCCGTGAAGAACTACATGAAATAATTCGCACATCTTAAGCCCCAGCGGCATGCGCAGCGGTTGGAACAGCCGTCGCGTATGCCGCGATTCATAAAACGAGGTAAGAAAAATGTCTGTGAAAGCGAAAAAGACCAAGAAAAGCAAGGCTGTGGTGATCTGGGCCATCGTCTGCGCGATTCTTTTGATCGTGGACCTCGCGGCCAATTACCTGGTGGCAGGCACCCCGGGAGGGCCTCTGGACGGGGTGTTCGCGGCGGTTGGAAACGCCGTCGGGTTTGACCTGAGCGCGGGCGGCATGAGCGGCTTGATGGATACGCTCTTCGGCGGTGCGCGGCCCATTTACAACAAAGATGTGGTATCTATGTATCCCGCCAGCGAAGCGGCTACCAAGCAGGAAGCGTTTGCCAATGCCCAGGCCATGAACCTGAAGGTGGCGCAGGAGGGCTTCGTGCTGCTTAAAAATGAAGCGTCCGCTCTGCCGCTCAAAAAAGGCGCGAAGATCAGCGTGTTCGGCAAGAACAGCGTGAACTTAAGCTACGGCGGCTCCGGCTCCGGCGGCTTTGATACCAGCAACAATCAGGAATTGTACGCCAGCCTGACAGGTGCTGGCTTCGTAACGAATCCCACCCTGAAAGCTTTCTACGAGGACAGCGGCAAGTCCGGCCCTGCCCGCTCCGCCAACTCCAGCGACCTGGACAGCGGCAGCAACCAGCGTATCGCCACGGCGGAAACGCCACAGAGCAAGTATACCGACCAGGTGAAGAACAGCTACGCTTCCTATAACGACGCGGCACTGGTGGTGATTACCCGCATCGGCGGCGAAGGCTTTGACCTGCCCCGCTACCAGGGCACCACCGAAGGCGCGGTCAGCGCTGACAGCCACTACCTGGAGCTCGACCAGAACGAGCGCGATCTGCTTTCCGCTGTGTGCGGCGCGGGCTTTGAACATGTGATCGTGCTGTTCAATATTCCTTCCAGCTTTGAGGCTACCTTCCTGACCGACCCCGCTTACGCGGCTTTTGCGGATAAAATCGACGCGGCTGTGTGGATTGGCTTCACCGGCTCCAACGGCATCACCGCCCTCGGAGAAATTCTGAACGGCACAGTGAATCCCTCCGGCCGCCTGGTGGACACTTGGGCAGCGGATTTCAGCCGGAATCCCGCCTTCCAGAATTTCGGCACCGGTCATACTGACCAGACCACAGACCAATACGATCTGGGCATGTATTACTCCGTGGACTACGAAGAAGGCATCTACGTGGGCTATCGGTACTATGAAACCCGCGGCTATACCGACGGCGAAGATTGGTATAAAGCCAACGTGGTGTTCCCCTTCGGCTACGGTCTTTCCTATACCACTTTCGACTGGGAAGTGGGTGAGCCCTCCGCCACTGCCTTTGACGCGGATACCGTGGTAACTGTGCCTGTCACCGTGCGGAACTCCGGCAGGGCTGCCGGGAAAGACGTGGTGCAGCTGTACGCTTCCGCGCCGTACACCGCAGGCGGCATTGAAAAAGCCCATAAGGTGCTGGTAGGCTATGCCAAGACCAAGCTGCTGCAGCCTGGCGAGCAGGACACGGTGACCGTTTCTTTCACGCCCTATGATGCGGCCAGCTATGATTACCGGGATGCCAACGGCAATGGCTTCAATGGCTACGAGCTGGAAGCCGGGGAATACACCCTGTATGTTTCCCGCAGCGCCCATGAGGAAGTGAAGGCCATCGCTCTGACCTTAGATGAGGATATTCAAATCGGCGAAGACCCGGTCACCGGCAATGAAGTGGTGAACCGCTTCACCGATGCGGAGGGGTTCCTGGACAGCGATTGGCAGCTGGATACCGTGCTGAGCCGTGCTGACTGGGAAGGCACCTGGCCCACGCCCCAGACCGATGCCACCCACACCACCGCCCCTGACCTGGCGGAACAGATCAAAGATATCGAGCACAATAATCCCACCGACTTTGACGAAGAGGACGCGCCCTGGTTCGGCGAGGATGTGGTCAGCAAGCTGCGCGACCTGCTGCCCGAAACGGCCGCGGCGGATTACAAGGCCATTGTGGATTACGATGATGAACGCTGGGAAGAAATCCTGGACGCCTGCAACGAGGATGAAATGCTGGCGCTGATCAACAACGGCGCGTACCACACCCTGGCCCTGGAAAATGTGGGGCTTCCCTCCACGATTCACGGAGACGGCCCTTCCGGCTTCACCTGCTTCATGAACAGCGAGCAGATCAACGGCACCTGCCAATATGTTTCCGAGCCTGTGATGGCGGCAACATGGAACGCAGCCCTGCTGGAGGATCTGGGCAAAGCCATGGGGGAGGAAGGCATCTTAGGCGATAAGGCCACCGGCCAGCCCTATTCCAGCATTTACGCCCCCGGTGTGAATATTCACCGCAGTCCTTTCGGCGGACGCTGCTCGGAATACTTCTCCGAAGACCCCTTCCTGTCCGGCGTCATGGCTGGCGCGGAAATCCGCGGTTTGCAGAGCAAAGGCGTTGTGCCCATGCTGAAGCATTTCGCCGCCAACGAGCAGGAAACACACCGCTCCATCGGCGGCGACCTGAGCTGGGTGACGGAGCAGAGCCTGCGTGAAATCTACCTCAAGTCCTTTGAGCTGGCTGTGAAGCAGGGCGAAACCCGCGGCGTGATGAGCTCCTTCAACCGCATTGGCGCGCGCTGGACAGGCGGCGACTATCGCTTGATCACAGAAATCCTGCGGAATGAATGGGGCTTCAAGGGGACTGTTATCTGCGACTTCAACACCATTCCGCAGTACATGGTGCCCCGTCAGATGTTCTACGCGGGCGGCGATCTGGATTTAGCCACCCTGACCACCAGCATGTGGACGGACGCCGACACCTCTGAAAACGGTGATGCCATCGTGCTGCGCAACGCCACCAAGAACATCCTGTACAGTTTCGTCAACTCCAACGCCATGAACGCCGAGGTAGTCGGCTACAATCCTCCGTTGTGGCATAATTACCGCAATTATGTGAACATCGGTGTGGCTGCCATCGTGGTTATCTGGGGCGTGCTGGCTTTCGTGCGCTGCGCGCGCTACAATAAAAAGCAGCGCGCTGCCTGAGAAGCAGCCTGTCTGTCCTTGGTGCCTACAGGTTATATCCATTTCAGGGGGATAGGCTGCCTGAACGCCTATTCCCCTTCTTTGCACATTCTGTTGATTTGATTCAAAGGGGAAAAGAATAAGATGCGGATTTGGATTGGTTTCCTTGTACTGTGCCTGCTCCTTCCAGGATTAGCGCATACAGAAAGCGACGGTATGCTGAGCATTTTGGTGAGCGCCTACGGCTTTGGCCCGGGCGTTTCCGGGGTGATCCTGCAAATGGATCAATCTGTATCCATTGCAGAAGTGCAAGAACTTAGTGTCACTGTGGGCGGAACAGAAAGAGATATCGTTTCTGTATCTCCCTGTGATGAACAGGGGAAACGAACGCAGGGACCTTCCGACCGTTTGCTGATCGCGCTTTCTGAGCAGAACGCCATGCGCTGCCCTTTGTTTGAAACCGATCCAGCCACAGGCTGGCGGGATTGGGTCATAGCATGTGAAGTATCTGTGGAAGGAACCCTGACGCTGGACGGCGATGAAAAGCAGATCACTCTGCGGGAGGATGGCATCAGCCGCCGTGTTTGTCCGGACGGGGATTTGTTTTCTGCGCGTATGGAATATACCACGGAAGCGCTGAATACTTTTACCGGCGAAACGGAAAACCAAACGATTCGGTTGGCGGCTTATGAGCCGGAAACGCTGCGGGGCGGAGCGCCCAATCCCCTGGTGATTTGGCTTCACGGAGCGGGGGAGGGCGGAATCACCCTGGACGCTGCTGTATTGGGAAATGAGGTTTCCCTGCTGGCAAAGGAAAAAATCCAAAACCATTTCACTTCCGCTGATGGAACGACAGGGGCGTATGTGCTTCTTCCTCAATGCGAAACAGTTTGGATGGATGAAGGGGACGGGCAAAATGGAGATGGAACCGGCGTATCCCGGTATACAAAAGCGCTGATGGAAGCAATTGAGCAGTATGTGGACAATCATCCAGACGTGGATAAAAGCAGGATTTATCTGGGCGGCTGCTCCAACGGCGGCTATATGACCCTGAATCTGCTGGTGGAATATCCCGGTTATTTTGCCGCCGCGTTTCCCGTGTGCGAAGCCTATGACACATTGGATAAGGAGCAGCGGATCGAAGCGCTGGCAGCTCAGTCCATTTGGTTCGTTCAATCCGCGGATGACAACGTGGTCAACCCGGAGCGGTACGTCATCCCTACCTATACTGATCTGGTTTTTGAGGAAGCGGAGGACTGCTGGCTCTCCATGTTTGACGGTTATCACCATGCCGTTTGGAGCGTGGTGTTCCATGATTTGGTGAACGGCGTACAGGATGGGGACGATGTTTTTGAAAACATGGCTGCTCAGCCGGATCGGGAAAAGGGTGGGACCTTTACCGCCAACGGTATTGCCAATCTGTTTGATTGGATGAACGGCCATGCTCTCTGATATCAAACCAAGCGGGCCTTTGTAGAACGATTTACAAAAAGAGAATCAGGGCAATAGAGTCGCTGATTCTCTTTTTCAGTTGTACGCCCGCCATGGGCAATAGCTTGGTGGTGAAAGTCCACTACACGCTTGG
>CAMJUL010000072.1 GCA_946408995.1 uncultured Clostridia bacterium | reverse complement strand
GCCGTTTGCATGTGTTATGGCAAATCTCAACTTGCTTTTACTTTTTCAAATGAGTTTTGGCTCCACTTTTTTTCAAAAAAACTGCCGCCTCCCCCGGAACGTGCGTATCAAAGGATGCCGGGCGCGAAAGACCGGCGCCAAATACAGACCAAACCGAACACACCGTTTGATCATTGATAAAGGAGAGAAAAAACCATGTCCGAAATCAAGGAAATGACCCTGAATGAAATGGAAACCGCCGCCGGCGGCACCTTTACCCCCAACACCTATTCCAAGGAAATGTACCACGCCGTGGGGATCTCCACCAGCTACCACTTTTTCGACTGCGACGAATTCCGCTTCATGGGCCAGCCCATCACCTATGAAAAGGCCAACGAGATCGTGAAGATGGCCCGCATGGTGAAGGACGTCATCAATACCGGCTCCCGCGGCAACGACGCGGTCGGCTACGGCGAGAACGCCTTCAAGCGCGGCTTCAACAGCCAGCTGAAGCTGAAGTACGGCATCACCTGGGACGGCAGCGCCGGGTACGATTTCTGATGATCCCCTTCCAATGGAAGATAAAACGCACATAGAACGGAATAAAATCCGCCGTCAGGCGGTTAAGCGGCACAGACCGCGGAAAGGAAAAACAAAATGAGCATGACGCGCGGATTGAATCTGGAAGAAATGGAAAAGGCCGTGGGCGGCCTGGAAGACCCGATCGTGGAGCAGACCGTCACCTGGCAGGACGCGAACGGCAACACGTACAGCTATACCGTCAAGAACCGGAAGAAGGATCCTGCCGACGATATCATCAGCCAGACCGTCACCTGGCAGGACGCCAACGGCAACACCTATTCCACGAAGGCCTCCAACTGAAGCGGGCACGGGCTTGTAAAAGAACCACCCTACGACCAAGAACCCCCACAGCGCCGGCACGGATCCAAAAGGATTCGGTTCCGGCGCTGTTTAACGTTCTTTCAGTCTTGAAACAGGGTACGCCCGTGGATAAATGACCCCCGTGACGAATCCCTCCGTACCCGTTATGCAACAGGCGTCCTCTTCCCGGCGGAAACAGAAACAACGGATTCATATTCTCATCATCCGACGCAAAGCGGATCCACAAAAGAAGCGATTCGGTATTCTGCATGGTAGTGCACCTTGAGAGACCCGAAAGAACGATACAGGAAAGATTGAACATGCAGGTTCTAATTCCGTCTCTCCCGATGCGTCAAACTGCCCGTAAGACAATTCAACCCGGAGATACAGATTTTATCCACAGGGAGTAACAGGCTCCTCGTCGTCCACCCTTGTCCTTCCATTGATCCTTTTTCCACAACAGCGATGCATATACGACGGCAGCCTTGCTGCCGGCAGGGCGAGCATGACGGAGAAACAAAGTTTTGTCCACAAAGCAGCAGACAGAAGCGCTGTTTCCTGGAATTCCGTACTGTCCGGAAGTGTACGAGGTTTATCCACAGGGGGAAGCCAACTCCTCGTCGTCCCTCCCCCGTACTGCGATGCCCGTCCGACGGAACCTTGCTGCCGGCAGGGCGAGCATGATGGAGAAACAAAGTTTTGTCCACAAAGCAGCAGACAGAAGCGCTGTTTCCTGGAATTCCGTACTGTCCGGAAGTGTACGAGGTTTATCCACAGGTGGAAGTCAACTCGTCGTCGTCCCTCCCCCCCCGCGCCGCGATACCCGTCCGACGGCAGCCTTGCTGCTGGCAGGGCGAGCATGACGGAGAAACAAGGTTTTGTCCACAAAGCAGCAGACAGAAGCGCTGTTTCCTGGAATTCCGTACTGTCCGGAAGTGTACGAGGTTTATCCACAGGGGGGAGCAGACTCCGCGTCTTCCCTCGTCTTCCCTCTCCGTCCTTCTCCGTCCCTCCCCCAGCGCCGCGATGCCCGTCCGACGGCAGCCCCGCTGCCGGCAGGGCGAGCATGACGGAGAAACAAGGTTTTGTCCACAAAGCAGAAAACAACAGCGCTATTTCCTGGAGTTCCATACTGTCCGGAAGTTTACGAGATTTATCCACAGGGGGGAGCAGACTCCGCGTCTTCCCTCTCCGTCCTTCTCCGTCCCTCCCCCCGCACCGCGATGCCCGTCCGACGGCAGCCTTGCTGCCGGCAGGGCGAGCGAATCGGCCATAATAAGAAAAATCCCCCACCTTACAGCAAGGGGAGGTGTAGGAGGGGGCACACCCTCCTACTGCAATCCGCTTTGGCGGCGTGTACGCCAAAGCGGAACGACCCTTGAACCAGTCCCGCAGGACTGGTGAAGGGGTCGTACCCGGCCGCCGGCGTCGCCTGGACGCAGGAAGCCGGCGCCGGCGGCGGGATGGGGTCTTGGGGAAGGGGTATCCCTTCCCCAGCCCCGTAACCCCCGTAACCCCCGTAACCCCGTATTCTCCGGGGGGTCCGTGGGGGGAACCGCAGTTCCCCCCGCGAAAGCGGAGCGCCAGCGGAGCGTCACGGCTTGCAGCACGCCGTAATCAGCCCCACCTTCACGCACCCCGCCTCCTCCAGCGCCTCCCGGCAGGCCCGGGCCGTGGCGCCAGAGGTGCGCACGTCGTCGCACAGCAGCACCCGCGCCCCCTTGAGCGCCTCCCCTTCCGCCCGGAAGGCGTTCTTTACGTTGCTTTTGCGCTGCGTTTTGCCGCTCATGGAGGTCTGGGGCCGGGTGGCCCGCACCCTGAAAAGCACGTCCTCCCGAAGCGGAATGCCCGTCCCTCTGGATACCTCCTCCGCCAGCAGCGCCGCCTGGTTCACGCCCCGGTAGCGCTGCCTGCGTTTGTGCAGCGGCACCGGCACGATCATGTCATATTCCCGGTCCGTCAGCGTTTCGCACATCCGTGCCCCCAGGAAACGCGCCGGCTCGTCGTTAAAGCCGAATTTGACGGCGATGACCAGCCTGCGGGAGCAGGGATGATACCAGAAGGGCGCGAAGGCCCCGCTGAACCCCTTCAGCCCACCGCTTTGGCAGAAGGCGCAGCCCTTTTTGGCGGACATTCGGCTGAGGCACTTCGGGCAGGCTCCGGCAGGGACCCGTTCCTCCAGAAGCTGCCTCATGCAGTCCGGGCAGATACCCGTTTCCGTTTCAGCGCGGCGGGGATCCCTGCAAATGACACAGACCCCGCCCTGGGGCATAAGGATCTCCTCCGCCCGCTTCAGCGCCCCGCGGAAATGCTGTCCCAGGCCCGGTTTCTCCTTTGTCACAACCGTCCCTCCTCACACCCCGGCGGCCGCCTCCCGCAGGCGGGTCTCCAGGGCGGTATACCGCCGCGCCACGTGGTCGTTCAACACCATCTGCCGGATGCACTCCTCCCGTCCCACCAGCACCACCAGCTTTCTGGCCCGGGTGAGGGCGGTGTAAAACAGGTTGCGGGTCAGCAGCATGGGCGGCCCTCCCACCACCGGCATCACCACGCAGGGAAATTCGCTGCCCTGGCTTTTGTGCACGCTCAGGGCATAGGCCAGTTCCAATTCCTCCAGCGTCGCGGAATCATAGTCCGCCTTCCGCCCGTCGTCGAAGACCACCGTAACGGTTTTTTCCGTGGGATCCACCCCGCAGATCATCCCCATGTCCCCGTTGAAGACCCCCTCGCCCTCCTCGCCGCTGTCGTCGTTGCGCCAGGCCAGGGAATAATCGTTGTGGATGTGGATCACCTTGTCCCCCATGCGGAACAGGGTCTCCCCCTTCTGCAGCTCCTTTTTCCAGGCCGCGGGGGGATTGAGGGCCTCCTGCAGGCTGCGGTTCAGGCTGATGACCCCGCACACCCCTTTCTTGGCCGGGGAAAGCACCTGGATGTCCTGCACCGGATGATCGCTGCCAAGGTACGCGGGCAGGCGCGTCCGGCAAAGGGCCGTAATGGCGGCGCAGGCGTCCTCCAGCTGGGGCTTTTTCTCAAAAAAGAAGTCGCTGCCTTTTTTGTTCAGCCAGGGCATCTGACCGTGATTGATGGCATGGGCGTTGAGGACGATCATGCTCTGCCCCGCCTGCCGGTAGACCTCCGTCAGGCGCACCGTAGGCAGCACCCCGCTTTTGAGGATATCCCCCAGGACGTTTCCCGCCCCCACGGAGGGCAGCTGGTCCGCGTCCCCCACCAGGATCAGCCGGGTGCCCGGCCTCAGGGCCCGCAGCAGGGACCGCATCAGGAACAAATCCACCATGGACATTTCATCCACCACCAGGCAGGAGCAATCCAGGGGATTCTCCTCGTCCCGCTGAAAATGCCCATCCTCCCCGCTGTATTCCAGCAGGCGGTGGATGGTTTTGGCGGGCCTGCCCGTGGCCTCGCTCATCCGCTTGGCCGCGCGCCCCGTAGGCGCGGCCAGCAGCACGTTTTTCCCCGCCAAATGCAAAATCAGGTTAATGATGGTGGTTTTTCCCGTGCCAGGCCCCCCCGTAATCACCAGAATGCCCTCGCTGACCGCGGCGATGACCGCCTCCCGCTGCCGGGGGGACAGATGGATGCCCGTTTCCGTCTCCACGCTCTCCAGGGACTTTCCGGCCGCACTTTCCGTCTGCCGCACGCCGCGGGCCGCCTTCAGAAGACGCGTCAGCCGCTGGGCCACCTCTTTTTCGGCAAAGTAGAAGCTTTCCAGCATGCAGGCGGTCTCCCCCTCCACATCGCTCAGCACGATCTGGCGTTCCAGGACAAGGGCTTTCAGGCTCTCCTCCAGGTCCCCGGGGGCGCAGCGCAGCGCGTCCGCCGCGTCCCGCAGCAGGGTCACCCTGGGCAGGTAGGTGTGGCCTGAGACCAGGGATGCTGTCTGCAGGATATACTTGATCGCCGCGGCATAGCGGAAGGGACTGTCCTCCGGCAGACCAATGGTCAGGGCGATGCGGTCGGCGGTGGTAAATCCCACCCCTTCCATGTCGTCCACCAGGCGATAGGGGTTCTGCTCCAACAGGTCCCGGGTGCGCTCCCCATAGCGTTTGGCGATCTTCAGGGCAAGACCCGGCGCCACATCGTACCCCTGCAGAAAGATCATGGCCTGGCGCAGGCTGTACTGCTCCCGGAAGCTGTCACAGATCATCCTGGCCTTTTTCTTCCCGATCCCGTGGACCTTGACAAGGGCCTCCGGCCCCTTTTGAAGGGCCTCCATGGCCCCCTCCCCAAAGGTTTCGACCACCCGCCGGGCCGTATCCGGCCCCATGCCGCGGATCAGACCGCTGCCAAGGAATCTTTCCAGGCCCTTCAGCGTGGATGGGGGATCCACGTGACAGCCAACGGCCTTCCACTGCCGGCCGTACTGGGGATGCTCCGTCCACTCCCCCTCGAAGCGCACCTTCTCCCCGGGGGCAAAGGCCGGCAAAAGGCCCACCACCATCACGCTTTTCCGTCCCGCCTTCATTTCCAGGACGGAATACCCGTTCTCCTCGTTCCTGAAGACCGTGCCCTCGATGACCCCGCTCAGTTCCTCCGCCATATCTGTTCCTTTCCGTTCCGTGCCCGCGGTTGGAAAAACCCCGGGAAGAGGCTTCCCGGGGAAAAACCGGTGGGGTTATTTAAGAAATTGCGTCATCATATACCCTGTCAGACCCTCGTAGCTCACCTGGGTCCAGACATCCCCGGGGGTCATCACCGTCACCGTGGCGCCGCTCCACACCTGCCGAAGCACCTGGTAATTGCTGCCCGCGCCGGCACGGAGGTTCACATAGGTTTTGCCGTTCACCACCTGTTTGGTGGGGATGCTCGGCAGATTGAACAGCGTGATGTACTGGGTCTGCACATAGCCCGTCAGCCCCGTATTGGTACGCACCTTACACCAGGTCACCCCCTGGGAGAGCACATCCAGGCGGGTTTCCGCGGCCAGCTGGGTCAGCACCTTGGCCGTGGAGGAGGGGGACTGGCGCATGTTCAGCCGGACCGTCTGCCCGGGGTATACCTTGGAATGCACTGTCTTGACCAGGGCATAGCCGTACCCCGGCACCACGGTGGGCCACGGTACGTAAGTCGGCGCCGCGGTGGGCGTCACGGAGCCTGTGGACAGGTAGGAGGAATCCATGAACCCGGTCACCCCGTTTACCTTGACCATCCAGTAAATATTGCCCTTGAGCAGCACGTTCACCTGGGTGCCATAGGCGTAGGAGCCGCTGACCGCCGCCGATGCGGAAGGCCCCTTGCGCAGGTTCAGCTTGCCGTGATTGGCCGTATTCACCCAGGCCACCGAACCGCCCGAGGAGCCGGAGGTCTGCACAAATTCCTGGCGCATGTAACCGTACACGCCGTTCATCTGCACGTAATACCAGCCGTTCTCGTTGGCCAGGATGCGCACCATGGCGCCGCTGGGCACCTGGCCCACCACCGCGCCCTCATAGCTGGGATAGGCGCGCAGGTTGACGTAGGTGCCGGGATTGTACACCGTCCCGTTCCCGGAGGCCGTCCCCGATGAGGACTGGGAAGCCGTCTGCAGATAGTTGCCGCTCATATATCCGTATACATTGGAGGAGACGACCCGGCAGTAATACCAGTTGTTCCCGGCGCTGGAGAGGATCTCCACCCAGGCGCCCCTGGCCGCGGAGCCCTTCCATGCACTGGTGGCGCTGGGCTGCTGCCGGACGTTCAGATACGCCGTACCCGAAACCACCGCCCAAGTACCCGCCGCGCTGGCGGAAGAGCACCAAAGCGTCATCACCATCACCGCAAGCGTTATCAGCGCCCATCCACGTTTGCCCTTTTTCATTGTCCATCCTCCCTTTCTTTCCGCTTTGCGGAAAGGATATGTTGGTTTGTCCGGAATGAGATTGGAAACGATTTCCTGTATATGACGTAAGGAAGACCGGTTATCTTTCCCGGAGCGGCATTTTTCCCGCTATTCGTCCTCCATCAGGTCCACCAGCACGCTGTTCTGCACGTCCATGCCCCGCCGGGTCAGCCGAAGGCACGCGCCGTCCCAGCTGAGCAGGCCGTTCTTCAGCGCCCGGGTCCAGCGCTTGCCGTACACATCCTCCAGATGAGCGCCGTGGCGAAGGTAAAAGGCGCTGTCCGAAAGACCCTCGTTCAGCCTCAGGCCCAGCATCACGCTTTCAAACATGGCCTCCCGGGGCCCGATGGCCTCCTCCCGGGCGGGAACGCCCTTGAGGTAATCCGACAGCGACAGCGGATTCTGGTACCGCACGCCGTCCATGAAGCCCGCCGCGGCGCAGCCGACCCCGATGTATTCCCCCCGTCTCCAGACGTGCAGGTTGTGTCTGCATTCCCGTCCGGGCAGGGCGAAATTGCTGATCTCGTACTGCCGAAAGCCCGCCTGTGCGGTCAGGACAAGGGCGCGGTCGTACATTTCCCGCTCCTCTTCCACCTCCGGCAGCACCCACTCGCCCGAGCTCACCCGGGCCTCAAGGGGCGTGCCCTCCTCCACGATCAATCCGTAGCAGCTAAGGTGGGTACACTTGAGCCCCACGGCCAGGCGGATGCTTTCCTCCACGTCCGCGATGCGCTGCCCGGGCAGGCCCAGCATCAGGTCCAGGTTGAAATTGTCAAAGCCCGCCTCCCGGATCAGGGCTGCGCCCTTTTCCACATCCCTGAAACAATGGATGCGGCCCAGCTTTTTAAGCAGGGCATCCTGGGCGCACTGCATTCCCATGGAGATCCGGCTGAAGCCGTGCGACCTGAGCAGGGCCAGCCCCTCCGGGGTGACCGTGCCCGGATTCATTTCCATGGTGCCTTCCCATCCCGGGGCAAAATCAAAGCTTTCCCCAATGGCCTTCAGGAGCCTTTCCATCAGGGGCAGGGGAAACACCGACGGGGTCCCGCCCCCGATGAACACGCTGCCAAGCCGGATGTCCCGGCGGCTTTTCCGCCGGATCTCCTTTTCCGCCCGGTCCGCGTAGGGCGCCATGTAGTTTTCCCGGCCGCTCCAGGAAGCGAAATCACAGTACAGGCATTTGCGGACGCAGAAGGGGATATGCAGATACAGTCCGACCGTCTTCATTTGAGCGGGACCAGATAAACATCGCTCCCGCAGGCAAGCAAAGCCGACCCGCCGGAAAGCATGCCCAGATAATCCGTCACCGGCTCCCGCATGGGCAGGCTGAAGGAGGTAAAGCGCGTATCCCTGTAGCCCGCGCGGTAGATGGAATCCTCCCCGAAGGCATATACCCTGGAACGGTGCAGCGCCGCCCCGACGCAGTTGGTGGGCAGGGTGATGCGGGTGTCCCTGCTGCCCTGGATCAGGCGCAGCTCCGTCATAAAGGCGCCGTCCTCCGTCTGCCGGCTGGGGGCAAACAGCAATTCCGCCGTTGAAGCGGACTCCGTCCAGTCCACCAGCCGCCAGCCATACACCAGCATGGTTGCGGATTTGTCCTGGGTGCCCCGGTAATCGTACACCAGAAGCTGGCGCGTGGTCATCACGTTCAGGCGGTTGCCGGAATACTTGACCGCATAGCACAGGCTGTCCCCCAGGGACACCTCCCCGGTGTTCATCTGCCCCACCCGCATGGTGAAAAGCGTCGTCTCCGGAACCGTACCGTAGACGTCCAAGCTGGTGATCCACAGGTATTCCCCGTTCCCGAAAAAGCCCGCGTCCAGGATCAGGGAATCCTCATACGCCGTCCGTTCCTCATCCAGCGTCATCCCGTTCAGATCCTTGATGACCAGGGTGGGGCTGGTCCCGCTGCCCACCACCGCGACCACATACCGGCTGCCCGCCTTGGCGAACTGCACGGTGCCGCCGGAGAGGTGGTCGTTATAGGTGGAGCGCCCGTTCTCGTCAAAAATGAACAGCTGGTTGTCCACCCAGGCCACCAGGGTGCCCCCCTGACAGTCGAAGCCGGCATTGCTGCCCAGGGTGAAGGACCATTTTTCACTTCCGGACGGGGCAAGACAAAACAGGGTCGTGCCGTCGTAATACAAAACCGAATTGCCAAAGGGCGTCACATGCTGCCCGGCCACGCAGCGCAGCCTGACCGCGTTTGTGTCCCCGCTCATCCTGCCCAGAAACCCGGTGGCATATAAAATGCCCGCCAGGATCAGCAAAGCAAGGACGATCAGAAGGATCGCCTGCGGCGCTTTGCTTTTCCTGGGTTTTTCCAAACCGTAAAGCATTGAATCCCGCTCCGTTATCTATTCCGCAGGGCCGCGGCCCTTCCGGCCCGCCGCCCCGGATCTTGCATACTCCCGTCTTCCCGCTCCCTTGCCAAAGGGACGGAAAGACCCAGTAAAAGAATGCCACAGACCGGGCCCGATGTCAAGCGCCGCAGTCCCGGCACACGCCGGGGAAAGGAAATGAAAACTGAAGACTTAAGAATGTAGAATGAAAAACCGGCCTATGGCCGTGAAACGGTCCCGCAGGCGGGACCTGGATCAGGCAGCCGGCAGGCACGCAAAAAGCCCCGGGGACAGACGTCCGGGCGGAGCAAGGGCTGACCCCCGTCCCCGGGACGGAAAAGGAATGCCTTTTGCATGCAGCGCCCATCCGGGCGCAAGTGAAAAAACAGATCCGGAAGACGCCCAGGGCGTTCCCGCCCTGGGTTTCCCCCGGGCTTTCATTTCAAGCCCGCGAACCGGACAAGGGGGAAGGGGCTTCAGGGGCATTATCAATAGGATCTCCGCAGGTCCGTTCAACGAACGGAGGACGGTTCCTCATACTGCACGAACAGGACCTCCGAAACGCACACATCCGTGGGGAAACGGCTGCCCGTATAGATCCCGTCGATGCGAAGGCGAAGGGCGGTGACCCCCTGGGCATGGCCCAAATCGATTTGATGCAGGACTTTTTCATCCGGCAGGAGAACGGTCCCCAGGGTCCGGTACCCCTCCGCGCCCGCGTACAGCGCTTCCAGGGTCATGGTTTTGATCCGGCTGTTGCGGGTATACTGGTCCATGCCGTCCGTGACCTTCCAGAAGCCGTTTTTCATCCATAATCCATCCAGCGTGACCGGGCCCTCGAAGGCAAAGGTCAGGCAGGCCTGCCCCAGGGGCGTGGTATCGGTGGAGAACTGAAAAGAAGTGGTTTCCTCCCCGTCCAGCATGCGCAGGGGGAGATAGGCGTTTGGGTCCCTGCTGCTGACCAGCCAGCTGGTGGCATCCGCATTCAGAACGGGCACCTGCAGGACACCGGGCGCGCCAGGGATGGGGTCAAGATGCACCGAAGGGGCCGGCGCCGGTGTGGGCGAAAGCAGGGGCGAGGGAACGTAGCCATGAACGACCCGGCCCGAGTCAGGCGTTGGGCCGATGCCGACAGGGATGTCCTTCAGGCTGTCCATGACGGGCACCTGGGTTGGGCCGGACGGCACGGGGGAGCCCGCCGGCGCGCCGTGGAGCCGTTCCCACACGGCGGGCGGGATCTGGCTGTCCGGGTCTTCCAGGGGACATACGTAAACGTAATCGGCCTCAAGTGCGTCCATCCAGGGGAGAAGCCCGTCGCTCAGCGCGCTGAAAGGCGTCAGGGTGATCGTCCCGCTCTCCAGGGTTTGTACCAGACCCGCGTGCAGGCATCCTTCGGAATAGAATTCCTCGGTGATCCCGTCCACCGGATACAGCATCCCTTCGACGGCGAGGAAGCTGCCGTCCCGCTCCGACGTCAGGATCGTGTCATACACCCCCTCCCCCCAATCGTAGGGGAAGACATACAGCCAGCTGTCCGCGTCCCGGCCCCGGGACCGCCAGATCCCGGGCCAGGAGACGGCCGTTCCGCTTTCCTCCTCCGGCGTGCCCTTCTCCCGGGCCGCGTCCTGGCCGGTCTGAAAGCGGAAGGTGCGCAGGAAGTGCTCGATCGCCGCAAGATAGCCGGACTCTTTGTACACTTCCCCGAACCATAGGTTCAGGACCAGGCCGTCGTCCCTTTCGACCAGGATCCGGCCATACCGGTCGTAGGAGGAAGACCGGATCATGCAGGCCCGGTGTCCGTCGATCAGGAGGTCCTCCGCGGGTTGGGCGTCCGGGACTTCCAAGTACATTTCCACGGCCTGCTCCAGGGTATGCATGGGGTGAGAAGAGATTAAAATGCCGTTATCATACAGTGTGGGAGGATTCAATGCCCGCAGCAAATCGACGAAGTCAAAGTTCTCCGGCTCTTGCGGCGATACGCCTTGCCCGGTGATGTAGAAGGTTGTCCAGTTCTCCGGCAGTTCAAAGGAAATGCCAAACGCCGCACAGGTCACGAAGGTATATCCTTTGGCATCGGGGTATAGGTAGGGGGCGCCAAAGTCCAGGCGCAGTTCGTAATCCCTGTACCGTTCGGCCGGATCGTCATATACTGCATGGATGAACAGGTCCACGTTCACCAATTCTTCCGGGCTGCTGAACCCCCGGCCATAGCCTATGGGGGCCAGATACATCTCCCCGGTTTCTCCCGGGGGAACCTCAAGGCGGTTCGGCGAGAGCTGGAGCTTCAGGTCACCGCACAGGAGGTCCGAAAGCACAAGGCCGTTCACTTTCCCGGTCCTTTCGTATCCGTAGACTGCTTCGCGGTAAGTGTCCGCGTAAAAAACCAGTTTGCGGTCCAAATGATTGGTCACAGCCAGGCGGTATCCTGGAAGCGGGATCCCGTTCCCAATGGTGGGGAACATTTCCTTGCCCAGGTTTACGACGGTGCAAAGCTCATCGTCGATCAGCACCTCCCCGCCTCTTGAGGCACCGGGGGCCGGGTCGGGCGCCGCGGTGGCAGTGGGCTCCAGATCCGACAGGGACCATTGGACGGAGCCGTCGGTAAAGAAACCCCAGCCGTCCTCCAGCCGGGTCAGGGTGCAGAACCGGGAATAATCTTCCCATTCGCCGAAAACCCCGCCGATCTCCGCCCGGACCGTATCGGGAATGTCTTCGTCCGGCGTGCCCGGCAGCGTCAGCACCAGGACCTCCTGTGGGTGGATGGGCGCATCGGCATACACAATGGGGTCGCCATAGACGCTGACGGCCGGGGTGCCGGGAGGGTTCCGGAGGGTCAAATCTTCCACAAGGAGGTGGTAAACGTTCCCGATCCGCTCAGCGGAGGGGCCGAACGCGCCCTGGAAGGAGACCTCGCTGATTCCATCCGCGTCTTCGTCATAATAAGAACCTGTGAAGGTGCCGTCGGCGTTCACCAGCAGCCGGCCCTCCCATGCCCCCGCGCCGGAGGCAGCCAGAAGCGGGTGCCTGCTCAGGAACGTGATAAGGCGTTGAGTCTCTTCGGGGGACAGGCGCACGGCCGCATCCGCTTTAGGACCGTCGTCCCGATCCTCCCCGGGAGGCGCCGGGACGTAGATCAGCTCGTTGAGGAAGGGCCCGCCGGCCTGCTGGCGTGAAAGAAAAGGATAGATCGGATCGCTCCCGGAGGCCTCTCTGCCCGTCACAAGATACGCCGACAGCTCCTCTTTGGAGGAAGAGAGGACCAGGGTGCCCATCAGGTCGCGGACCGTATCCTGAAACCATGCGCTTTTCAAATCCATTTCCGGCGTGAAATCGCAGGAATAGTCCCCGATGCCCTCAAAGTGGGCCTCAAGGTGCAGTGTGGCGTTGTAATTGAGGGAGATGTCCAGGGTGTGCTCCGGCTGATCCCGCATTACCCAGGTCCGGGTCCACCCCGCGCGGTCCGCCTTGATCCGCTCCCAGTCTTCCAATTCGCTCGTGTCAAAGGAGAACAGCGCAAAGGTATCCCCCCGGATGGCGTACAGGTCCTCTTCCCACTGCCGGATGACGGGGTCGTTAAACGCCGTGGCAAGATGGTCCAGATAGTGGAAAAAGGCTTTGACCACTTCGTCAAGCACGTATCCGCTGGCCCAATGACCATCCAGAAAAACGGTATTGAACGCCGTGACGGCGGCCGACAAAAGGATCTCCTCGGAGGCATCGAGGAACCGTTCAAAGGGATTCCGGTTCATCAGCTCCCGGTAGTAATCGTCTGCAAGCTGCATGGTCCGCAGGGCGAGACGGTTTTGCTGATGACATTCCAGGAACGCGATCGCATCCTCCGGGGTGGAGAAGACGCCGTCGTTTTGCGCCGCCCTGGTCAGGAGGACTTCCATCTCGTCCAGCCGGAGGTTTTGCTCCCCGTAAACGGACTGGGAAACGATGAAATCCTTTTTGCTGAGCGCGCCGTCATAAAACAGGTGCACAATATCCTCGATGCCCATTTTGAGCGCCTTTTTCGCCTCGTCTATGCCGACGCCCAGGAGGAAGGAAACCGCTTCTTTCGCGGCGCCTTTGAGCCCTTCCTTCACGCCCGCGAGCGCCGAACTGTAGACCAGGCTGCCCAGATCAAGCGGGGTCTCTGCATTGATGAGCTTTCCGCCGTACTCGTTTTCCAGCTTCTCACGCTGTGCCAGGAAGTTCTCCCTTGACCGCTCCTGCCTGAGCAGGTAGATCTGCGTGGAACCTGATTCGGCCAGGATCTCCCGAAACAGCCCGTTCGCCCGGTTCATCAGCTGTCTCTGATAGTCCTCCACATATCCGCGCACCTCAGGGTCGTCCGGATCAAAGGGCTTGGCGGATACGGCGTCGTCAAAGGGTCCGCCGCCTGCCGCGCGGACAGGGGAAGGGAAGACGAGGCCTGCAAGGAGCACGGCAAGCAGTACCAGGAGCACCGCGCGATGAAGCATGCAGACAGAAGGCTTCATGATATTTCTCCTTTTGTTTGAAGTGGAAGAAAACATTCCTGAATCAACAATAGTATACAGGACAGAGAAGAGAAAAGCAAAGCCAAATCCCCGGACAGGCAGAAAAAAAACAACGCCGGGAACGGTATCGGACACCGGCATTCCGGCACACAAAAAAAGCCCCGGGGACTGCCCGGGGAAAGCCGTCCGGAACGGATCAGGGGCTCTCTCTCATGGACCCCCGTCCTTCCGGACGGAAAAAGGGAAATGCATTTTATATGGAAAGCCCATCCGGGCGGAAACAGTGGGGAAACCCCTTTTATCCGACGCACACCTCCGGCACGTTGGGGCTGCCCCCCGCGTTCCGGGGAGGCTGTTTGCGGAATTCCTCCGCGATCGCGGCGATTTCAAACAGACCCATCAGGGAGAAAATGCCGATCAGGATCCCGCTCAGGGTGGGATGGGTGCCCTGGGCAAGGTCGATCCCCTCCCACACGATCAGTCCGATTGTCATCATAAAAGTAGCGATCTTTTCCATCATGGTCTTTATCCTCCGTCCACGGCCCTGCGGCCGTTTTTTCTTTCGTTTTTTTGCAGGGCGTATCGCCTTGCACCTGTTGATACGCGCCCTGGAGGAGGATGGCAGCTGCTTTTTAAAATGTGAAGAGTACGGAGTGGAATGGACGAAGGGGATAGGGGTTAGATAATATGAAGTGACCTCGCATTTGCAGCAACGTGGATTTACCCG
>CAMJUL010000071.1 GCA_946408995.1 uncultured Clostridia bacterium | reverse complement strand
TTCTTCTACGTTCCCCTGATAACTCAATTCTCCCAGAACTACTTTACACTAACTCGCCCGGCCCGGGAAGCGCTTTCATCGGCAGTGCCCTCATTCACAGGATCCTTGCCGCCGGCGGTCATCGGACTCAAAATCAGCTGTAAAACATGGCTCCTTTTTCGTTTTCGCGCGTTTTCGTCCGTTCCTGTCCGGCAAAACGGAAGAGCCGGCAAAGGGGGCGCATATTCGAAAAAACACTTCACCCGTTTTCCGCAAAATTGGTATGCCCCGGAAAACGGGGGAAGTGCTCAAATACGGAACAGGTTTTTTACGGACTCCGGCGCGCGCCGGAGGCTCCCCTTGCGCGGGGCCCTAATCGCCCATCCTTTCGGGCCACATGCGGATGTCCGCCTCGCTCCGCCACTTGTCCACCGTGTCCCGCCAGACCTCGTTGAACCGGGCGTCCAGAACGCTTTCCGTCAGCGCCTGTCGGGCCTCCTCCAGGGTCAAACGGATGCCTTCCTGGATCTCCGCCTCATACCGGAGGATGAACCAGCCATAGGGGGAAGCCGGCACCGGTTCGGAAACGTCCCCGACCTTCTTAAGGGCCAGGGCCGCCCTTACGTAGGGCTCCACAAAGGGACTCTCCCCGCAGACCGCATAGCCGCAGGTCCGACCGGGTTCCTGCATCATGCCGGGATCCTCGCCGTATTCGGCCATCAGGGCGTCAAAGTCCGCGCCGTCGGCCGTCACCAAAGCGTATACCTCCCGGACCTTTTCCGGAGGGGTTTCGGCGTTGGCCGCTTCCCCGTCCTCCCCCGTGATCAGGATGTGCTTAACATACCGGTACCCCGCCGGGGCGTAACAGCAGAGAACACCATTGTTGACATCATTCCCGAAAGCGGCGGGCTCCGCTTCATAGCGGCGCTTTTCCTCCTCGATCTTCGCCTCATACGCGGCCCGCACGTCCTCCTCCGTTACGGAAATGCCCGCCCGGACATACTGTTTCACCCGCTCCAGCAGCAGCCCTTCCCGGCCGCCCTGCGCCTGCGCCAGCTCCTCCTCCGTAAAGGAATCCAGGCCCAATTCCGCCGCCTTTTGCCGGGCCACCAGTTCGTCCGCCAGGTCCGACAGCGCCGTGTCCAAAAGCCCGGACGGGTCTGTCGGATAAGGCGGCTCAAGGCCCATGTCGCTGTAAAAGCTGTTGAACTGCCGATATGCCTCGATCCGGTCAGTGACCGTCTGCCGGTCCACGGTCTCCCCGTTCACGCTCAGGATGACCACGTCCTCCCCTGCCGGCTCCGCGGTGAGTCTCTCCGTCTTTACAGCGCTGCCCGCCAGGATCCGGTTGACCGCCTCAAGCACCGCCCTGGAGGAGACCGTTGCATAGGTCACCGTATCGATTTCCGCTTCCCCGATCTGCCCGCTTTTGCCGATAAACTGGGGCAGGAAGCCTTCGTTTTCCTTCACCATTTGCAGGAAGGGCGCGTCAACTTCCGATGAGGTCTCCCCCAGCGCGATGCCGCTGACCCTGCCCTTTTCATCCAAGGACACCCCCACGCTGAATTCCCCCGTCAGGCCCTCCGCTTGGACGATATGAAGACCTTCCCCTTCCATCGCCCCGCAAACACGGCAGGACCTGACCGCGTTTCCGGCAGCCTCCTGCCAGATGTGTCCCGCGGCCGCAAGTTTGCTCCCTTTTTCCAGCAGTGTTCCGCAGCCCAGGCACCAGGTGTCCCCCGTATACCCGTCTTCGGTACAAGTCGCTTCCTTTCCGTCCCGGATCTCCGTTCCGCCCGTATGGTTCTTTGGGTCCCTGGCCAGCGTTTCTTCCTTCGTCTCCCCACAGACGGTACAGGCCTTAAGCAGGATCCCTTCCGTATGGCAGTCCGCCTTCAGCGTCACGGTCCCCTCATCCCAGCTGTGGGGCAGCACGTCCCCCTCCGTTGCCCCGCAGACCGCGCAGGTTTTCGGGGCCATGCAGGTGGCGTCCTGCCAGGCATGGCCGGCGGGGTCCCCACGGGTCTCCCCGCAGTCCCTGCAGGTTTCCGGTTCCGTACAGGTCGCCGGCAGCCAGACATGCGTATGCCTGGCCCCGCCGCAGTAGGGGCAAACGTCCCCCAGCAGCTCCGGCACCATTTTGCCGCACTCCGGGCACTTCCAGGAGCCCTCCGCAAACGCCGCCGTCACCAGCAAAAGCAATGCGCATAAAACCGCAAACCCTTTTTTCATCCTCCGCACCTCTGTTTCTGAATGAGGTTTTTGCCGTCGCACCAAAGATCGCATTCTATTCCACGCCACCGCATCCCCTTGTGGTAAGTTTCTCATTCAAACGGAAACGCAATGTGCGCGTCTGCCATTGTGTTTTTTATTGTTCCTCCTATTCCCCTTACTCAGCGGCTGCGCGCTGTCGAACACCTCGTCATCGTCCGACGCACACTGTCCCCAGCCGCGTCTGCGGATAAAGGCCAATGAGCGTTCTTTCCGATATTGTTTCTGTTTCCTGTCATGCTGTCCTGCAGTGCCTCATTTCCGACTGCAGACGGTTACTATAAAACAGCAAACAACGCTCTCCCTCAATCTTCGTTGAGCAATCCAAGATCCACCCACAGCGCGGGACGGACGCAATTATCGGCATCAAGGGGAAACGCCCACGTAAGACGCCCAAGCGCGGTAACATTTGCAGATCTGTTCTGCCGTGGCCCAGGCGAACGCAGCAGCCAGCTTCCCGCGGCTTTTCCATCCTCTATGCTGAATGCTGGGCTTATAAAGGCCCCCTGACTGATCGCATAGGCTGTCGGAGCCATCATGCCGCTTCCATTGGCATAGGATATTTCACTGCTTTCATCCGGGCTGACCCCCAGGTACCGGTTCGCTTCCGCGTAACTGAGCAGAAAAACCTTATCGTTCGTATCCTGTCCGCCGTTGGTATCCCATTCGCTGTAGCCCTGGTCCTTGCCATTCTTCACCACCGTCATCCGGATTGCCTGTTGTTCTTTCGGACTGAAGGCTTTGTGGTAAAACGCTCCGTTCAGCCAGGTGCGCAGGCTGCACGTCTGCCAGGTGATGTTTTTGTCTTCATCATTGTACGGCTTCGCGTCCAGGCCATAACGGCTAAGCAGCAGAGCACGGTCATTCTCCTTGTCCACCTCCAGCACCAGCCACTCGATGGGCGTATCGTCCGTACCCTCTTCCGTCTGCGGATAATGACCAAAGGGAACACAGGTCCCCGCCTCTATTTGCCCTTCCTGCCCCGTTTTGCCGGAGGCTTCCACCTTTTCCGTAGAATTGGTATTGGACGTATTTCCTGTTTCCGCGGCTGTATCCTTCGGCGATCCGCTGACCGCACTCAAATCCACCCACAGAGCCGGACGGACAATGCCATAATCCAGATGAACAGCAAGGCTATTGAGTGAACCTTCCGGACTGACAGCTGCGGCGTTGTTCTGTCTGCTGCCCGGGGAACGCAGCCACCACCAAACGGCTCTTTCCCCCTCTTCAGTCGTGCTTGTGCTGCTTATATAGGTTCCCTGCTGTATCGCATAGGCCGTTGGTGCCATTCTCGATTTCCTGTTCTTTCTGTCTTCCTGTGTCACGCCAAAGGCTTGGGACGCTTCCGCGCAGCTCAGCAGGAACACCTTGTCATTGGTATCGTTCCCTCCGATGGCGTCCCATCCGGTGTTTCCTTGCTCTTTGCCATTCTTCACCGGTGTCATCCGGATCGCAGCCTGTTCCGTTTGTCTGAATGCCCTATGGTAAAACTCCCCATTGAGCCAGGCCCTCAGGTAGCAGGTTTGCCAGGTTGCGTTGCCAGACTCAATACTGTACGGCTGTGCGTCCAGGCCGTATTTGCTCAGCAGCAATACGCTGTTGCTCTCTTTTTCATAGTCCAGCACCAGCCACTCAATGGAAGTATGATCATTTCCCTCTGCCGTCTGCGGATAGCTGCCAAAGAAGACGTGCTGGCCCTCCTCGACCGTCCCGCAGACACGGCAGAGCGTCACAGTGCCTTCCGCGGTTTTCTCCCAAACATGCCCCTTGGCCTGGATCGCTTTTCCTGCCTCCAGCTTTTTCCCGCAGCCAAGGCAGTATATATCCCCTGTATACCCGTCTTCGGTGCAGGTTGCTTCCTTTCCGTCCCGGGTCTCGGTCCCGCCCGTATGGTTCTTGGGGTCCCTGGGCAGCGCTTCTTCCTTCGTCTCCCCACAGACGGTACAGGCCTTAAGCAGGATCCCTTCCGTATGGCAGTCCGCCTGAAGCGTCACGGTCCCCTCATCCCAGCTGTGGGGCAGCACGTTCCCCTCCGTTGCCCCGCAGACCGCGCAGGTCTTTGGAACCGTGCAGGTGGCTTCCTGCCAGGCATGGCCGGCGGGGTCCCCCCGGGTCTCCCCGCAGTCCCTGCAGGTCTCCGGTTCCGTACAGGTCGCCGGCAGCCAGACATGCGTATGCCTGGCCCCGCCGCAGTACGGGCATACATCCCCCAGCAGCTCCGGCACCATTTTGCCGCAGTCCGGGCACTTCCAGGAGCCCTCCGCGAACGCGCAGGAGATCAGTACCAGCAGGACGCACAGCGCCGCGAACCTTCTTTTCATCCTCCGCACCTCTTTCTTTTCCCACTCCGCTGGTTGCTTTGTCCGCCGCATTATTGCGGGATCAGCGTCAGCTGATACACGTCACTGGCAAAGACGCTGCTCCCGGTGTAATAACTCTCCACCTTGATATAGCAGGTCTCCGCGTTCAGACGCGTATCCAACGCCGTCCGGGTCTCGTTCCCTTTGACATTCAGCTTGGTGATTTCCTCGTTGTCTGCGTTGTATACGGTCACCTTCCAGCGGTTTTCGGTGGTGTCGACGTATTCGTGCCGGAACGAAAGGGAATACATCCCCGTCTTCGGGGCCTCCACACGGTAATAGTCCGCGTCCCTGCCGTGCATCAGGCTTCCGGAAACTACAGCGCCGGCCTCCAGGCGGTTCGCGGCGGAAAAGGCGTCGTTGAACTCCCTTTCCCAGGCGCTGTCCGGGGCATAGTCCGCACGGAACGCGTAAGGCGTACTGCTGAACGCGCCCCAGGATTTGTAATAGCTTTCGATCCGCAGGTAATACCGGCCACCCGGAAGCCCGATCGGCGCGAAGGTGCTTTTGCTGCCTTTCCCTGCGACGGACCAGGTGACCATCTCCACGTTGTCTCCGTCGTAAAGGGTCAGCTTCCAGCGGCTTTCGCTGGTCTCCAGGTATTCGTGGCTGAAGGAAACGGTCAGGCTTCCCGGACCGTCTTCCAGGTCAAAGGCGTAAAAGTCCACATCGTCCTTGTCCTTGACGGTCCCGTTGTACGTTTTGTCCGTCCGGATCCGGGTCGCCTTCGGGAAGGAATCGTTCAGTTCCTTTTCCCATTCGTCGGAGGCCGTGTAGTCCAGCGTCAGTTCGTAGGGAATGCCTGAAAAGGCGGAAGAACTTTTATAATAGGATTCCACACAGATAAAATAGGTGCCGGCTGGCAGTCCCACGGGATCGCAGGCGTTTTTGGTTTTGCTGCCGATAAAGCCCTGCGTATACAGGGGCACGTTCTCCTCGCTGTACAGGGTGGCCTGCCATCTGTTTTCATTGGTTTCAAGGTACTCATGGTTCAAAACGACGCTGACGGCCCCGGGGGCCTCCAGGTCAAACCGGTAGTAGTCCCGGTCGTCCTTGGTGCGGATGGTGCCGCTGAACGTTTTGTTGAGGACGATCCGGCTTGCCTTGCCAAAGGAATCGTTCAGCTCCTTTTCCCAGGCGTCGGACGGTTCATATTCCACTTTCAGGGTGTAGGGCATGCTTGCTTTGCCCGAACTGTAATAATCGAAAACGCGGACAAAGCAGGTACCGGCGGGAAGCCCCATGGGCTCCGACAGAAATTTGGTTTTGTTCCCCCGGATCTCATAGGTGACCAGCTCATTGCTGTCCCCGTCCGTCAGGGTCACTGCCCAAAGGGTGGAGGAGCTGTCCACGTATTCATGCTCGAAGGTCAGGCGGACGCAGCCGGCCTCCGGGAGGTCGAACCGATAGGAATCCACGTCCTTCTTGGAATCCAGGACCCCGTTTACGATCGTTTGCACCGAAACGCGCTGGGCCTCGGAGAAGCTGTCGTTCGGCTCCGTCTCGGCAGCCGTTTCCGCGGCAAAGGCCATGGGAAGGCAAAGGGACAGACAGAAGATCAGGGACAGGATCATCCGTAAGTTCTTTTTCATTCGGGTTCATCCTTTCTTTGTTTCCGTTATTGGATCGATCGGGCGATACAGGCGCGTTTTTTGCCTGTTCTCCGGATTCAGTTTCCAAAAAAATCAGACTCAAGATCCACCCACAACGCGGGGCGGACACCGCCGTTGACATTGTTCACGTACACACTATGTAGCCTCCCGTCGACGTATACGCGCGCGGCTTCTTGCCACGCGCTTCCGGGGGAACGGAGCCACCACCAGCAGGCGCTTTCCCCCTCCACGGTCTTTTTATCGGAATTTGTCATCGCTCCCTGTCGGAACGCGTAGGCCGTTGGGGATATCATCGATTCCAAATTGCCGCTGTTCGACCTCGTCACCCCAAGATACCTGTTCGCTTCCCCATAGCTCAGCAGGAAAACCTTGTCCTGTGTGTGATTCCCTCCGTATCGGCCCCACTTGCTGTACTGCTGTCCCGGGCCATTGTCCACAACCGTCATCAGGATCGCCTCCTGCTCCTCGCCGCTGAACGCCCTTTGGTAAAACTCCCCGTTCAGCCAGCTCCTCAGGCTGCATTTTTCCCAGGTGATCTCTGTTCTTTCTTCATTGTAGGATTTCGCCTCCAGCGCGTACCGGCTCAGCAGCAGCGCCTTGTTTCCGTCCCGCTCCAGCACCAGCCATTCGATGGGCGTATCGTCCGTCCCCTCCTCCGTCTGGGGATAGCGTCCGAAGAACACATGATGGCCCTTTTTAAGACTGTTCCAGTCCGCCGCACCGCAGACCGCACAGGTCCTCAGCGTTGTTGTTGACTTCGTCTTCCAGACATGTCCCTTGGCCTCGACCGTATTCCCTGTCTCCAGCCTTTCCCCGCAGCCAAGGCAGTACGTGTCCCCCGTATAGCCGTCTTCGGTGCAGGTTTTTTCCTTCCCGTTCAGGATCTCGGTCCCGCCCGTATGGTTCTCCGGGTCCCTGGGCAGCGCTTCTTCCCTCGTTTCCCCGCAGACGGTACAGGTGTACTGCCGTATCCCTTCCGTATGGCAGTCCGCCTGAAGCGTCACGGTCCCCTCATCCCAGCTGTGGCCCAGGGCTTCCCCCTCCGTCGCCCCGCAGGTCCGGCAGGTTCTGGGCTGTGTACAGGTGGCTTCCTCCCAGGCGTGCCCCAGGGCCTCGATCGTCTTTCCCGTCTCCACCTTTTCCCCGCAGCCAAGGCAGTACGTGTCCCCGGTATACCCGTCCAACGTGCAGTCCGCCAGGCTCCGGTCCCGGGTCTCCGTTCCGCCCGTATGGTTCTCCGGATCCCGGGCGATGGGGTCCTCCTCTGTCAGGCCGCAAACCGTGCAGGTCCATTGCCGCAGCCCCTCCGTATGGCAGTCCGCCGTCCGGATCACCGTTCCGCCGTCCCAGCTGTGGGGGGCCGTTTCCCCCTCCGTCTCCCCGCAGACCGCGCAGGTTTTGGGCTTCGTACAGGTGGCGTCCTTCCAGGCGTGGCCGGCAGGCTCCCCGCGGGTCTCCCCGCATTCGGCGCAGGTTTCCGGCGTTTTACAGGTCGCCGGCAGCCAGGTATGCGTATGCTTCGCCCCGCCGCAGTATGGGCACATGTCCCCCAGCAGCTCCGGCACCATTTTTCCGCACTCCGGGCACTTCCAGGACCCCTCCGCGAACGCCGCCGTCACCAACAGCAGCAATACGCACAAAACCGTAAACCCTTTTTTCATCCTCCGCACCCCTTTTTGATTCTCTCTGACGCCAGGTTTCCGCCTGAAGGTCCTCCATAACAGCCGCAAAAGAACCGTTCTGGTTTCTTTAAGAAACGCGGGCGGCAGATTTAAAAACCTGCCGCCTCACACCGGGTTTTGTATGACCGGCAGAATTCATTCCGCCGTACTGTTCAGGAAAACATCTCCGTTATCATAGGTAAAGCTGATGTCGTAAATCCTCGCGTAGATTTCCGCAAAGGCGTATTCCTCCAAATGCATATACAGCCGGACAGAGCAATTATCAAAGGCGGAATCCCCGATTTCCGTTACCGACACGGGGATATAAGCATCGGTCAGGGTCGCACATCCGTTAAAAGCTGAGGTTCCGATACTGCTGACATGCGCTGGAAGATGGATCTCATGCAGGTTCCCGCAGTCCTTGAAGGCCATATCACAAATCGTCGTCAGGTTTTCGGAGAAGGACACGTCCGCGAGGGAAGCGCACCTCAGGAAGGTGCTTCTCTCGATCCGGGAGATCTCCCGGGGCAGGGAAATGCCCCGCAGCGACGTGCATCCCATGAATGCCCCCGCCCCGATGGAAAGCAGGCTGTCCGGCAGCGTGATGCTGATCAGCTTCGTGCAGCCGGTGAACGCGCCCTCCCCGATCTCGGTGACCGTATTGGGCAGGTTGATGGACTCCAACTGGTCACAGCCATAGAACGCGTTCTTGCCAATAATGAGCGTCCCCTTCATTACAGAGAAGGTTCGGGTCTGCAGGGCATACGGGAAGCACAGCAGCATTTTGTTTTTCTGGCTGTAAAGCGCCCCGTCGCTGGTCCGCTGCAGAGTAGGATGCTTCGGGTCCAGGCTGATGTTCTGCAGGCTTTTGCAGCCGGTAAAGGGATTGCCGTCAATAAAAAACACGGAGTTTGGAATGCTGACCCGCTGGATCTCCGTACAGTCGTTGAAGGCGCCGGATTCAATCATCTGTACGGTATCCGGAATGGTAACGCTGCTCATTTTGCAGCCGTTAAAGGCGTATTCCCCGATCCGCTCCACATGGTAGTTCTGGACCGTGTCCGGGATGTTCACCGTCTTTCCCTTGGCGTCCAGGGTATAACTGACCAGTTTCAGCGCGCCGTTGCGCAGCCGCTCAAAGACGAAGCCGTTTTCTTCGATCGTTGAATTTGGAACGGTTTCGGCTGCCATGGCCGGCACTGTAAACAGGGATAGCACCAGGGCAAGGGTCAGGATCGCGGCAAGGGTTCTTTTCATGGAAATGCCTCCGTTTCCTTATTGAATTGATCTTATAAATGCCCCGCCAGTCAGAGTCCCGCTGACTGCGCGCGGACAGGATGCACGACCGTACCGCCCTTTGGGCCGCAAAAACAAAAGCTGCTTATGGGGCCGGGCGGAGAACGCTGTGGATTTTTTACATTTTATCACAGGGCCTCCGCGTTTCTGTACGGTTCGTTTTCCGTTATAAAGGCAGGCACCGCCGAGGGATTCCGCCGGCAGCGCCTTGTCTGATGATATTCTGCTGTTCCCCGGATTCTTTTGTGCCCGGTTGTATCCGCGGGCAGGGCCAGGCCCGTCAGGGCTTACGCATGAACCAAAGGAAGGCAAATCAGACAGGATGGGAGGGGGGTTATCAGGGGGAACACCCCCTGATTCTCATCCGAAGGAGCGGCGTGTACGTGACTGAGGTAAAATTGCGTAGCAATTTTTTCCTTGCGGATCTGCCGCCCGGGAACCCCGTAGGGGTGACAGGCAGATCCGCATGGGGGTCGTGGAGACCCCCCTGCGAGCTCACGCTTCATGCGTGAGCCGTGCCAGGCCCGTCACTTCCGCAAAAAATACGGCAGCGTCAGCGCGATCCCGATCAGCGCGGAAAAAAGCCCGTTGATACGGTACGCGGCCTCCGCGCCCGGGGAGGCGCCGCACGCAAGCATCACCGCCGATATCAGCTGGAACACTCCAAGTCCAAGCAGCACCAGCTGCCACGTCCTGGCCTTTGGCCTTTGGGACGGTCTTTCCAGACGGACAAGATAAACGATCAGCGGGACAGTCAGCAGCAGGGGCAACAGGATCAGGGGGGCCATGCTCATCCCGGACGGGTCTGACGCCTCCCGGTCCGGCTGCAGGGCCATCAGCAGCGGGACCGCCAGGCCAAGGATGCCAAAGAACGCCATCGCAAGCAGCGCTTTCGGCGGATCCTCCCCCCGCGCCTCAAGGGTCAGCCTGACGCGCAGGAGCAGGAGAAACGCGCCCAGGAAAAGCGCCACCATAACGAAGCACCCTGCCCCCACCCGGAAGGTTTGGCCCTGGGGGCCCTGGGAAAGGAGCCCGTTAAGCATCATCACAAAGGTTATCAGCAGCGCCCCGGCAAAGCCAATAAATGTAATGGCCAGCAGTTTTCGAAGACTTCCCGGAGCTTTGTCCCATATCCGCTTCAGGTAACGGAATACCAAGCCTCTCTCCCCTTTCCGCGCGTTCCTGTTCCCCGCTGTTGAACCGTCAGGCCCGCCTCATCCTTCCAAAGACGCTCCCGGTCCGCCGCAGAGTTTGAAAAGCGTCTTTTACCAGATCTCCACCGGCAGCACATACCCCTCCGGCACAGGCTCCCCCACGGATGTTTGGTCCTTGTCCCAGGCGTACCCGGTCATCAGGTCCGTGTAGGTGACAAGGCCGGCCCTGCTGTCATATTCGGCGTACCAGGCCGCGCCGTTCCCCACCACCGCGTACATGCCCCCGGAGAACCCGCGGGCGGTGCCATTCCCATAGCAGTTGAAGGCGATGGGCTCCTCCGTGTCCGGCTGGATCCATTCCACAATGGGCCAGGAGGCCAGGAAGCCGTCCGTCCGCTGGTAGACCACAGTGACGCTGACCCGCTCCGCCCCCTGATCGCTGACCAGGTAAACGCTGTCAAAGCCCGCCTTCGCGGTATAGGCCCCGTCCGCCTCCCGGACGCAGGGGGTCAGCGTCACCGGCATCCCCACCGCCGTCAGGACGGACCAATCCTCCGGTACAGGCTCCGAAAAACGGATCCCGGCGTCGCCGCCGGCTTCCTCCACCGCGATCTCCGGCGCCTCGTCCGGGAAGGTGACAAAGGGCAGGTCCCGGAAATTGGCCCGCAGCCAGACCCTCCCTTCCAGAAACGCCTTGCCCCATTCATCCCGCCAGACGGGCCACATGGCGTCCGCCCGGGCCCGCAGCCGGGACAACTTGCCCCCAAACAGCGCTTCCACGGGGAAGACCGCCTCCGTCCCCCCGGAGGGCGTTCCGTCCAGCAGCACGTCCGCGAACACCCGGAGGGTTTCCCCCTCCCTGAGGGGGCGGGTCAGCGTGACCTCCGCAGAGGACGGCCCGGTCACCGCCACCGAGGCGGCGATGGCCTCCTCCCCGGAAAACACGTTCATGCGCAGCCCCTCCGGCGCCTGGGGTTCTACGGTGAAAAGAATCTTTTCCGCCCCCGCCTGAATGGGCTCGGCCGGGAAAAGGGTCAGCCCGCCCTCCGCCATGGAAACGGCAAAAAAGCACAGCAGCAGCGCCGGCAGGCAAAAAAAGCGTCTCTTTTTCATTCATCATTCCTCCGGTCTGTAAGGGTGTATCTTTTATAGGTCGGGGGGGCCTCCCCGTTATCCAGAACCAAAAGACAGCTTAGGTTCTCCCCGTCCCGTTCCGCCTCCCAGGTGAAGGTCCTCTCCCCCGCTCCCCCGCGAAGCAGCCCAAGGGAGATCCCGGTCGGCCTGAAGGGGGCCTCCGCCGCGTAGGTATAGGCGGCCTGCCAGTCTCTGCCGCCGCATTGGAGAGGATATTCCGCCCGGTAGGCGCGGATCAGGTCCGGCTCTTTTTCCGTCAGATTGCGGAAAACGAAGCCCTGCGCCTCCTCGTCCCAGGTATACCGGTATTCTTTTCCCTCCTGATCCACACAGGTAAGCAGTGTGCCTGCCGCATTGTATTCCAGACGGAGAACGCCCCCCTCCTCTGCCGTCAGGGCCGGCGCCGCCGCCAGGCAGTCCGCCAGGGCGTGACAGTCCGCCAGGCCCTCCGGCCTCTCCGCGGAGCCGGCGCAGATCTCCTCCCAGCGCCGCCCCACCGTTTCCAGCGCCTTCAGCAGCGGGTCCGGACGGATCGAGGCGGCCAGCATCGGCACCGGAGTCGTTTCCCCGCCCTGGGCGGCCGTCCCCGCGGACGGCATCTTCGTTCCCCGGGCCGCCCAAGGCCTCAGCCCCAGGAGCAGCGAAGCGCAAAGCAGCAGGCCGCAAAAGGGCAGTCCCACCCGCCGAAGGATCCTTTTTCCGTCCGTCGCCGGGGTCTTCAGCGCCTCCAGCGCCCGTTGGAACGCCTCCGCCGAAGGGTAGCGGTCCTTTGGATCCGTGGCGCAGGCCCGGACCAGGACCCGGTTGAACTCCGGCGTGGCGTCGGCCGCCGGCGGCACCGGCGCGCCGTTCAAACGCATGTGGACCGCCATGGCATAGTCCTCATGGGTAAACAGCTGCCTGGGCGGCAAAAAGGGCAGGCGGTTGCCGTTCATCAGGCGGTACAATGTCAGCCCCAGGGAATAGATGTCCGCCCGTTCATCGTACCGGCGGGTTTTGAGGATCTCCGGCGCCATATAGGCCTGGGCCCCCTTCATGGAGTAGGAACGGGACAGGCTGTCCGTCTGCCGGGTCGCGCCGAAATCCCCCAGCTTGTACAGGACGCCCGAGGCGTCCCGGTCCTGCACAAAGATGTTCTCCGGCTTGATGTCCCGGTGGATCAGGCCGTCCCGGTGGCAGGTTTTCAGGGCCTCGCACATTTGCAGGCCCAGGTCGACGACCTCCTCCTGCGTCAGGGTCTTGTCGCTCAGGTAAGCCGGCAGGCTTTTAAGCTTTTCCATGCGGATCAGGATCCACTTGCCGTGAAGGTCCCCCTTGCGCTCCAGCACCCGGCAGTCCTCGATGCTGACAAAATGGGACAGGCCCTGATACCGCTTCATCAGGTGGATCTCGTTTTTCCAGTCCTCCGCCAGACGGTCAAAAAAGGCGTCGATCTGCCCTTCGCTGAATCCGTCCGCCCGCAGCGCCTGAACGTCCCCCTCGTCCGACGGGACGCCGATCACCTTGACCGCCGCGTCCATGTCCTCAAGATCCGTCCGCCGGACATGCCAGACCGTGCCGAAGGTGCCGTGTCCCAAGGGCCCCACCACGCTGTATTCCGGCCATACGGCCCTGATAAGCGCTTCGTCCGTCATGCAAGGGCCTCCGGGGCGTCGGAATACGCCGCCTCCATCACATCCGAATAGGACCCCAGCGGGTCGTCCGTCAGCATGCACAGGATCAGGAAGGCGTCAAAGGGATCCGCCGGGTAAAGGCCGCCAAAGCCCAGGCCCGTCAGCAGCGCGTCCGCGTCGTGCCGGAACCGTTTCAGCGCCGCGTTCCGGTCCTCCGCCCTTTCCTGGGTGCAGCTGCCCAGGAAAAAACACAGCGTCAGCAGGTCATACCGGCCCGGGCCCTGTTCCCCCGCCAGGATCCGGTGGATGCGCTGACGGCTGAAGCGCTTCTGGGCAAAGGCCGCCCCGGCCGCCGCGCGAACGGCGGGCACCAGGTTGCCGTGGGCGCTCAGGGGGATGGAGGCGCTCAGCACCCGCTCCAGCGATCTGGGCCGTCCGGAGGTTCCCTCCGAAAGGGCCTCAAGGGTCTCCCCGGCCCGGTCATAGAGGGCCCGGAAGGCCTCCGCCCGCTCCTTTTGGACAGGCGTCGTCCCGCCCTCCTTTTTGCCCTCCAGCAGCTTTGAAAGAAGCAGGATGTCCTCCTCAATGACCTTTTTAGACTGGGCCCGACCCACCGGCTGGTTCGCCTCCACCCGCTCCCGGTCCACCGCCGTCCCCATGGATTGATACATTTCGTAAAGCTGCCGGAACTTCTCGTACCGGTAGCCGTGCGCATAGCAATACAGGCAGATGCCCTCCACCGGGTCGTCCGCGTCCAGGACCGGGCCATGGAGCGCCTTGGTCAGGAAGGCGTTCACGTCCTCCACGGTCATATACAGCCCAAGGCCCAGCAGCAGCACCGATTCCCGGGAGACCCGGTCCCTGGTCAGCCAGTTGCGCACCGCCTGATGCATTTTGGTGGTCCCCGTTTCAAAGGAGCAGGGCGTGCCGCTCTGCTGGAACGCGTCCATGACAATGGCGGCGTACTCCTCCGCGGGCACCGTGGCAAAGGGCCGGTACATGCCCGTTTTCTCATAGATATAACGCTTAAGATACTCCCGGAAGGGCACCACGCGGATACGGGCCGTCAGCGTGCGGTAAATCGCGTCCGCCTCCATGGACCAGAAATCCCCGCTGTCCAGCGTTTCCAGGATCTGCCGCCAGGCCCTCAGGGTAAAGGAGTAGCTGCGCTCCGGTTTTTCTTCCTGCCGCATGTTCCACCTGCGCAAAGCGCTTTCAGCGCGCGTTTTTCTTTGCCGGGTCCGCCCCGGCCGTCTTTCGTTGCTTATCTGATTATTATAGCATTTCCGGCCTCCGGGCTGTACGGTTCGTTTTCCTCCGGAGTCAGTACCGGGTCACCCGTCTGCCTGAGATCCAGCCCCAGTTGTCGCCGGGATAGATGGGGTTTTCGATATAGATCAGGTACCAGACCGCGTCGGTGGTGCCGATTTTGGAATCATACCAGTAATGGATCTCCCCCGGGTTCACATACCCGATGTTATCCACCTTGTCGTCCGCGGCCCTGCGCACGGTAGACCTGCCGCCGTCCCCCACCACGACGCACCCCTGCCGCTGCTGCCCCTGGGGCCCCCAGGCGGGACCGATAGCGCCAAAGACGCTGTATCCGTAACCGCTGTTATTGCCGCCGTTATAATCCCCGTTATCATACGGGCCGTACCCGGAGGGACTTCCATATTTTTGCACCTTCACGGCCCGCCCGCTGGAGATCCAGCCCCAGCCGTATTCGGTCCAGATCTGATACCACACCCGGTCGTTGGCGCCGATCTGCTCCCCGTAATAATACAAAAGCGTATTCGGGTCCAAAATGACGGTCAGCTCCGATTTTTCGTCCGGCCGCTCCCGCACAAAGGACCGGCTGCCCTCCACCGTCCGGATCACCCCCAGGGGCTCCGGCCCGTAACCCTGCGCCCCCGCCGTGGTCATCGTCAGGGTCCACAGACACACAAACGCCATGAAAGCCAGTGCTTTCCTGAACATCCTTTTCTCCCCCTTTTCTTTTGTCCCGCGTGTTCAGCACCGCCCGCGCGTACCGGAACAGGTCTCGCGTCCATTCCGCCTCGCCGCCGGCACAAAGATATACGATAAAGGATGGAAAATTATATCATTTATCCGGCCAAATAGCAACGAAAACCGGCCGGAAAGCATTTCACCGGGGAAAAAATAGACAAATGAAGTTGGCTCCACTTTGGCTCCACTTGGTCACTTGCACCGCGAGACGCAAGATTGAGGAAGTAAAAGCAAGTTGAAGGA
>CAMJUL010000070.1 GCA_946408995.1 uncultured Clostridia bacterium | reverse complement strand
TTGGTAACAGAAATGTAATATTATTGTAACTTATTCGCAATAAGCGATCGCCCTGAAGCGCTGCTGGTCTACGGTTGCAACAATCCGGATGCTATGCTATAATTCCATAGGCTTCCTGCCGTTCGGGACTTGTTTTGTGTGATCCCGGGCAGGTAAGAAATCCAAATAACAATATTATTCGAATAATACGGAGGGATCCTATGGCTCGCAATCAGTTTCCTAATTTCGGCGGCGGCAATATGCAGCAATTGATGAAGCAGGCACAGAAAATGCAGGAGCAGCTCACCAAGGCCCAGGAAGACCTGGATGCCCGTGAATATGAAGCCACCGCCGGCGGCGGCATGGTCACCTGCAAAGTCAACGGAAAACGCGAAGTGGTTTCCCTGACCATCAAACCCGAGGCCGTAGATCCCGAGGATGTGGAAATGCTTCAGGACCTGGTCATGGCCGCGGTGAACGAAGCGCTCCGCACGGGTGAAAAAACCCGTGAGGAGACCATGAGCCGTATGGCCCCTGCCGGAATGGGCGGTTTATTCTGACAGATGAGTACGGATCCGATTCAAAGAATCGCCTCGGAACTGAGCCGTCTGCCCGGCATCGGACAGAAAAGCGCCCAGCGGCTGGCCTATCACATCGCTTCCATGTCCGAAGAGCAGGTCAGGCAATTGGCCTCCACCCTCTGGAACGGAAGAAAGGCCATCCATTACTGCCCTGTGTGCTTTAATTATGCCGAGAACGACCTCTGCCCTGTCTGCGAAGACCCGGGACGAAACAGAAAACAGATTTGTGTTGTCCGCGAACCAAGGGATGTGGCCGCCTTCGAACGCATGCGGGATTACAAGGGGCTGTATCATGTCCTCGGAGGAACGCTTTCCCCAATGAACGGGATCGGGCCGGATGACATCCGGATCCGGGAACTGCTTTCAAGGCTTTCCGACAGTCAGGTGGAGGAGGTTATCCTTGCTACCAACCCGGACATCGAGGGGGAAGCGACGGCCACCTATATCGCGCGCCTTCTCAAGCCCATGGGGGTAAAAGCCACCCGCATTGCCCATGGCGTTCCGGTGGGGAGCGATCTGGAATACGCGGATGAAGTTACCTTGAGCAAAGCCCTGGAAGGCAGACGAGAAATGTAAGTATCCCATGGAGGGGGACGGGGTCCTCCTCCTGTTTTTGTTCGGGAGGTAGACGGATGGATACGTCCATGCTGATTCTGAGCCTGTGCGGCGCGCTTCTGACCATCGCGGCGGCGGTCCTGCTGATCCAGTCTGGCCGCATGCGGGAGCGTGTTGAGGATGCCGAAAGGAGGCTTGACAAAAAGCAGACCGAGATGCTTGGCCTCCTGCAGCGGCTGAACGAAGAAAACAGAATGATCTGGAACCAGCTGGCCGTTTTTCCCACCCGGGAGGAATTCAGCAGCCGCCTGGAGGACGTACGAACCGGCATGGATGGAACCGTTCAGGCGCAGACCGCCCTTTTCATCGGCAGGCTCGACGAGATCAACACCCGACTCGATTCCATGGGACTTGGACAGGAACAGCGTCTCAGGCATCTTGGCACCCAACTGGACGACAAGCTCGCGCTGAATGAGAAACGAATCTCGGAAATGCGGGATACCGTTTACCGCTCCGTGCTCAACCTGCAGGAGGAAAACAGCAAAAAGCTGGAGGAAATGCGCCAGACCGTGGACGAAAAGCTCCATACCACGTTGAACCAGCGGCTGAGCGAAAGCTTTGCCCAAGTCAGCAAACGGCTTGAGGAGGTCTACAGCGGACTTGGTGAAATGCGGACCCTCGCGGGTGGGGTGGGCGACCTGAAACGGGTCCTCACCAACGTCAAAACCAGGGGTACCTGGGGCGAGGTCCAGCTGGGCGCCCTTCTTGGCGAAATGCTGGCCCCGTCCCAGTATGAGACCAACTGTTCCGTGGACGGAAGCGAACAGCGGGTGGAATATGCCGTGCATCTGCCGGGCGGGAACGATACCCATGTTTTGCTTCCCATTGACGCCAAATTCCCCATTGAGGATTTTCAGCGGCTTCTGTCTGCCAGGGAGAACGGGGAGGGCGAGCAGGCCGCCCAGGCGGAGCAGGCCCTTGTCAGCGCCATACGGAACGAAGCCAAACGGATTTCTTTCAAATACATTCGTCCCCCCAGGACAACCGACTTCGCCATTCTGTTTTTGCCCCTGGAGGGCCTGTATGCCGAGATCCTGCAAAACAAGACCCTTTCATTTGAGCTTCAGGAAAAATACCGCATTCTGATCGCCGGCCCAACTACGCTTTCGGCCCTGCTGACGTCCTTCCAGATCGGTTTCAGGACCGTTGCCATCGAAAAGAGGTCTGTCGAGGTATGGCAGCTGCTCAGCGCGGTTAAAACCGAGTTCAACCATTACAGCGAGCTTCTGGAAACCGCCCAGAAACGTATCCGTTCCGCCGGAGATACCCTGGAACAGGCCTCCAGACAATCCAGAGGGATACAGAAAAAAATCCGCGCCGCAGAGATGCTGGACCTCCCCGGGGACAGCGCATCCGAATCAGACGCGGTTCCGGACAGCTCCGAAAGCTAAAGAGTTCGAACGCCGAACCGCTGCTTTCGGCCCATCCAAACGGGTTTTGATCCTGATAGCATGGACAGATGCATCGAAAAAGGACATCATTAAACGGTCAGGCAGGGCCATGTCACCCTGACAGGGCAGTATCCCATGGCCCGGAAAGGAGCACTTGAAAATGGATGAGCTCGGCAAGGAACTTGAGAAAATCGTAAAGGCGGGGATCGGTCTTGTTTCAGAAGGCCTTTCCAAATCCGCGGAGCTTGTGGATCAATTCGCCCGGAAGGGGGAGCCCCTGTTCCGGCAGGCTGCGGACACCATCAGCGAAACCGCGGACAGAATGATGAAAAACGTCTCAGACCTGATGGCCAAAGAGCCGCTGTCGTCCCTGAAGGAAGTCCTTCCCACCCTGAGCAGCGAGGAGTTGAAGGCGTTGTCCGGGGAGATTCAAACGCTTCTTCTCGCCCGTGAAGAAGCAAAAAAGGCAGAACCGGAAGGATCCCCGGCCGCGGAGGAAGAACCCGCCGCCCCGGAGGATTCGGCCGGCGGTCCCGCAGAAGTCGGAGACGGGGCCGTCCCTCAGTTCGTCCCCTTCCCCGAAACGGAGAACCCTGCTTCTGGAAATGCGCAGGATGACTGCCGGGAGGAAGAGCCTCCGGAACAATAAAAAGCAAGGAAGGGGATCGTGCCGCGGTCCCCTTCCTCTTCTATTTGAGCCCTCTTCCTCCCCGAGCGCCTGTCACGCCGGCTCTCCGCCGGTTTCGCTGTGATATTCCCGGTAAACCTCCCGGTAGAGCGCCATAAAAAGATCCTCCCGCTTCATGCCCGCGGGCTTCCCGTCAAGGCTGCAGGCACGGGTGCACAGATTGCCGGAGCTTGTCACAAGGATCTCATCCGCCTCCCGAAGCTCCTCCAGGGTAAAAGCCTCCTCCCGGAAAGGAATCCCCACCTTGCCGCAGGCCTTGAGAAGATGCGCCCTGGCGATGCCTGCCAGGATCAGATTGTCCGCCGGAGCGGTCCGGAGCACGCCTTCCTTAAGGATGTGGACATTGCTGTGGGCGCATTCTGTCACCCGTCCGCCGGGCCTGTACAATACGCATTCATGGCATCCGGCTTCCTTTGCCTTCTGGGTGGCCATGACAGACGGGATCAAATTCAGGGTTTTGATATTGCAATGAAAATAGCGGGTATCCTCCGCCGTGATCAGGGACACGGGCGCAAGCTGCTCGTTCATTTCGCCGGGGGTCATCGTGATCCACAAATTGGCCTTTCCCTTCGGAAAGGCATGCGACCTGGGCGCCGTCCCCCGGGTAACCTGATAATAGACCAGCAGGTTTCCTGTATCCATCTTCCGGACCAGGGAATTCAGAAGCGCTTTCAGTTCCTCTTTGGCCAGCGGCATTTCGATCCGCAGCAGAGAAGCGCTGGTAAAGAAACGGTCCACATGCTCGTCCAACGCAAACAAATGATAATTGCGGCTCATTTGCGCGTCATATACGCCATCCCCAAACCAGCAGGCACGATCATTCATAGGGACGGTCATCCCCCCCAATTCACCGAGGGTTCCGTTATAATAGCCAAGTTCTTTCATGTTGTGATCCCCCTTCCGTACTTGGAACAGAAAGAATATCGCATTTGTCCTTCATTCAGGTTTGTGCCGGAGGTTCCGGGTTCATTTGGCCAAGCGATTTTAACACAGATCAGGGCGTGCCTTCAAGCCTTTTGCAAAACCGAACGGAAATGAATTTGGCAAAAAGGAAAGGGTTTGTTATAATGGTGCCATGCGCAGTTTGGCCTGCGGAACGGGTCTGCAGACAACTCCTCCCCTTCCCCCGGGGCTTTGGCTCCGGTTTTCGGTCTCTGCGGCTTGTAAGAATCAAACGGGAGCTTTTCCACCCATGGACGAAAAAACAAAGGCCTTAAAGAAATACTTTGGATTCGACTCCTTTCATCCAGGACAGGAAATCCTGATAGACGCCCTTCTTGCCGGGCAGGATGTCCTTGGCATCATGCCTACCGGCGCCGGGAAATCCATCTGCTACCAGATCCCGGCCATTCTGTTCCATGGGATCACGCTGGTCGTCTCTCCCCTGCTCTCCCTGATGAAGGATCAGGTACGCGCGCTGAACGCCGCCGGCGTCCCTTCCGCCTATATCAATTCCTCCCTTACGGAAGGACAGATCCGGAAAGCGCTTCTTTTCGCCTCCCAGGGAAAATACCGCATCATCTATGTGGCGCCGGAAAGGCTGACCTCCGCCGGTTTTCTTCGCTTTGCTCTGGACGCGGACATTTCTCTCCTGGCTGTAGACGAAGCCCATTGCATCTCACAATGGGGTCAGGACTTCAGGCCAAGTTATCTCAAGATCGCGGAATTCGCTTCACAGCTGAAAACGCGTCCGGTCATCGGTGCCTTTACCGCCACCGCGACGGAGCAGGTCAAAAACGACATTGCCGCCTCCCTCCGGCTCCGGACTCCGCAGATCCTTGTAACAGGCTTCGACCGGAAAAACCTGTTTTTTTCCGTACAGCGCCCCAGGAACAAGGACCAATGGATCCTTGACTATCTCTCCCGGCACAGGGACGAGAGCGGCATCCTCTACTGCGCCACCCGGAAAAATACGGAGAAGCTCTATGAGCTGTTGAACCGGAACGGCTTTCCCACCGTCCGGTACCATGCGGGCATGACCAGTCAGGAACGGGTGGAAAGCCAGGATCAGTTTATCTTTGACAGGGTCCCCCGCGTTGCGGCGACCAACGCCTTTGGCATGGGGATCGACAAATCCAACGTCCGGTATGTCATCCATTATAATATGCCTCAAAGCATGGAGAATTACTATCAGGAAGCCGGAAGAGCCGGGCGGGATGGAGAGGAAAGCGAATGCATCCTCCTTTTTTCCCCGCAGGATATCATCATCGGCCGGTATATGATCGATGCCCGGGAACAGAACGGGGAAATGACGGAGGAAGCGTTCGAAGCGCTCAAGCGCCGTGACCTGATAAAGCTCAGACAGATGGAAAAGTACTGCACCCAGGAAGGATGCCTTCGCCAATCCATTCTGAAGTACTTCGGAGAGGATGCTCCCGACCATTGCGGGCATTGTTCCTGGTGCACGGGCAGTCAGCCCCTGACGGATGCGACCCGGGAAGCGCAGCTTGCCTGCGCCGGGGTGGTTGAATTGAACGGGCGATTCGGGCTGATAACCACCGCGAAGGTGCTCACGGGTACCCTCAACGGAGAAGAGCAGCGCGCAAAGTTCGCCCCCCGCTCCTGCTATAAGGCCCTGGAGGACCTGAGTGAAACAGAAGCCCGTTCCCTGCTGGAGCAAATGATCCGCGAGGAAATACTCCTGCGGGATGAAAGCGGGGTCTATCCGCTTATCAAGGCCGGACCCGGCGCCGCGGCACTCCTGGAGGGGAAAAGACGGTTTCTTTGGCGGAAGCCGGAGGAAACGTCTGCCCACAAAAAAACGCCCCTCGCCGATTCCGGCGCGGACCGCGAGGAGCTCCTTTCCCGGCTGCGGGAGGTCCGGGCCGGCCTTGCGGCCCTCAGAAAGGTCCCACCTTACATCATTTTCTCCGACCGCACGCTGAACGACATGTGTGTAAAGCTTCCCGTTTCCAGGGACGATTTCATGACCGTTTCCGGAGTCGGATTCCGGAAGGCCGAGGAATATGGCGAGGCGTTTCTCAGCGCGATTCGTTCCTATTGCCTTGCCCACAGCCTGAAAACCGTTCCTGGGGAGGCCGCCGCAAGAAAGCCGCGGAAGACCTATACGCTGGAGCAAAGAAAAAAATTCTCCCTCACAGCGGAAGAAGCACAGCGATTCGTTCCCCTCCGGGAGCCGTGCTCCTCTGCCCAATTGGCACAGGCCCTGTCCGCACTGAAGGCTCCGCCTGAAATCAAAAAACTGTACGGAACGGACCTGGAGGAGCGTTTGGCCCATGCCGGATGGTGGATCCTGGAAGGGAACGGAATGCGCAAGCGGGTCCTTCCGCAGGGAGCACGAAACGGGCTGAAGGAATCCGCCCGTTCCGGGAAAGCCGGAACGCCCTACACGGTACTTGAATATCCGCCCGACGCGCAAAGGAATGTCCTTGCCCTTTATACCGACGGGCAAACGGACCCCTGAACGGAAGAAAACAAAGAGGAGGCCTCCTGATCCGGACGGTCTCCTCTTTCATGTCGGTGCAAATCAGCCCAGTGCGTTGAAAATCGCGTTCTTCAGATCCTCAAACTCCTCGAAAGCCGGCACATCCGGGTTGTCCCGAATGATCTGCGGTGTGGAGCGGAACAGGAAACCAGCCTTTCCGGCGCGGATCATTCCCAGGTCGTTGAAGCTGTCCCCGGCGGCAATGGTCTCAAAGCCAATGGACTGAAGCGCCCTGACCGTTGTCAGCTTGCTGTTTTGGACCCGCATCCGGTACCCTGTAATGGTTCCGTCCGGGGCCACCTCAAGGGTGTTGCAGAACAGCGTGGGCATGCCCAGCTTTTTCATCAATGGGGCAGCAAACTGGGTGAAGGTGTCGCTGAGGATGATCACCTGGGTCCGTTCCCGGAGCGCGTCCAGGAAAGCCTTTGCGCCCTCCATGGGTTCGATGCCGGAAATGACCTCCTGGATCTCTTTCAAGCCAAGGCCATGCTCTTTGAGGATCTCAAGACGCCATTTCATCAGCCGGTCGTAATCCGGTTCGTCCCGGGTGGTCCTCTTCAGCTCCGGGATGCCGCTCGCTTTGGAGAAGGCGATCCAAATTTCCGGAACAAGAACCCCTTCCATGTCCAGGCAAACAATATCCATTCCTTTTCACTCCAATCCCGTAAGAATGCTCTCACTATACCATCCCGCGTCCATACGGTCAAGCGGGCCATCCGATTTTCGGCCCGGAGGCGGCATTCCTCTACAGCCAGTTCTTTTTTTTGAAATACCTCACAAGCACGATCACCAGCGCCACCGAAAGAACGCAGATCAGCGGGTATCCCCATTTCTTGTAAAGCAGGGGCATGTCCACAAAGTTCATGCCAAACCAGCCGGTGATCAAAGTCAGCGGCATAAAAACGGATGTGACGACGGTCAGCCGGTTCATGGTTTGGTTCTGCTTTTCCTCGTTTCTGGAATCATACAGATCCCGTATCTGGAAAGAATACTCCCGCAGGCTGTTGACCCTTTCCCTGAAACGGGTCAGCCGTTCCTTCAGGAGACGGAAGTACCGCAGTTCCTTGGAATGGAAAAAGCCGTTTTCGTTCTCCTCCAATTCCATGCATAGGTCGATCAGCTGATCATAATGCTCCTTCAGGTCCAGCAATTCCCCGCGGATCTGATTGATCTCCGCCGCCAGGTCACAGGGTTCCCCGGTGAGTATGGCCTGCTCCAGCCGATCCATCTTTTGATCATAGCCTTTCAGCAGCGGGCTGTCTGCGATGATGATCTCCTCGACAAAATCATAAATGAACCGTTCCAGGGACGGAGCGCGCCATTTTTTCCGGGCCACGATGGCTTGGATGCATCTGTTGACATACCCGCTGTCGTCAATAAAGACAATGCCCTTCTCATCCAGCGCAAAGGAAAAACGGTAGGGCTCCCCGCAGATGTTCTCCCTGCGCGGGACGTTGAAACTGCCAAGCAGCGCGTCATAATTCACATAGGCTATCGTGCCGTCCATGTCCCTCATGACGCTGTCATCATCGATCCCAAGATCAAACAGCGCCTTGTCTCTTTCCCATTCCTCCCTTGAAACAAGGGCGGCATACCCGTGTTCCGTTTTGCCGATCGCCTGCCGGTCCGCAGGGAAAAGGGTCTCTCCGATCCTGTACAGTTCCATGCCTGTCCCCCTTTTGAAAAATCCTCCTGCGGATAACCGCAGGAGGACCGTTCACTTTTGTCCAGATGCTCACTGCCCTGATGAAGGGCAAGGCCGTCCTTCCGGCTCCAGATCACGGCGTGATGTACTGGACGCCCAGTTCTTCGTTGATCTTGACCAGGGTATTCGTGCCGGCAATGCCATCCACGCTCAGGCCCATCGCCTTCTGGAAATTCCGCACGGCGACATACGTCTTGGCACCGAAGATGCCGTCATCCTCGCCGTAGGAAAGGTACCCCAGGGAGATCAGCGCCTGCTGAAGCTTGGTCACGACGCTGCCCGTGGAACCCCGCTGCAGCTTTTTGGTGGTGACGGTGGCAGCCTTCTTGGTGGTGTCCACCAGATCCGGCTCCGCGTTGGAAGTGTTGAACAGTTTCAGGATCGTCCAGGTAGAGGGGCCCAGCACACCGTCAACAGTCAGACCGTAATCCTTTTGGAGCTTCTTGACAGCCGCCATGGTGGCCTTTCCATAGATCCCGTCCGCGCTTCCCAGCAGATAACCCGCTGCTTTCAGACGCATCTGCGCGTTGGCCACCATGTTGCCATGGGCGCCGTAACGCAGCGTGGGCTCGGCATAGGGATCATCCTCGGTACCGGTCAGAGCGTTCTCGATCTCTTCCTGAAGCTGAATGGTGGTGGGCCAAAGGGCACGGCGGGTAACGTCGTTCAGCGTTCCGGTGACCTTCAGGCCGTTGTCCTTCTGGAAGTTGGAAAGCGCGGTGACCGTGGCCGTCGCCATGAACCCAGAGGGGACGATCGAGAGGTAATTCAGGTCGATCAGCTTCTGCTGAAGGACATACACGTCATACCCGCGATATCCGCTTCCCAGGGTCCGGATCGGAATTCCGCCGTTGAAGATATTCGCCGTGCGGTTATAGAGGGCGTCCTTGGTCTTCGCGCCGGCTTTCCCGTCAGCGGTCAGCCCGGCCGATGCCTGGAAGGCCTTGACCGCGGTGATCACCGCGCCGCCGTACACACCGTCAATGGTCCCGGAATAGTAATAGGTCTGTCTCAGCTGGCGCTGCAGTTCCTTTACCGCCTCTCCGCTGTCCCCCGCGGAAAGCACATAGGTTTCCGAGGTGGGGGTCAATTCATGGACTGCGGTATCGGAAAGGAGCATCGCAGCTGTTTTGGAATCAATGATCCCGGTCACGACCAAACCGTTGCGGCTCTGGAAAGAGCTGACCGCGCGGTAGGTTCCCGCACCGTAATTGCCGTCCAGCGTTCCGGAATAATAGGAATAATAGGTCAGCCTTTCCTGGGCCTCCAGTACGTCCTGTCCGGTCATGCCGCGGCTGATGGTACGGTCGCCAAGGCTGTACATCGGATCTGCAAATGCCGCCGAACATGCCGTCAGAAGCAGCATAAGTACCAGGATCAGTGATAAAATCTTCTTCATGAAGTTCACTCCTTCCCCTTTTATGGGAACGGACACTTCGGTCCCTGATTACTCTGATATCTTAGCAGATCATTGTGAAAATCCGGTTCCATATTTGTTGCGGAATTGGCAAATCAATCTTAATAATTGTAAATCAATCATTGCTAAAAAGGAACAGCAGATCCGGCGTTTCCGGAAGCGGAAGGCCGGCAAAAGGGAGCGGCTCCGCTCCCTTTTGTTGCCTCTGTCCTTCCCTTCTCTCAAGTATGGGAGAGCCCCCTCCCCGGCTGAAAAACGTCCATCACCGCGAAGGCCTGGGCAATGGTGTCAACGCCGCGGATCTCCGCGTTGGTGACGTCCTTGAGCCTTGCGGCCGAATCCTTTGGACACAGCACATGGTCAAAGCCCAGCCGGACGCATTCCTGGATGCGCCTGTCCAAGCGCGGAATGGCGCGTACCTCCCCTGCCAGGCCCACCTCGCCGACCACACACCAATTGGGGGGGATCGGCCTGTCGCACAGGGAGGATGCAACGGAGCAGCAGACCGCGAGATCCGCAGCAGGCTCATTCAAATCCAATCCGCCGGCTACATTGATATAGACATCCTTGTCATACAGCCTGAGGCCAGCTCTTTTTTCCATAACGGCCAAAAGCAGGATCACCCTGGAATTGTCCATTCCGTTGACCGTTCTTCTTGGGACCTGGCTATAAGACCGGACCGCAAGTGCCTGGATATCCACCAGCACGGGCCGCGTCCCTTCCAGGGCGCACATGACGCACGAGCCGCTGGCCCCCCTGGCACGGGCAGACAGAAGGGTCTCCGAAGCATTTTGGACCTCCCGGAGCCCGTCCCCGGTCATTTCAAACACGCCCAGCTCATTGACAGAGCCAAAGCGGTTTTTCGCCGCCCGAAGCAGCCGGTATTCGTGCTTCGGATCTCCCTCAAAATAGAGCACCGCGTCCACCATGTGCTCGAGGACCCTGGGACCGGCGAGGGAGCCTTCCTTGGTCACATGTCCTACCAGGATCATTCCGCAGCCGCTCTCTTTGGCATACCGCATCAGGATGGAGGCGCTTTCACGCACCTGGCTCACGGAACCGGGCGCACTGGCCAGTTCCGGCAGATACATGGTCTGAACGGAGTCGACAATGCAAAAGTCCGGCTGGATGGCCTCCAGTTTTTCCTTTACTTTGTCCATGGCATTTTCGGACAGGAGCAGGATATCCGACTGCGCCGCGTTCAGCCGCTGCGCCCGCAGCTTGATCTGCTTTCTGGATTCCTCTCCGCTGACATAAAGGACCCGTTTCCCGCGGGAGGAAAGGGATGCGCTCATCTGCAAAAGAAGGGTGGATTTCCCGATCCCGGGCTCTCCCCCCACAAGAACAAGCTCTCCCTCCACGATCCCGCCGCCAAGGACCCTGTCCAGTTCCCCGATCCCGGTGGACTGGTAGATCTGCTCATCCGCGCTGATCTCCCGCATGGGAAGGGCGTCCTCCCCTCTGCCGGCCTCCCGCTTGAGGGGCTTTGCCTGTACCTCGGGCTGCGTCACTACTTCCTGAAGGGTATTCCACCCCCCGCATTCCGGGCATTTCCCCAGCCATCGCGGGGTTTCATACCCGCAGGAGGAGCATACAAAAGTGTTTTTCTTTTTCGCCATCATCATTCCTCCGGGACGCAGATTCAAAAACGCAAGTCACCGTCTTTTTTCGCCGTTCCTCTCTGTAATTCCTTTCCCTCCAGAAATAAGAAAAAATGATGAAAAATGTTTTACAATTTCATTGCTAATCATTTAAGATTTCGGTATAATTGCCCTGCTGAATCCGGGCACATTCCAAACGGTGTGCCAATCCTTGTCTGGAAGGTCTTTCATGAGTAAAATGCGTTATTCCGGTTCCCTCTTTACCCCTCCCAAGAAACACTCCCCTCTTCCCCTGATTCTGCTGATGGTTCTGATCCTCCTGATCCTTTCCATCAGCGTGCCGAACCTGCTTTTGAATACCCACGTCATCACAGAAAGCGCGAGCATCACCATTCCTTCCCTTCCAAGCAGCATGGAGGGCTTTCGCATCGTGGTCCTTTCGGACCTGCACGGTGCTTTCTTTGGCCCCAATCAGCAGTTTCTGCTGGAAGAGATTTCCCGCCAGAAATACAACGTCATTTGTGTTGTCGGGGACATCTGTGATAACAACGGAAATCCACGTGCCCTGGTCAGGCTTCTGGGGCAGCTTCCGGAAAACACCACGGTTTTCTTCATCCCCGGGGATGAAGATCCCAACCCGCTCCGCTCCGAGCCGGATGCGTCTGTCGATGCGCGGGAAGACTATATCCTGCAATTGGAGTCGGCTGGCGCCGTTTATCTGGACGCCCCGCAAAGGGTCACCATCGGGAAACACACAGTCTGGTTCAGTCCCGAGAGCATTTTTACCCTTGACCTGCCCAACGCGGAAACCACGGCCCAACGGCGGCTGCAGGAACTGTACAAGGAGCCTTTTTCCCCGCAGAATGAGGCCTGGATCCGGGCGACCGAGTATCAGCTGGACCGCCTTTCCAGGATCCGGGAAGCACAGCGTGTCATGACGGCCGATGACATCCAGGTGGCGCTGACCCATGTGCCGCTGTCCGAAACCAGCCTGCGGGAACTTCACGACGCCTATAAAGACGGACAGTCCATCTACATCAGTTCCGTTTCATTGGTGATCGCGGGACATTACAACGCGGGACAATGGCGGCTTCCCGGCGGAGGCGCGCTTTGGGTCCCGGAAGGCTTCAGTTTGAGGAACACCGGCTTTTTCCCTTCCGATGTCGGGCTCACCGGAATCCAAACGGTCCTTGGCATCACCCAGTATATTTCCTCAGGGCTGGGCGCTTCCAGACTCTATCCGGGCCTAATGGGCAGTTTCAGGCTGTTCAATCAGCCGAGGATCTCTATCCTGACCCTTACAAGAAAGCTCAACGGAAACTGAAGCGGCCCATCCTTGCGGATACCTCCTCCACGGGAACTGTCTTTTTTGCCTTTTCCCGCGTCTTGTTTTATGGAAGCGGTTGACTTTTTATAAAAATGCGGTAGTATACAGGTATCGGAGCATTCATGATCAGGCCGCGCTTTAGATGCGCGGTTCGTCTGTGCGCGCTTTCCGCCTTCCCGCCGCACGCAGGGCGCGTCCATTGCGGTGCGGCCGGTTTCTGATCCAATTCCATTGAAAGAGGAAATATCATGGCACGATTCAAAATCACCAACCGGGAGCTCAGCTGGCTTGATTTCAACTACCGGATCCTGAACGAAGCGGTCAACGAGGACAATCCGCTGCTCGAAAGAGGCAAATTCATCTCCATTGTGTCAAGCAATCTGGATGAGTTTTTTATGGTCCGTGTCGGTTCCCTCTGCCGCTCGATCGAAGAAGGCCGCACTTTGCCGGACCCCAGCGGAATGACCCCCGCGCAGCAGCTGACGGCGGTCTGGCAGGAGGCCCGCAGACAGGTGGAAAAGCAATACAATATCCTGCAGCAGAAATACCTGCCCCTGCTCGCCCGGGAGGGGATCCATTTTCTGGATCCTTCCATGCTGGACAGCGAACAGGTCAAATGGGTCAGTTCCTATTTTGACCGCGAGGTACAGCTTCTTTTGTCCCCGTGGGCCGTAAACGCCAAACGGCCTTTCCCGCTGCTGAGCGCAAAAGCCCTTCATATCGCCCTTCTGCTTCCACCGCAGGCGCGAGGCGGCAGCATCCGTTTTGCCCTGGTCACGGTCCCCTCCTCGCTCAAGCGGGTGGTCCTTTTGCCTGCGGGGATCGGCAAAACGCGTGGCATCCTGATCGAAGACGTCATCGCCATGAACCTCCACAAGCTCTTTGGCGGGGTGAAGCCGCTGGCCTATGTCCCGTTCCGTTTGACCAGAAACGCGGATTTTCTGTACAACGACTCCAACGCTACGCTGCTCCTGAATGAAATGCGCAAAAACCTGAAACGGCGCAAATGGGGCAAGGTGGTCCGTCTTGAGATCGCCAAGGGATGCGATCCGCGGCTGCTCCTCCGTCTCAAACGGTATCTGTTCATCTCGGATATGGAAGTCCTCCATATTCCCGGTCCCCTGGATCTGACGTATTTCATGAAGGAAGTCTCTTCCTACCCCGGTTACGATCAGCTCCGTTTTGCGCCCTTCACGCCCGCTGTGGATGAGCGCCTGACCCAGGGCGGCAGTATTTTCCGCGCGATCCGCGCAGGGGATCTGCTGCTGCACCACCCTTATGATTCCTTTGAGCCGGTCATCCGTTTCATCTGTGACGCGGCCGATGATCCGAATGTCCTTGCCATCAAGCAAACGCTGTACCGCGTGAGCGGAAAAAGCCCCATTGTCGCCGCCCTGGCCCGCGCAGCCAGGAACGGCAAACAGGTTACAGTGCTGATTGAAGTCCGCGCCCGGTTTGACGAAGAAAACAATATCAACTGGTGTCTTGAATTGGAAAAGGCAGGATGCCATGTGTATTACGGGGTCGCAAAACTGAAGACCCATTCCAAAATCACTTTGGTCGTCCGCAAGGAGGAAAGCGGGCTGCGAAGCTATGTGCATCTGGGAACCGGAAACTACAACGATTCCACCGCAAAACTCTATACGGATATGGGGCTTCTGACCTGTGACGACACCATCGGCAAAGACGCCGCGGCTTTCTTCAATATGGTAACGGGGTACGGCGGACACGCTGACATGGAAAAACTGATTTGCGCCCCTTATGAACTGCGGCATACCCTGAACCGTTTGATCAAACATGAAATCAAAAACGCCCAGAGCGGCCTCAGCGCTGCCATCTGGGCCAAAATGAACAGTCTCTGCGATCCACGGATCATCCGTCTGCTGTATAAAGCCGCGGACGCCGGCGTAGAGGTCAATCTGCTGGTCCGCGGCATCTGCTGCCTGAAAAGGGGCGTCCACGACCACATTACGGTCCGATCCATCGTCGGCCGTTTTCTGGAGCATGCCCGGATCTATATTTTCAACAATGCCGGCGATCAGCAGGTGTTCCTTTCCAGTGCCGATCTGATGCCCCGGAACCTGGATAAACGCGTCGAGCTGATGTTCCCCATCGAAGACGCGGACATCAAGGCCCGGGTCATCGCCACCCTCCGGGATGAATGGCGCGACAACGTAAAAGCCTGGGAAATGAAACGGAATGGGACTTACCGCCGGGTCAGGAAGGAAGAACCCCTCCTGAACGTACAGGAAGCCCGCATCCTCTCCCACGCCATGACGGAAGACCTGGCCCCCATGCTGGACGAGGAGGATATGGAAATCATTGACCGCCGCGACCGCAAGGAAGCGGAAGACGGGAAAGAGCCTTCCGCCGAAGAGCCCGTTTTGATGAATGACGGCATTGAGAATGCCGATACCATGGAGCTGGAACACGAATACGATTACAACGAGCAAAACGACGAAGAGGGCAGCAACAGCTGACCTGCATATGCCGGTATACAATCGGGTAGGAGGGGGTGGCTAACCCCCGTCCTCCCACACCACCGCTCATGCGGTCCCGCAAGCGGCGGTTCAGTTACTGGCACGAGGCAGCACGTTTGGTCGGAAATCGTTGCGCTCAGCGATTCTACCCTACCTTCGGTCGCTCACCTATCCTCAGGCAGACATCCTCTCTCGAGCAACTGCTTTCAACACGCCCCAATTCCTGTCGTGCTGTA
>CAMJUL010000069.1 GCA_946408995.1 uncultured Clostridia bacterium | reverse complement strand
CGCATGAGCGGTGGTGTGGGAGGACGGGGGTTAGCCACCCCCTCCTACCCGATTCTTTTTCATGATCGAGCCGTTGGTCAACTGAAAGTAGACATACTTTCAACCGTCCGTGCTATGCTGATGGTGCCGGAGCAAAGAAGACGGGAAAGGATCGTGGGAAAGATGACGAAAATCCAGACCGATAAGAAAGAATTGAAACAGTACCTGGGGCATGGCGGAATGGGAATCATAAGAGAAATGCAGGACACGAATCACAAGCGCGTCATGGACGCCCTGGTCCAACGGCTGGGCGATGATCTGGACATCCTGGATGATGTGCGGGCTCAGGTGTTTATGCCCGATGAAACAGATGCAAAGGAGAACAGGGACACAATCCGGGCAATTCTGACAAGCCCCGTCGTGACCTTGATGCTTGCTGCGGGCGCGATGGCGTATGCTTTTTTGTGCCGGCAAAACGGTGGACGTATGTCTGCCGATGGGGTGAATAATGTTTTCGTGTTCGATACGAATTGGCTTCTCCTTCTGATGTTTGCTTTGCTGCTCGCAGGTCAGGCGGTCTTCCAGCTGGTGATCAGAGCAAAAGAAAAACCCGCCGCTCAGTCCGCGCCGGAAGTCCATCTCATGCTGGATGTGGAGCGGGCCAGGGTGCGGATGGAAAAGCAGCTTTCCAGACGGATGAACGATACGGAAGCGATCTGCAGCCTGTTTCAGAATCAGCAGCTGGAAAGCGTCCATACGTACGAGGATGAACTGGTGAAGCTGTTTTCTTCCCTGTATGAAGCCAAGGCGGATCGCCCCGACTGCGGGGAATTCAATTACAGTCTGACCATGGCGGAAATGATGCTGCGTCAGATCGGCCTGAAAGCGGTGCCTTATTCCGAGGAACAAAAAGCCCTTTTCACCGTTGAAACCGGGAACTATCCCAGCCAAATGCGCTTTCCCGCCATTGTCCGGGAGAGAAGCGGCGAAGTGGTGAAGAAAGGCGAATACATTCAAAATACCCATGGGACGTAAGAAAACCTTGCACGTCGTAAAAAATCAAATTACAATGAAACTGTCAAAACGGACAAGGAGAATTGAATATGAACAGTGAAAAGAAAAGAACCACCTTACTGATGATTGAGCGGGCCAACAGCGGCGAATCGCTGGAGCAGATGCTGAAGGCCATCAAGCAGTCCCGCAAGCTGTACCAGATCCTCTTGCCGAAAATGGGAACCATGAGCAACGAAGTGCTGGCAGACCTGGCGGGATGCAGCCGGGCGTATGTATACGGCATCATGAATGGCACCAGGCACCCGGAAAAGGATATGCTGCTGCGCATGGCCTTCGTGCTGGGCATGAGCGTGGATGAAACCCAGGAAATGCTTCAGGCGGCCCACCGGGCCACCCTGTCCTCCAAGGAGAAGCGGGACATTTGTCTGATCTTCGGTCTGGTGAATGAGCTGGATCTGGAAACCATGGACGAGGTGCTCCTGGAGCAGGAGCAAAAGCCCCTCTCGTCCTCGGGGAAGGAAGAGGAAAAGCTCTATGACCTGATCTCCTTCCACCTGGAAAAGACCAAAATGAAACTGGAAGAGCTGCTGCCCCGCGTCCAGTGCGACGCAGAAACCTTCCGCGCGATCGTGCGGGAAGAGCAGTTTGCTCCGCGGGACCTGCTGCTGCGGGCCGCGCTGGTGCTGGGCATGGATCTGCCCGAAACCCAGGCGATGCTGAAAATCGAAAAGAAGCCCGTCCTCTCCGTCAAAGACGAGCGGGACATGTACATCATGAACGGGATCGCCAATCAGGTCTGCCCCCGGGAACTGGACGCAAAGCTGCTTGAACAGGGCATGGAGCCGTTGTGGAAACAAACCTGAACGCATTATTTGGAATCATTGATCAGTTCAGCCGATAAAGGAGGAATACCCATGAAATCTTTACAGCAGGTTTTCAAAGTGGATAAGCCCATTCTTGCCATGCTTCATCTGAATGGATCCACGCCTGACCTGGTTCATGAATTGGCGAAACGGGAAATAAGCCAGCTCTACACAAATGGTGTGGACGCGATCCTGGTGGAAGACTACTTTGGGTCGCCGGACGATGTGGAGTGGGCACTGGCTGAGCTGAAAAGGAATGATCCGGAGAAAGCGTACGGCGTCAATCTGCTTGGCGATCCTGAAAAGGCGTTTCGTCTCGCCGTCCAATATGGCGCGTCGTTTGTGCAGATCGATTCCGTGTGCGGCCATTTGCGTCCCGGCTCCCATATGAGAGGACACGACAAGCCCAACCTTTATGACAAAACCTGCGACGGGGATTTTGCGCGGAACCTTGCTGAACTTCGGGCAGCGTATCCCGTTTTCCTGCTGGGCGGCGTGCGGTTCAAATACCAGCCGGTGCGGTCCGGGCGCAGCTTGGAGGAAGACCTGGCGATCGGAAAAGAACGGTGCGATGCCGTGGTCGTCACCGGCGCGGGCACCGGAATCGATACGGGAATGGAAAAAATCCGGCAGTTTCGCCATGCCCTTGGGGATTTCCCGCTGTTCGTCGGCGCAGGCATGACGGCGGAAACCTGCCGGGAACAATTGTCCGTTGCGGACGGCGCGATCATAGGCAGCTGGTTCAAGCAGGATGGAAGGACGGATGCGCCCGTCGATCCCGACAGGGTGAAAAACCTGATGGAAATTGTAAAGCAATTGCGGGAATCAGCCCACAGCACAGGCTGAAGGACGACTGATACTATTCTCAAATTGATATTATCAATTTGAGAATCCGCGTGCTGCGCACGCTCATGCCGCGCAAAGCGCGTCATACCGTCTCATGCGATCCTGAACGCGCCTTCGGCGCTATAAAAAGGCATTTAGCCTTTTTAAACAGGATCAGTATGAATGGGCAGAAAGGAAAACGGGATGACCAATCGTATCGTTGTCATGGGCGGCAGCTACAATCCGCCCACTGTGGCTCATTTGAAACTGATGCTGGCGGCCGTGGAAGCCTTGGACGCCTGTCAGGGTATCTTTGTGCCCGCCGCCCATGAATACGTTGCAGCAAAGATGAAGCGGCAGCACTGCCCCCAGGATACGCTGAGCGAATCCATCCGGGTCGCGATGCTGGAAAGTTTCTGTGAAAAAGACCGCCGCCTGAGCGTCAGCCGGATTCAGATGCTGAAAACCGGGCGCGGCTATGACTATGAAATGCTGGAGGAAATCCAGACCGACTTCCCAGATGCGGAGATCTACTTCGTCACCGGCAGCGACAAGCTGTACGCGCTGTCCCGCTGGCACCGCATCGATGAACTGATCCGGAAGTTCCGCATCCTGGTCGCCCGGCGCGGCGAGGACGATCTGGAAAAAATCAAGGAAATCCGCCCCTTCCTGGCCGCGCACTGGGATCGGTTCACCGTGTTCCCGGTGCCGGCGGAAATCAGCACGATCAGCTCCAGCGCTTTCCGCGAAAAGCTGCACGCCATGGACGAAAGCGCGAAAGCGTACGTGACAGCGGAGGTGTGGGAAATCCTGAACAGGAACGGAAAGCTGCCCTGGAACAGCATCACCGACTTCCATAAGGAGGAATACCGCTTCCTGAGCAATTTCCATGAGGCCCGGGTGGAATACAATGGGTTGGCGTTTGGCAGCAACGAGGCTGCCTTCCAGGCTCAGAAGTGCATGACGGAAGCAGAAAAGGCCGCGTTCACCGAATTCGGCCCCGGCAAGAGCAAGGGCCTGGGCCGCCGGGTGCCGCTTCGGCCCGACTGGGAGGAAGTGAAGGAAGGCATCATGGAAGAAATCGTCCGGGCCAAATTCACCCAGCATCCGGAGCTGGCCGCGAAGCTGCTGGCCACCGGCGAAAAGGTGCTGGTGGAGGGCAACACCTGGGGCGACACCTGCTGGGGTATCGACCTGCGCACCGGCCAGGGCGAAAACCACCTGGGCAAAATCCTGATGAAAGTCAGGGAAGAATTAAAGGAAGCCCAGTTGCCGGATCAGAAATGACGCCCCGAGCCGCATTGCAAAAAGGAGGGATGCAGATGATCAGGCTGCAAACGGGGCTGGTCTGGCCGGGCTGCGCGCAGGGAGAATACAGCGTGAAAGCCAAAGGATATTTCCTGGCCGTGCTTCGGTGGGGCGCCGCGGACAGGCCGTTCAATGACTGGAGTCCCTTCGCGTTTGTGCCCATCGACCCCGCGGGCAACGGAACCTTTTCCTTTTCCGGCGGACGGGCCATCCCCAGGGAAGCGACCCATGTATGGGCCCACTGCGTGAAGGATGATTTTACCACCGCCACCGACGTCAGCGCTGAAATCCCTGAACGCTTTCTGCGCGTGCCTGCGCCTGATCCCGCCGCTCAGCGCTTTTCGGTGCTGACCGATCTGCATCTGTCCTCCAGGCCCTGGCGTGTCAAGCAGGCGCTGAAAGCCGCGGAAAGCGATGTGCTGTTTTTGCTGGGGGACAGCGCCAACGATGGCGAACAGGCGCAGTTTGATCTGTTTCAGGCATGTATCCGGGATGCCGCGCCGGAAAAGTGATCTTCCCCGTCCCGGGCAGCCATGATATCGTACACCCCAAAATGGTGCCGCAAGGCGCGGAAAACGACCGCGGCTTTCAGGCCGGCCTGCTGGCGCGGGCAGGGGCGAAGGGCTATCCGGTGGAATATCATCCGGGCAGTCTGGCTTATTCCTTTCGCATCGGGGAGATGGACGTGATCGGCCTGCAATGCGTGACGGACGGAAGAAGGTTCCTGTTCCCGGAAGGAAAGCAGCTGACATGGCTCAGGGAACACCTGGAAGAAAATCAGGACGCAGCCAGGCATATCCTCCTCTGTCACGCGCCGCTGCTGTGCCATACCCCCACCGCAGTGACGGAACGCCCTGCCTGAACGGGGACAAGGAGCTGCAGGCGATTCTGGACAGCCACAGAAAGATCCTGTTTCTATCAGGCCATACCCACGTATCCCCCAATTTGCCGCGGGGCAGCGCGGAATGGGACGCGGAAATCTCTGCCTCGACTGCGGAAGCACTGTGGAAACCGATACCGGCGACGGTCAAGGCCTGATGGCCGCCGACTGGCAGGATGGCTGCCTGACCGAGCTGGCCGCAGCGGCGGACGAGGTGGAAAACTGCATGAAATCAATCAGAACCGGGGTAAAAATCCCAAAGGGCTATTACCGCTTTCCCCTGAATACAGGCGGAAGGGGAAACCCTGCCCCTTCCGGCAAAAACAGGGCCGAAAGCCGGTTCTGACCATACCAATCAAAGGAAGATGAACCATGGAAATCAACGGCGTATATTATTGTTCCCGCTGTATGCGCAGGATGGGGGAGGAAGGAATGTGCCCTCACTGCGGCTATGACAGCGAAAAGCAGGAGCGGAACCGGACGGTCCTGGAAGAAGGGACGCTGCTTAACGAAAAATACCAGCTTGGCGCGGTGATCGGTCAGGGCGGCTTTGGCATCACCTACGCCGCCTGGGACGAAAACCTGGACCGGCCCGTGGCGGTCAAGGAATACTTCCCGGATACCTGCGTGACAAGGAATATCGATGTGTCCGACGAGGTGATATGCCTGGAAAAGGAGCGGACGCTTTTTCTGGAAGGACGGCTTCGGTTCGAGCGGGAGGGCCGGCTGCTGGCATCCCTGCAGGAGATCCCAAACGTTGTGAAGGTGCTGGACTTTTTCCCGGAAAACAATACGGCCTATATCGTAATGGAATATGTCCACGGCGTGCCGCTGGACGTATGGATGAAAGAGCAGCACATGAAGCCCGACCAGGTGCTGCAATGCCTGCGGCCCATCGCCGACGCGCTGGTGGTGCTGCATAAGCAGGGCATCGTACACCGGGATCTGAAACCGGACAACCTGCTGGTGGAGGCTGACGGTGCAATTCGCCTCATCGACTTTGGCGCGGCCATGCAGATGGCGCAGCACGGGGAGACGATCATCCTCTCCCGCGGCTGGGCGCCGGTGGAGCAGTACGGCAAGGAATACGGAAGGCAGGGCCCCTGGTCGGACGTGTACAGCCTGGCGGCGGTGATCTATGATTTGCTCACCGGCGTCTCTCCCCAGGAATCGCTTTTGCGCCTAAAGCAGGACGAAATGAAATCCCCCGCTGCCCTGGGGGTGAAGCTGCATAAAAGGCAAAGCGCCGCGCTGATGGCGGCGCTGGCCGTGCAGCCGGATAGGCGAACCCAGTCCATGGAGGAATTCCGGGCCGGGCTGTATCTGCTGCCCCTTCCGGAGCAGGTGCTCTGGCGGAAAAGGATGCAGCGGCGCATGATCGCCGCCGTTGCCGTGGTTCTGCTGCTGGCCGCGGGGATCGCCGCCAATTTCACCACAGGCATTCCCTTATGTCACGGGCTAATGTATACCCTGCGGCAGGACGGGTGGCACATCCTGCGGGAATGGCGCAGGGAATCCCAAAGGGAACTGCCCGGCAGCCTGCTGGGTCTGCCCGTCACCCGGGTGGAGCAGAACGCGTTCAGGGAGGATGGAATCCTGGAGCAGGTCACTTTTCCGCCCTCTGTCCGGTCCATCGGCGACCAGGCGTTTTACGGCTGTTCGAAGCTGAATACGGTATACCTGAACGAGGGCTTGCAGAAAATCGGCCTGAACGCATTTGACGGCGCGGCGGAGGATCTGATCCTCTGGGGCAGGCGGAACGGCGCACAGGAGGTCTATGCCCAAACGAACCGCCTGCGCTTCGTGGACGGCAGCGAGATGGATTTTACCGATACCGAGGGCGGCCTGATCCTCACCCGTCTGGAATCCAACGCGGAAACGCTGGTGATCCCCTCTTGCGTGAACGGCACGCCGGTGGTGGAAATCGATGGAAGCATTCAAATCAAGAATGCGAAAGAAATCTTTTTCCCGGATGATTTGGGCGTGATCCCTGAAAAAATCTGTATGGAAAACAAGCGGCTGACAGCCATTCATATTGGCAGGAATACAAAGCGAATTGAAAAGGGTGCCTTTTGGAAATGCGCTCAGCTGTCTGAGATCGATTGGGGAAAGTCGCTTGAAGAAATCGGGATTCAGTCGTTTTGCATGTGTGAGGGTTTGACACAAATGATTTTACCGGAAAGCGTCAGAAGCATTGGCGAACAAGCGTTCAGCGGCTGCACGGCGCTTTCGTCTTTTTCCATGCCTGATACAGTCCAAGCGATAGGCGAGGGCGTGTTCAGCCTCTGCCATGATTTGACCGATGTGCGTTTATCAGAAAACCTGGCCGAGATCCCGGAAAGTACTTATTCAGAATGCGGGATAAAAACCATTCGCCTGCCTCAGGCGATCCGTTCCATCGGCTGGGGTGCTTTTGCCGGCAGTGATCTTGAATACATTGTCCTTCCGGCGGGGGTGGAAACCATAGGCGGAAGCGTCTTTTTAAATTGCGCCTCTCTTCGATGGGCAGAGTTTTTATGCGACAATCTGAAGCTGGAGGAGGACGCCGAAGCCTACAGTGAATTCTACGGTTTTCCGCCGGAGCTGGTGGTGGGCGGGCACAAGGGCACGCTTTCCGAATTCATTGCCCGGGAATGTGGGCTGCCTTTTGAGGATCTCGCGTCCTGGTCGAACGAATTCCGCCTGGAGGGAGACTGCGCGGTGCTGACGCAAGAGGCTCCCATCCTGCGGGTACCCTGGTTCAATGCGGAGGAATATTGTCCCATCGTTCGTACGGAAGGAGTCGACGGCACCCTTGTGGAGGAAATCACCCTGCCCCTGTTCCAGCAGCAGGTGTATCGCGATGAGTTTAAAAACTGCATGCGGCTGAAAAAGGTGTATGCCCGGGGTGCGATTGAGCGCGTCGGCGAAAGTGCTTTTTCATCCTGCGCGGACCTGGAATATATCGAAACCACCCATCAACTGCGTTCCCTTGACACATGGGCGTTCCGGGACAACGAGTCCCTGAGAAGCCTTGACCTGAGCGGCGTCGTCACGATCGGTCAGGAAGCGCTGGCCGGCTGCCTTTCCTTAACGGAGGCCAACCTTTCCGACCGGCTGACCGGAATTGGCGTATTCGCTTTCAGTTCAACCGGCATCGACGGTCTGACGGTTCCGGGGAGTCTGATCGATGTGCCGGTCTCATCGTTCGATGCAGCCCCTATGAAATGGATCGTGCTTGAAGAGGGGGTCAAGCATATCGCCACCTATTCCTTCGTCAACTGCAATGAGTTGCGGTATCTGGTGCTGCCGCCCGGCCTCCGCCTTATTTCATCGGAAGCCGTGAGCAATTACAGGAACTCCGTGGAAATCTGGATCTATGACCCGGATGTTGAAATCGCCCCGATGGCTTTTTACAAGTTCGCTCCCGATCCCTTTCCCTACGCCACTCAGGAAGAGGCTTTCGCCGAAAACCCTCCGCCCATCATCCACGGCTATGCCGGCTCCACTGCCGAAAAGCACGCAAGAGAATGCGGTTTTGAATTTGTGGAAATCACCGAACCCTACGAGGAAGCCGCGGAAAACGTCAGGCGCCTGACCAGCCGAATGGATTGAGACAACGAAAGAATCATTTATGCGCCGCCGGTTTGGCGGCTTTTTTTGTTTGTCTACTCCGGGTAGACATGGGGCAGGGGGAACCATGGTATGCTGTGCACGTCGAAAGGAAAGGAGCCGAAAAGCTCCGAAGCGAACAAAGCAGGACAAAGACGATCAACGATCATAAAGCAAGGAGGAAAAAACAATGTCTCAACTCGCAGCGATTATCAAGCAGATGACCCCTTACATCATGGCCAAGGTCAATAACACCGAAAGCAGGATCGAAAAGATCATCCTTACCCACTCCGTCACGGCCGCCACCGTGGGCCTGGCGGGAGGCTTCCTGCCCGGCGTTGGGGCGGTGATCGCCACGGTCACCTCCACCGGCGCCATCTGGAGCATGTACTACCGGCTGTGCCAGGAACTGGGTATCAAGATCTCTCAGAACATTTTGAAAACCCTCTCCTCCGCCATCCTGACCAACATTGCCACCAACCTGGGCATCCTGCTGGCGGCTGAACTGGCGGCCAGCTTCATCCCCGGCGCGTCTCTGGTCGTGTCCGCAGCGGCCTGCTACGGCATCACGTATCTCGCGGGCTATCTGTTCATGAAGCTGCTGGTGAACCTGTTCAAGGCGGGCAGGAACCCTTCGGACATGACCGCCGAGGAGCTGGCTGCCGCTGGAAAGGAAGCCGCCCGGCAGGAAAACTGCAAGGACATTTTCAGAAATGCCCGGGAAGAGGCGAAGCAGAAGATCCGCAGCGGGGAAATCTCCAGGGAAGATCGAAATTAAGCCGGCTCAAAACCGATCACGGCTCCCGCACCGGCGGGAGTCCTTTTCCTGAAAAGCCACTTGTGAGGCGGATGAAACTGGGAAAATGCATCGGATACCGGCAGCCGAACGAAAGGAGAAGGAAATATGATGTACTTTGGCTTTGATTTGGGCGACGGAGAGAGCTGCATCCATTGGACAAAGGGCGGAGGCGCCGGGATCGTGAACGTGGTCCCTGTCAGCGGGCGCGGCAGCTTTCTGAGCGCTGTGGCCAGACTGGAGGGAAACACCATCGTCGGGCATACCGTAAAGGAAAACCAGGAAAAAGCCGAGGATGTGCATGTTTGCTTCAAGCGGGATTTCCTCAGGAACGACCCGGAAACCGACCGCGTCATCCGGGTTTTTGTCCAGGGCGTGCTTAACGAGCTCCGCAAAAACGCGGAGGTGGGCGCATATGTGGACGATCCGGAAAAAGGCTGCTTTATCGTCGGCTGCCCCGCGGGCTGGCAGGCGGAGGATCGGGAACGGTATCGCCTGCTGATGATGGACGCCGGGATGAAAAACGTGAAGATCGTGTCCGAATCCAGGGCCGCCTTTGAAAATGCCCTGCACAGCGCCGAAAACGGGCTTGACGCCGATCCGGGCAATCTGACGGTGCTCATCATCGATATCGGCTCCTCCACCCTGGATTTTGCCTATGTGCAGGATGGCAACGAATACGGCGTGGCCACGATGGGCAACGTGCAGCTGGGCGGCGGAATGATGGATGAAATGATCGTGATGCATTCCCTGGACATGCAGGAAAAGGAAAACCCGGAGCAGGCGCGGGAGATCCGGGCGCTGATCGAAAAGAACAACGCGAAAAAGAGCAGGCTGATGCTGGCCGTGCGGGAGATGAAGGAGGATTATTTCAAGCATGAGGATCTGTTCCTGGAAGAAAACCGCACGCTGGAAAAGACGGTGAAGCTGTTTGGGGACGGAAAAATCCACAAGGTCAAGCTGACCCTTTCCCCGGAGATCGTGGAGAATTTCCTGATTTCCAAGCCCCACCCATTGCTCAACGGACAATCCTTTGAAAGCCGGCTGCGGGACAGCCTGGTGTCCGTTTACGAACAGATCAGGCAGCGCAGGGAGCCCGATCTGGTGATCCTGACCGGCGGCCCCTCCCGGATGCGGTTTTTCCAGGATCTGTGCCGCATCCAGTTCGCCTCCTCCCGGGTCATCGTCAGCCACAGCCCGGAATACGATATTTCCCGCGGCCTGGTGTTCACTGGCAGCGCGGATGAAAATATGACGCAATGCCTGCGGGAAATTGAAGCCTATGTGCAAAGCAGGGCGATCGAGGAAAAAATCGAATACGCGGTTCCCGAACTGGTGAGCAACATCAGCCGGCCGCTGACCGAATCCATCCTGCAAAGCTGCGTGAAGCCCGCCTTTTGCGCCTGGCGCAATGGCAAGCTGGATACGCTGAATGATTTTCAGGAAGATACGCGGCGGAGAATCGAAGTGTTTATGCACTCCTCCGATATGCAGAACGCGATCAAGACGCAGGCGGAGCCCTGGAGCGAAAAGATCGTCAGCGCTGTGGAAATGGAGCTTTGCGAAATCAGCCGCAGGCATCATGTGGATTTCAAAATGGATTGCGGCCGGCTGCGCATTCACGGCAGCGGAAGCAAAGAAACGCCGGTCACCCTTGATTTTATCCATGTGATCCACGCCGTAGTTTCCATCGTTTTGATGGTGGTGATGGCCACGCTCTGCGGCGGAAGCGGCATGGCGCTGCTCGCCATTGGTCCTGCGGGGATGATCGCGGGGGTGGTGCTGTCCCTGCTGATCGCGGTATTGGGCAAAGAGGCCGCCACGAATTATATGATGGACAGGAAAATCCCACCCCTTCTGCGCGGCATGATCCGGGTAAGATCGATTCTTTCCGAGAAAAACGCCCGGAAAATAGAACGCGGCATTTGCCGTGATATGCTGGAGGACACGCAGCTGACAGACGATCTGGTCAGCCAGGTCGGCGATTGCATCGACGCCGCCATTCTTGCCACGGCCTGCGGTGTGGAGCAGAGCATGGTTTCCTGACCGTGGAAGGCAAGGGGGAACAGCATGAAGAAAAAGCAGTATACCCAGCGCCTTTGCCCCGGCAGCACCGTTCGCTCCCTGGCCCACGATCTGGAGGATTATCTGACCTGTGAGGAAGGGATGCATTGTATCGTGATGAGAACGGAAAGCGGTACTTATATCGTGCAGGATCAAAGCAAACAGGAAGAAACCGCCCGCTGGGCAGGGCTTGGACGGAGCCTGGAGGTCCGTTTCACCCCTGTTCAGCGGGATCGGATTCTTGTGACGGTTGTTCCGGGAAAAGAAACGGAAAAGTATGTGCTTTTGACGGCAGGCATCTTGTTTGCCTGGGGCATCGCCTTCACGGCTGTATGCGGTATGATCAGGCAGCGCCTTTTTATCCGGCGGGTGAATCAATGGATACAAAACAGACCATAAGGATTGGCTTATGGCGGAAACGGGAGCCGTGAAAAGCGCCAATGCAAACGAAAGACCCGCAAGCGAAGGAGCCCGCGAGCTCTCCCAGGCTTACGAGTCTGTTTGATCTGATTGCATTGAACGCGCCGTGAACCGAACGGTACGCACGGCGCGGTGAGAATACGGGGCACTCTTCCCTTCCTGCCCGATCGGAAGTCCGTTACTCTGCCTGGCGGAGGTCCAGGGACACGTTTTTACAGTGGGACAGAAGGACCTGGCCCGGCCGCTCGCAGGTGCAGTCCTCAAAGGAGAGGTCCGACGCCTCATAGCCGGGCACGTCGAACCCCTTCAGGTCGATCATGGGCATTTCGTGGAGGTCCTTTTCCCAATCGTTTTTCGCCCAGCAGGTAAAGCGCACCCGCTGGCAGCGGATGCCGGAGAACCGGGGCGGAAGGGGCGCGCCTTCCCCGTCGTCGTTGTAGAGGACGGCGCAGACCAGGAACCGGGGCAGCACGCAGTCGGAGACGACCACGTCCCGGACATATCCGCCCCGCTTTTTGGTGCCCTTGATCTGGACGCCGTAAAGGGAATGCCTCAGGTCGCAGTCCCACACGCGCACGTCCTCCACGCCGCCGGACATTTCGCTGCCGATGGCGATGCCCAGGCCCTCGTGGCTGACGCAGTCGAAGATCCGGATGCGCCGGGCAGGCCGGGCGATGACGTTGCCCTCGGGATTCTTGCCGCTTTTGATGGCCACGGAATCGTCGCCTGTGTAAAACGAGGAAGCGAACAGGGTGCAGTCCTCGCTGGAATCCGGATCCCAGCCGTCCCCGTTCCAGACGTCCCTGGAGCGGAACACGCAATGGTCGGTGAGGATGTGTCTGGAATAGACCATGTGCACGTTCCAGGAGGCGCCGTTTTGGAGCGTCAGGCCGGTCATGCGGACGTTTTCGCAGTTGAACAGGCTGACAAGCCGCCCCCTGGCGCGGCCGGGGATCGTATTGTCGTTTTCGTATTCCCTGATCTTTTCCCCCAGGGCGGCCAGGGTATCCTTCAGCCGCTCCCGCTCGGAGGCGATGACGTTCAGGGCCAGGGCCTGTCCGCCGCCAGAGATTACGCCCTGCCCATGCAGGAGGACGTTGCGGCAGTTGGGGCCGGATGAGTGGTCCAGCGTGCCGAGGTTCAAAAGGCTCTGGAAGCACTCCTGCTCGATGCCCTCAAAGCGGCTTTTGACCTTGGGCAGATAATCCTCCGGACGGTCGGTGCCCTGCAGGACCGCGCCCTCGGACAGGTACAGAGACATGTCGCTGTGCATTCGCAGGGCGCCGGTCAGATAGACCCCGGCGGGGAAGAACACCTCCTGGCCCTTTCCGCAGGCGTCCAGGGCGGCCTGCAGGGCCCGGGTGTTGAGGGTGGACCCGTCGCCGACGGCCCCGAAATCCTTTACGTTCAGGCGGACGGGGGAGGGCGGGGTGCGGACCGAAAGGACGGTCTTTCCGTTTTCGCCGGAGATCTCCAGGGTATGGCAGGTGTCCGGCGTCAGGCCGTCAAAGGTCCAATGGGTGCTGCGCGGGGTCACCGCGGGGCCGCCGTCCAGGGAAAGGGCAGGCCGCTCCGCGGCGGCGCAGGGGTCCTTTTCCCAATAGACGGTCAGGGAATCCGGGGTGCAGGCGGTTTGAACAGGTCCCATAGCGGAGGTTCCTTTCAGGCAAGAAAAAGGCGTCCGGAGGCCGGACACCTTTGGGTCACAATGTGGCGGCCATGACGGCCTTGATGGTATGCATGCGGTTTTCGGCCTCGTCAAAGACGATGGAGCGGCCGCTTTCGAAGGCCTCGTCGGTGACCTCCATGCAATCGATGCCGAATTTGCGGTAAATGGCCAGGCCGGTCTCGGTTTTCAGGTCATGGAAGGCGGGCAGGCAGTGCATAAACACGCACCCCTCCCCGGCGCCCTCCAGCAGGGGCAGCGTGACCCGGTAGGGGGAAAGGTCGCGGATGCGCTCGGCCCAGACCTCCTCGGGTTCCCCCATGGAGACCCACACGTCGGTGTACACCACCTGGGCGCCGGCTTTGGCGGGGTAGAGGGGATCCTCGGTGAAGGTGAGGGAGCCGCCGCTCTTTTCGGCCTCCGCGGCGCATTCCGCCCGCAGGGCGGCGTCCGGCCAATAGGCCTTGGGGGCCACGGCGGCAAAGTGCATGCCCATTTTGGCGCAACCGATCATCAGGGAATTGCCCATGTTGTACCGGGCGTCCCCCATGTAGCACAGGGTCACGCCCTTCAGACGGCCAAAGTGCTCCCGGATCGTCAGGAAGTCCGCCAGGATCTGGGTGGGATGGTATTCGTTGGTCAGCCCGTTCCAGACCGGCACGCCGGCGTAGCGGGAAAGCTCCTCAACGATCTCCTGGCCAAAGCCCCGGTATTCGATGCCGTCAAACATCCGCCCCAGCACCCGGGCCGTATCGGCGATGGATTCCTTTTTGCCGATCTGGGAGGATTTGGGGTCCAGGTAGACCGGGTGGGCCCCCAGGTCCGCCGCGGCCACCTCAAAGGAGCAGCGGGTGCGGGTGGAGGTCTTTTCAAAGATCAGGGCCACGTTTTTGCCCTCGTGCAGCCGGTGCGGAAGGCCCTTTTTCTTCAGGCCCTTCAGGCAGGCGGCCAGGTCCAGCAGGGCCAGGATCTCCGCGGCAGAATAATCCCGGAGGGTCAGAAAGCTTCTGCCCTTCAGGGCGGCGAAGGGGGCGAGCAGGGCGGATTTTTCTTCGGCGTTCATCGGGTTCAGTCCTCCTTGAAGGCGTCTTTCAGGACGGAAACGGCTTTTTTGAGCAGGTCCATGGGGATGTTCAGGGGCGGCAGCAGGCGCACCTTGTCCTTGGCGGTCAGGCACAGGACCCCGTGCTCGCGGCAGAAGGCGAGCACGTCCGCGCTTTTCTTTTTGCCCTTGATGCCCAGCATCAGGCCCATACCGGTCACGCTTTCCACGCCCGGCGCGCCTTCCAGCTGGGCGCGGATATAGGCGCCCTTTTCCCGGACGGAGGCGAGCAGGGCCTCATCCAGCCTATCCAGCACGGAAAGGGCCCCGGCGCAGGCCACGGGATTTCCGCCGAAGGTGGAGCCGTGATCGCCCTTCCCAAGGACATCGCAGCACCTTTCGCCCATCATGCAGGCCCCGATGGGCAACCCGCCCCCCAGGCCCTTGGCGGTGGTGACCACATCCGGCGTGACGCCGAAATGCATGTACCCGTACAGCATTCCGGTGCGGCCGTTGCCGGTCTGCACCTCGTCCACCATCATCAGGATGTCCTCCCGGCGGCAGAGGGCCTCAATGCCCCGGACGAAATCCGCCTCCAGGGGAAGCACGCCGCCCTCGCCCTGCACGGTTTCGATCAGGATGCCGGCCACGGGATACTTCTGTACCAGCGCCTCCACCGCGGCAAGGTCGTTGGCCTCGGCGTGCAGGAAGCCGGGGGTCAGGGGATTGAACAGGCGGTGGAAGACTTCCTGCCCGGTGGCGGCCAGGGTGGTCAGGGTGCGCCCGTGGAAGGAGTTTACGAGGGTCAGGATGTAGAAGCACTCCGGCCCCTTGCGTTCCATGGCGTATTTCCGGGCGACCTTGATGGCGCATTCGTTGGCCTCGGCGCCGGAATTGCCGAAGAACACCTTTTTCATGCCCGTACGCAGGCACAGTTCCCTGGCCAGCTCGGCGCAGGGGGCGGTGTAGTAGAGGTTGGAGGTGTGCTGGAGGCAGCGCAGCTGTTTTTCCACCGCCTCGGCCCAGACACGGTCGGAATAGCCGAAGGTGTTTACGGCGATGCCGGTGCCAAGGTCGATGTACTCTTTGCCCTGGTCATCCCAGCAGAGCGCCCCCTCGCCCCGGACGAGCGTGACGGGGAACCGGCCGTAGGTGGGGGCAACGTACTCCCTGTCCAGGGCCTGGATAGCGTTGAAATCCGTCATAACAACCATCCCTTCAAAACAAAAAATCACGGAAAGCTTCCGTTGCAATTGCGTTATGAAACAGAAAAGCGAAACACCTCGATGCGCGTCAGACGGCAGCGCGAGCAAACGGGAGCAGCTGCAGCAAAACGACGTATCATATAGCGAGGAGAGGCATCGGAGGTAAAGGCCAAACATCCACGATGCGCGTCCGACGGCAGCCGTGCTGCCGGCAGCGCGAGTGAAACGGAGCAGCTGCAGCAAAACGACGTATCATATAGCGAGGGGAGGCATCGGAGGTAAAGGCCAAACACCCACGATGCGCGTCCGACGGCAGCCGTGCTGCCGGCAGCGCGAGTGAAACGGAGCAGCTGCAGCAAAACGACGTAACATA
>CAMJUL010000068.1 GCA_946408995.1 uncultured Clostridia bacterium | reverse complement strand
CAAACACGGTTTTATCGTAGAAGACCGGGATTTACAGAAAGAATTTCACAGAGCCATTTACGCCTGATCGGATGCCGGATGACCGTCTTCAGCTTTTCCGGCGCGGTTTTCCTTGCATCACTCAGATAGATCTCATGGTGCATGCGCCGATCGGTGATGTCAAGCGTATATCCCTGTTCCTCCATGAAGCGATGCATCCGATCGACGGTCGCGGGTTCATCGTCATAGGCGCCCAGATGCATGCACTGTACGCAGAGTCCTTCGTCATAGGTCCAGAACCCGACCTTGGAGAAATCCATCTTTTTCTTCAGCGCTGCTTCCTCCACCGCCCAGCCGAACTCCGCTTTCGTCACAAAATCCGGGAGACGAATGACGGAGATCCAGTTGAACTGCTCCTTGTGAGCATAGTCGACGCCCAGGACGCCCTCCTGCCACCAGAAGCCTTCCAGAGGGGGGACGACATAATCGAAGAAGCCGTCCATCCGGTGATCGCTTCGTTTGCTCATCTTAATGGTGAAAGCGATGCCGTAGAGCAGGCCGATGGACCGTTTGTAATCTCCTCCTTCCTGATTGGGATCGCCTTTGCCCCTGACCGCAATAAAGTTCATTGCCGGTATCGTCACGATGGCAGGCTCATTCTTTGGCATATATAGCGCTTTATACGCTTTCTTGTAATCGAAGGCCATGATCTCACCCCCTAAGCCGTTTTGTTCTTTCATCCACGGTCTTCATAAACGCTTCTTCGGAGAGGTTTGGATCTTTTGTCCCCAGGAACAAATCGCAGGGCAGCTTTTCGCATTCACCGCACGAATGCAGCCCTTTCCGGATCCTGCAGCAATCAAAGATGGGACATGCGCTTCCTTGAGGCGCGTGGAACACCTTTCCGCACGCTTTGGTACAGCCTTTGCACATCCTGCCGTAACAAGAACACGCGCCGCAGTCAGCTCCGCAGCAGCTGATCAGGTCATTCGGGCAGGGCTGTTCGAGGACCTCCTTTTGCTTTTTCCTGCTCAGACTGCCAAGCACGATCTGATAGGCTTTATCCAGCAGGCTTTTGAGGACCTCATCCGGCACAGCTCCATCGGCTTTTACGGAGTTCCAGTGGATTTTGTTCATATAGTACCCCGGGAGGATATCCGCATACTGCTTCCGCAGGAATTCCCCTTCCAGCGGTTCCAGCTTTAAGGTGATGTAATAAGGTTGATCCTGATCATCCAGGCAGACCGCGGCAAACAGTTTTCCGCCGATCTGATAGCGGATCCAGTTCCATTCCGGCTGAAGGTCCTTTGTCACACCGCGTTTTTCCATCAAATACGCATCAATCCACGGATATTTCATACGATCAAGTCCTCCTATAGGTTTTTTCCAGGGCTTCGGCGATCTCTCCGATCCTGTCCCGCACCTCTGTGGGCTCCAGAACCTCAGCTTTTGCTCCGAACGTCATAAGCCAGGAGATAAGATTGTCCATGTCCGTATAATCTGCCGTGAAAAGCAGACGCCCATCCTTGGTTTCCGAAAAACAATGGGGCCCGAATTCCTCGACCAGCCGCCATTTCGTGTCCGGTTCAAAAAGGGCCTTTACGCGGATCCCGCCCGGGAAAATCTTTTCATTGGACAGATCCGGCAGCGGAACGGTCCTGCCATCGAATGGACGATCGGTTTCAGAGATACCGTCCATCCGGTTCAGCTTGAACAGTCGGAAGGCTTCTCTTTGGACGCACCATCCCCATACATACCAGCTTGACCATTTGAAAACAAGGTAATAGGGCTCGATCCTTCGGATGCTTTCCCCGGACGGCGCGTAATACCTGAATTCCAGATGGTTTCGGTTCTCTATCGCGCGCTGAATGACCCCGATCTTCGGGGCGAGGGAGGACCTGTACCAGGAGGACAGATCGATCAGCATGGAATCCCGGCCGCTGATGAAGGCCGATGATCCGGATTGAAGCTTTTCCATCAGCTGACTGTAATACCGGCTGCCGCTGACGCTGTCGAGGCTTCTGAGCCCGGCAAGGATCATCTGCATCTCCTTGGAGGTCAGGATCGTCCGATCCATGCGATACCCGTCCATGATGCGGATGCCTCCGCCGGTCCCCTGGGCGGTCCGGATCGGGATGCCTGCTCTGCAAAGGGTCTCAATATCCCGATGGATCGTTCTCCTTGATACCTCAAATGTTTCTGCCAGCTCCGGAGCGGTTGCCTTTTCTTTCTGCAGCAAGATGGACAATATCCCGATCAGCCTGTCTGTCTTCATCTTTTCACGCTCCGTCCATAGAATACAGCAATAAACATGACAACTGCTTGTCATGTTTATTGTAGCGGATCTCTTTTTTTTCTGCAAGCTGTTCGAATCGGGCGGACAAGAACGCTGGATCAACGGTCCTTCCGTCCGCATCGGGAAATGCGCCCTGCCGGCACGGGAAAAGGCTGCTTTCCGGGGGAGAGAGCAACCGGGGGAGAAAAGAGAAACGGGCTCAGGATCTCCTTCCGGAAGCGCCTGATGGCCGGAGCTCCTTTGCAACCGGGCGTTTTCGGGCAAATGAAAAGACGCTGACATCGTATCTGTATCAGCGTCCTTCAAGGGGAAGGCCGGAACAGGATACGGACCTGCGGGCTCGTTATGTCCGCATTCCGGGCACTTCCAAAGAACTGTTTCACCTTAAAATCCTGTCCATCGGCCTTCCCTTTGCCAGCTCGTCCACCAGCTTGTCCAGCCAGCGGATCTTCTGCATCAGGGGGTCCTGGATCTCTTCCACCTTCACGCCGCAGACGCTGCCTTTGATCAGGGCAGCTCTTGGATTCATTTTGGGCGCGCGCTCAAAGAATTCCGCATAAGTCACATCCAGGTCCGCGTCTGACAGATCATACCCTGTGAGCCACGCGGTCACCTGGTCGACCTCGGCCCGGGTGCGGCCTTTGCGTTCCGCTTTTTGGATCAGCAGCGGATAGACTTCGGATACTTTCATCTCGAAGATCGATTTCCTTGGCATGATAATCTCCCTTCTGTTCAGCGTTTTCCGCAGGAAAACGCTGCCGCTTCCAGGACCCATCCCATCAGTTCCGCGTCCACCTCTCCGGCGGAGCCGATCATGACATGATGCGTCCAGCGTCCGGGATACGGCTCTGCCGCCGCGTCGATCCGGTTCGACAGGACCTGATACGGCAAACCAAAGGTCACCGTCAGGAAAGGCTCCGGGCGATCCTTGGCCTTTCGGACAGGCGCAAAGGATGCCGCCGCGAACAGGTGCTTTGTGAAGAAAGAGATCTGTGTTTTCCGGACCTCGATCCTGACATCCGGAACTTGCGAAAGAATGCTCTCTTTCAGCTTTTCGTACAGGGACAGCGCAGCGGAATGCCCATTGAAGAACAGCAATTCATCCATCGTCATGGCTGCTCACTCCCGGCAGGCGAGATCACAACATGGACGGTGTCCCCGTCTCCTTTGCCCAGATGGGTCCGGATCGCCTTCAGGATGCCGATCACATAGCAGACGCTTCCGTCTTCGTTTTTGACGCCCATGTTGACGATGCTGCCGTCATAGGGGATCCCGTCAAACGCCGCATGTACCTTCAATCTGCCCTTGCCAAATTCCGCGCGGAGATCCCAGGGAAAGGCGACATATGCGCCGCCGCTTTCCGCATCGGCCCGGATCATGGCGTCAAATTCGTACTTTTTCATCGCTTTTTCCTCCGTCCGTCCGGGATCTCCGCTTTTGCGCCGGTTTCGTGGGAACGGATCGTTTGCCCCTCATGCTGTCCGCCATGGCGTGATTGGGTGCAAAGGCTGCCGGTCCGGTCACAAGGATCGGATCCTTTGGCCGCAGGAACATGAAACCGGTCCTGCAGCCGTGCGATACGGCTTTTGAAAAATCCTCGTATTCTTTCAGGCTGCGCATGCGCGTACAGCCTGAAAGCGGATCGGGCATGAGCGGCTTTCTATGCTGCCTTTACGGAACGATGACGGTACGGATATCGCAGAAGCTGCCATATTCGATTCTTTTCAGATACTCCGGCGCGTCAGCGTCTGTGTTGTCCACAAAAGCGTGCACCTGCACCTCGTATTCGCCGGCAGCAAGGCCGCTGATCACAAGGTCGGTCATGCCGTCCTCAAAGGAGGCGGAGGTCCAGTTATCGGTTTCCTTCAGACGGTACTGGGCCTCATAGCCATCCGCGCCCGTATCGGACAGATCCGTAACGGAAAGACGGATCTCACCGCTTTGGGCCGAGAGGGAGTTGATTTCCGGGCTGGCGGGAACAATGGAGAAATATTCGACGAGAGGCGCCGCATCAGGATCTGCGCAGACGCCGATCCCCGTGATCACCGCCCGACCAAGTCCGCACCGGATATTGTTGTCAAGCGCCACCTGATAATGAACGCCTTCTTTCAGGGTGGAACCGGTGTCGCTGAGCACCAGGACAAAGGGGATGATTTCCTGGCCGGTATACGCCGGATCGAGCGCAATGACGGTTGCTCTGTCAATACCGCCCCGGCCGATCGTGACAGGGAAAACCGATGTCCCGATCCCCTCAGCCGTCACGGAAAGCATGGCTGTTCCGGGCTTTTTCGCGGTCACTGCAATGGATGAACCTTCATCCTTCATTTCCAGCTCCAGCATGCCTTCCGAACCGGGCAGCAGCTGCCATACGATGGCCGGCTTCCCGACGCCGATGCCGTTTTTCACAACAAACTGCACACGATACTTGGCCGAATCAAAGCCTTCCAGCAGGGAAAGCGGTTGATCCCCAAGCTTCAGTTTCATCCTGACGTCGTTGACATCCGGGTCGCTGAAAACTTTGATGGGGAAATTGTCATAGGACTGATCCAAAGAAACAGCTTCCGTATCGGTATCGTTATCGGTATCGTAAGCAGTTTTGTAGTCCTTCCATTGCGCATTCTGAAGCAAATAGCTTTCCCGTTCATTCACAATGGCCGCTTGGGTGTCATCCCCAAATCCGTACGTGGTGGACACGGGAACATAATAGGTTCCATCCGGATTTACCAGCGTCACAACGACGGAGAAATACTGGCCTTTTTGCACGCGGATCCCGCTGACCGGTATACGGTGGAAGCCGGCATCGACGAAGGAGGTGTCGCCTTCTGCCACCATCAGCCCGTCTTCAGGGGATTGATAAGCATCCTGGAGAAGATAGATCCGATAATGCACGGAAGTGTTTGCCGAGGCGGTCATGCAGGAAATGGCACGGATCGCTTTGGAATGATCCGCTTTGAACACATTGGCCAAGGAGGTGGGCTGGTGATAGGTCTGGCTCCTCAGCGTAATCGGCAGAAAGTAATCATGCTGATCAACGCTCTGCGGCGCCGTCGCGGCCTTCAGCTCCATGGAGATCGGTTCACCGATCGAATGGTCATAGTACGAGATCCAGAAATATCCGGTATGCTGGCCTTTCTCGTTTTCAATGCCCCAGTTTCCCGAGGCGTAGGAGGGGAATGCCTCTTCCGCCGATCCCCAGCTGTTTTTAGCCAGCCAGGCGCCGTCTGCGGGGGGCTGATGCTCCGCCAGGAAGTTTTCTTTGGGATAATGATCGTCCCAGCCGATGATGGTCACCGCGTGATTGGATGAGCCAAATCCCCAGGCGTAATGGGCCCATTTGTCGCTGATATACTGTGCCGTACCGGATTCATCCTCGTTTGGATTGCTTACATCCGCCAGCAGGTTGATCATCACACCGCGCTTTTGCAGCAGCTGCTGTTTAATGGCTGTCGTGCCGGCTTCGTTATAAACATATTGTTCAGGCTCGGGCAGCTGCGCGGGGCAGGGAAGCAGGTGGGCATCCGTCAGGACATAATCCTGATGGAACCTGAATTCTTCCGGAATGGTCCAGTCGTCTTCATCGCTGTAGTGGAAGCTCCGGAAAGCGCCGTCGATATAATCCAGGACGGTGACGTGCTCTTTGCCGTGGTATTCAAAGGAATCGCCGATATTGGGCAGATCCGGATGCTCATCGGAGGGGCCGATCCCCTGGGCAAAGGCGCAGAGGGCCATCACGGTCGACCCACCGCCGTAAAGGTCAAACATATTCGTTGGATCGGCCGCTGTCTGGCCTTCTCCGTTCTGCGGACTTAAGGGATCGTTCAGCAGCACATGGGAAAAATAGCCCAGCTGCTTTTCGGACAGGTCCAGGGTTTTCCAGGCCTCCGGGTCATCGGCGTACACAGACCCCAAAAGGCTGGTTTCCGCGGCGGCGATGGCAGCGAAGACCCAGCAGGTGGCAAAAGGATTTTGAAACCTGACCGGGGTCACGTAGCAGCGGTCGCCGACGCCGTCGCCGTCAGTATCGACGTTCCTCAGATCGAAGGACGCAGGGATCTCCTTTTCGGGCGTTTCTTCCGCTTTCGCATCCGGGACGCCGGCGGGAAAGCATACGGTCAGGAGCATGCTCATGATCATCATCAGCAGGATCGTTTTTTTCATCATCACTACACCCTTCTGAACAGTATTTGCTGGCAGCAATCGTCTTTTTCCATTATACACCAGGCCGGAGAAAGGGTCAAACACGGGAATTGCCCTTCACTTGGGCGCGAGCATGGAAGCGTGAGGGCGCAGGGAGGGCCCATGCTTCCTTCCTGCGGGGCTCCCGGGCGTCCGATCCGCCCGTATCCTGTCTGAACTGCGTTCCTTTGGTCCATGCGCAGGCCCTGCGATTGAGCGGCAGGCGTCATTCGATGCTGCTATCGGACGCTCCGGAATTGCCTTTGGACGGAAACGTCCTTCAGGATAGGATTAAGGTGTATATGCTGGACAGCGGACCGCGGACCGCCCGGCCGGAAGGCGGCTCTCAGCGTGAACCGGTGAGATGGACAGCGTTGATCTGCATTGATGAGGCGGCTACAAATGCGCTATCGCAGAAGGGGATTTTTGCCAGCGGATTCATCCACGGGATCAGGGATCAATTGGCGGAGGAATCACCCTGAGCGCATTTTTCCAATACGGGGATCACGTCCATGGGCGCCGGGACGGTGATGCTTTGTCCTCCGCGGATGGCTGCGCCGGTGTCCACATTCCGCCAGGTCCCTTTGGGCACGTAGACCTGCCGTTCCCGAAGGCCGGGAGCCAGAATCGGGGCCACCAGGTACTTGCTGCCGAACATGTACTGATCCTGGATGAGCGCGCAGGCGGGATCGTCCGGGAAGGCGTACCACATGGCCCGCATGAGGGGCGTCCCTTCTTCATGCGCCTGCTTCATCAGTTCCCGCACATAAGGCCGCAGCGCTTCCCGGCGGCGCAGATACTTGGTCAGGATCTCATAGGCTTCCTCCCCGAAGCTCCACACCTCATTCTCCGCGCCGGAGGGCAGCACCTCTGTGCCGTCTTTGCGGTAGACGCGTTCCATGGGTTTTCGGTCGCCATGGATGCGCATGACGGGGCAGTAGCAGCCCCACTGGAACCAGCGGATGAGCAGTTCTCTGAATTCAGGCGTTTCGATCCATCCGTTATGGAAGCCGCCAATGTCCGTCGTCCACCAGGGGATGCCCGCCGTGCCCATGTTCAGGCCCGCGCAGATCTGGCGGCGGAAGTAACTCCAATCGCTCATGATGTCGCCGCTCCATACCAGCGCGCCGTAGCGCTGGCTGCCCGCCCAGGCGCAGCGCAGGAGGTTGACGGGGTTCTCCTGCCCCGCTTTACGCATGCCCTCATAGAACAAGCGGGCATAATACTGGGGCCACACATTGCCCACCTGCTGATTGGGACCGATATGGTAGCGGTAGGCTTTGAAATCATAGGTGCCGTATTCCGGCTCGGCTTCGTCCAGCCAGAACACCCGGATGCCCAGATCGTAATAATTCTTTTTGATCTTTTTCCACACATATTTGCGGGCTCGGGGGTTGGTGGCGTCAAAGAACATGGAATCCTCCACGAACCGCATGCCGATCTGCTCGCCGTATTCCGCCCGCACCAGCAAGCCCTGCTGCCGCATTTCCTCATAGTTTTCGCTGGTCAGCGCCACCTGGGGCCATACGGATACCATCAACTCGATGCCCATGTCTTTCAGTTCCCTGACCATGGCCGCGGGGTCGGGGAAGAACTCCGGATCGAAGCGGTAATCGCCCATCCGGGGCCAGTGGAAAAAGTCGCACACGATCACGTCGATGGGCAGGCCGCGGCGCTTGTATTCCCGGGCTACGTGCAGCAATTGCTCCTGGTTCCAATAGCGCAGCTTGCACTGCCAGAACCCCAGGCCATATTCCGGCATCATGGGGACAAAGCCCGTGGCGCGGCCGTAATTGCGGCTGATATCCATAGGCGTGTCCCCGGCGGTGATCCAGTAATCCAATTGCCTGGTGGTGTCCGCGTGCCAGGTGGTGCGGTTGCGGCCAAAGGACACGGAGCCGATGGCGGGATTGTGCCACAGGAAGCCGTAGCCCCGGCTGGATATGTACATGGGCACGCTGGCCTGGGAATTGCGGTGGGCCAGCTCCAGCGTGCAGCCCTTCCAGTCCAGGTACTCTTCCTGATATTGGCCCATTCCGTAAATGTGTTCGCCGTCCACGCCCTGGAAGGTGGCGGTCAGGGCGTAGTCGCCGCCCAGGATCGGTTCGAACTTCCGGGCGTTCAGGACCAGCGCGTTTTCGCCGTCGGTTTCCTCCAGCAGCGTTTCTCCCTTCCGGTTCAAAAAGGTGATGTGTGCCCGCTGCTTCCAGCCGCGCACTTCCACCTGAGCGGTGATTATCCCGCAGCGGACAAGCGCGTGGGTCGGGTCATTGACCTTGATCTCCACATCCTCGCAGGGCGCGGCGTCCAACAGCGCGAACCGGTCGTCCCGTAATTCGCCCATCGGCACGGAACGCACCCGCAGGCTGTCCGCCCCCCAGGGCTCGATGCAGAGCGTTTCGCCGTGATTGCGCCACAGCAGCGTCTGACCGCTGATTTCAAAAAAGGCCATTTTTCTTTCGCCTCCGGTTGTGCAGATCATTGGTTGAGTTCACAAAGGGGAGCAATACACAGCGTGCTCTCTGCGCGCCGCGGGGACGGAAGGAGACGCGGCTTCTTTCCGTCCCGCCGGAAACGCCAGGGCCCTAGCGGCAGGCGTTCATAAAAAGGCCCGGGATGCCGTCGTTTTCATCTTGCACGATGTCCCGACGGAGCAGGCAAGGCTGTTTTTCGCAGGAGAGGACCTGCGTCAAAACGGCCTTGCGATACGTTAAAGAGATCGCAGGGCGGAACGTTCCTTTGTACGGAATGAGGCGGCCCTTTTTCCCCGCGGGATGCGAAGCCATGAAGGCCTGACCGGGTTTGTTTCACGGACGCTCGCAGGGTCAATCCTCTCCGTCCTCCTTCAGAAGCCGGTCCCGCTTTTCGCTGTTGAGCCAGGCGCTTACGCCGGCCTGGGCGGCCTCGCTTTCCTTCTTTTCGCGCCAGGCGTCCGCGTCGGCGCGGATGGCCAGCATCTCGTCCACCACCATCTCAAGGGAGGCGGGATGGGCCCGAAAAAGGTAGGCGGTCATGCGGTCGATGGCCCGGGGGCTTTTCAGCTGGCCGGCCAGCAGGTCCGCCAGCTCCGGGGGGAAGCCCTCTTCCTCAAGGGCGGAAGCCAGATGGGCCCGGGCCAGGGCCCAGATCTTTCTTTGTTCTGTCATAACTGCACCTTTCATCCTTCCGTTGGATCCAGGACGCCGGGGCTGTCAGGTTCCTGCAGGGCCCTGCTCAGGGACTCCGGGATTCCCCGCGGCCCCCGCACCGCGAAGATGCCGTATTCCTTTCCCAGCCTTTCAAAAGAAAACCGGTCCGGGGGGGAACGTTTCAGGAGCCGGATCCGCATCAGGCGTCTGATACGGACATTTTCGTTCTCAAGGCGGAAGGGAATGTCCGTTTGTGTGACCGCGCACTTGAACAGCACCGCGGAGACCGGGGCGGCGACATACAGGTAGACCGTATCGCCCGTTTTGATCCCTGCCCCCTGCTTCCAGTTGATTTCGTCCTCGGCCTGAAAAGCGGCGATCACGTCGTAATACTTTGGATTTGCCGGGATGATCCACTCTTTGGGCGGCCTGGCCTTCTGCCGGGTCTTGGCCGAGGCGGTCGCCAGGTAGCTTTCGTCGATCCAATGGCAGATCTCCTCCAAAGGGACGGTCCCGTCCAGGAGAACGGAGACCCAGCTGCCGCCGCGGATGTGCCAGCCCCGCAGATACCCTTCCTGCCGCACCAGGAGATCCGCCAGGAGGAGATTGGGCATTTTGACGTTCAAGAGGTCTGTTTTCGTTTCTCCCGCCAGCCCGAGCCTGCTCCTTGGCACATCCATGACCAGCGCGAACAGCTTTCCGTTGTCCGTATGCCGAAAGACCGCGTAATCCGGGAACCGGATCCACGGGGATTCGGGGCCTGTCGAGTACTGCTTGTTGATATAGGCAAAGACTTTGTCCCGCAGCGTCATGGTCTTCCCCCCTCCGCGGCTTGCCGCTTCTCTTTCTTTCGGGCGTCCTTAATGGACTTCCCCCTCCGGTTCCAGATAAAGGATGGGATACCGTTCGATGATGTGCCGGAAGCAGGGACAGTCCGCGTCATGGTCGTTGATGATGCCGCAGGCCTGCAGGTGGGAATAAAGGGTGATGGCCCCGACATATTTGAAGCCGCGCTTTTTCAGATCCCTGCTGATCCGGGCGGACAGGCCGTTGCTGACCGGGACGCGGCCCTCGCCGTGACCGTTATAAACGATGGTCTTTCCATCCGTAAAGGCCCACAGATAGCCGCAGAGGCTTCCGGCTTCATCCCTGATCTGCCGGCAGCACCGGGCGTTTTGAATGACGGCGCGTACCTTGCGCTCCGCCTTCAGCATGCCTTCGGTATGCAGGATGCGCTGCACGTCCTCTTCGGTATAGTCGGCGATTTTGTTGTAGTCAAAGTTGTCAAAGCACTTCCGGAAGATCTCCCGCTTTTTCAGCATCAGGTCCCAGCTGAGGCCGCACTGCAGGTTTTCCAGCGTCAGGTGCTCGAACATCTTCCGGTCGTCATGCACCGGGATCCCCCATTCCGTGTCATGGTAGCGCCGCTCTCTTTCATTGATGCCGGCCCAGGCACAATAACCCATCGGCTCCGTGGTCATACGTCCCTCCAAAGAAAACGGGTGTATCGATTGCGCCCTTGAAAGGGCCCTTGCGAAAACGCCCTCGGATGCACATGGACAGGCGGTTCGGCCAGGTCCCGGATCCAATGGCGGAGTAAGAACCATGGAAGACATCCGCTGCCTCAGGCTGATTCTATCACGGGGGTCAAAACCCAGTCAATACGATACAGGCGCCTCCTCTTCGGGCGGGACGCACGGCTCACGCATGAAGCGAGCGCTCGCAGGGGGGCTCAACGCCCTCTGCGCTTTTCTCGGGCGGCAGATCCGCGAGGAACAGAAGCTTTCGCAATTGGATGTCAGCTTCGTACATGCCGCTCCTTCGGATCGGAATCAGGGGGGTCCAACGGATACCCTCCTCGTATACGGTCTTGTTTGCGTATCTTTGTTTCATGCGTAAGCCCTGGGGCGGGACGAGCATCCGCCGCTGGAAATTGGACGCGGCGCGTGGTATGATGGAACAAACAAAACAAGACCTCTCCCGTGGTCATCCATGTGCGCCTGACCCGGGAAAGGCGGAAAACCGGTGCGTTCGATCGAGCATTTGGAGGCCGCGATGAAACAAATCAAACAGTATTTGCAACCGCTCCTGATCCTGATCGTTTTTGAAACGGTCGCTGTAACGCTGTGGCTTACAAAGAACAATGCGTTTTATCTGTTCAATTTCAGCTATATCGGATTGTCCATCTCGCTGGGGCTTTTCCTGTATATCAAACGATACAGGCATGCAAGGCGGGTCGTCCAGCTGCTTGTCGGCTTATACATGCTTGTGTATCTTGGATTGATCCAGCGTGAAAACATGCAGATCGAGGGGTTCTGGTATTATCTTTTCACAGGAGTGTTCGAGGCGGCGACTATCCACTATGCCGTGGCCAAGATCTTTGGCCCCCTGATCTTCGGACGCGGGTGGTGCGGATACGCGTGCTGGACGGCGATGGTGCTCGATTTTCTTCCCTATCCGGTGCCCGCGCAGCCGCGAAAGAAGATCGGGTGGATCAGGTATTGCACCTTTGCGCTTTCCCTGATCTTTGTCGCGGCGCTGTTTCTGGCCCATGTCGGGGACCTTGAGAGGATCATGTTCCTTGCATTCATCATCGGGAATGCCGTGTATTATGCAGTGGGCGTGATCCTGGCGTACGCTTTCAAGGACAATCGGGCGTTCTGTAAGTATATCTGCCCGATCACGGTTTTCCTGAAGCCGATGAGTGCTTTTTCCCTGCTCCGGATCAAGCGCAACAAGGACCTGTGCGTCGACTGCGGGAAATGCAAACGGGTATGTCCGATGAATGTGGACGTAACGGATGATTCGAGGAGCAGGGAGAATGGAACGGAATGCATCCTCTGTATGGAGTGCGTAAGGAACTGCCCCAAAAAGGCGCTGTGAAAAGCGATGGGACAGGGAATGGCGGGACGTGACCGGAAGCATTTCTGCGCCGAACCGTAAAACCGACGGACCTGAAGCACGATCAAAGGCATCCTGAAAACCCGCGCCGGGTCGGCAGGATGCCTTGTGCATTCAGGGAAACATCATTTGCAGGATACGCTTTTATTGCAGACTGCGGATGGTGCGCTCCACCTCGTCAAGCTCTTCGCCGCTCACAATGCCCCAATCCTCCCGCAGCAGCCTAAGCTGCTCCCGATAGGCGTCTATCGCCTTTGGGGCATCGCCAAGGATCTCGTAGATATGCGCGATGCTGACGGCGCTGTCGGTATATTTGGGGGAGGGCTGAAGCTCCTGTCCTTTCCGGTACCAGTCGACGGCCTTGCCGTACTCCTGCCGCTGGGTGTAGATGTCCGCCAGCGTGACAGCCCAGCACCATTCCTGACCTTCCATGGTTTCCAGCTCCTTCAGGCAGGCAGCGGCTTCTTCCTTTTCGCCCGCGGCCTGCGCGATCAGGTAACGGTACATGGGCACGCGGAAAGTGCTGTCAAGGCGCGCCAGCTTTTCCAGCCACCGACGCGCTTCCAAAAGACGCCGGTCGTCGATCAGATTATCCAGCAGCCACATCAGTGCAGCGCGATTTTGGGGATTCCGAACGCAGTAATCCGTGAACCATCCGATCAGGGCATGATGGTTGCGCACGTTCCAATCGGGGATATAGCTTCCCCAGGCGTTTGCAAGCTCGCTGATCGCGTCCCGGCTGCCGCCTGATTTTTCTACGGCCTCTTTGCCGTATTTTACGGCCAGCAGCCGGTATTGTTCTGCCTGATGGTTGTAAAGCAGCGCCAGGAGCGTGTTCGCCTGCCCGGCGAGATCCTGCTGCCCGGCAAAAGCGGCGAGCTGCTTCTCCAATTGCCGGACCTCTGCCGCTTCCAGCAAGCCCTGACCGTAGATCCGGTTTTCAATGCGTTCCATCTGCTCAGCAGGGGCCATCGCAAACAGCTGATCGATCGTGACGCCAAAGTAAACGGCGATCTGCGGCAGCATCTGCACATCCGGCATGCTGGTCCCGCGCTCCCATTTGCTGACGGACTGGGCGGTCACATTCAGGACCTCGGCCAGTGCCTCCTGGGTGATGCCCCTCTCTTCCCGCAGGCGGCGAATCTCTTTTCCCATTTCCATGACGGAGTCCTCCTTCCTTATTGTGATCCCATCGTATCAGATCGGGGAGCAGGATCACAGCGACCGGCGCGTCACACGGTTCGCATATCCGTTGATTTTGATGACCAGGGCGCTGCGGGCACCCGTGACGGAACGATCCGGCTTTGGACACGCGTTCGGCCGCAGCCGTTTCATCCAGCCTGCATTTTACTTTGGACGGCCAGCAGATGCAAGCGGATCCTGTCCGGAAAGCTTTTCATAAAGGCGTACTGAAGCGAAAGGAGACAGAAGAACGCTTTGGCGCCTGCATTCCATCCGTTTAGAGGAGAGCGGACGCAAGCGTTTGTCCATTGCGGGCGAAAATGGAGGAAAAGATGAAAAAAACCGGATTTGATGCTATAATCCATAGGGAGCCTGGGAAGGGCGGCATTTCGCGCGGAACACGCTCAGCGGCAAAAGGACCGACAGGTCAAGGGCCCTTTTTGCGGCATGAAGGAAAAAACGAAGACCTGCTTGTCAACCGCAAAGCGAATGGACGGGCACCCGGGGGAAAAAGTCCCTTTGGAAACGCCCGAGACTTGGACGCTGGGGAGAAACGGACCGGGACGACGCCTTCCTTTGAAGGCGGCCGGCATGCAGCAGCGGCGCAATGCCGGGGAGGAGGAATAGAAGATGAAGATCAACCCCAAGACGTTGGAATGGACGAGAGCGCCGAAGCGCTTTTCCGTAACGGAAGACCGCGTGGAGATCCTTACGGAACCGCATACGGATCTTTGGCAGCGCACCTATTATCATTTCCGCAACGATAACGCCCCGGCGCTTCAGATGAAGACGGGGGAGAAGTATTTCTCCTTCACCGTGAAAACGGAATTCGATACCAAGGTCCGATATGATCAGTGCGGGATCATTGTGTATCTGGACAGCGATAACTGGCTGAAAGCCTCAATGGAGTATGAAAACGAACAGATCCAGCGGCTTGGAAGCGTCGTGACCAACAACGGGTATTCGGACTGGGCTTCCGTCGATGTGGATGCTTCCATCAAATCAGCCTGGTTCCGGCTGAGCCGCAGGGAGGACGATTTCTGCGTTGAGTATTCACCGGACGGGGTGTGCTTCAGGCAGATGCGCATCTGCCATCTGGTCAAAGCGAAAGACGAGATCCGATTTGGCATTTACGCCTGCAGCGCCGAGAAGGGTTCTTTTACCGCTTCTTTTACCCAAATGGAAATAACGGAGTGCCAGTGGAAGGCGCATGACGGCCAGCAGCCGGATGAGGCGTAAGATCGAACGTACGCGGCCGGGGCCGGCAGAGGCCCTGACGGTCATAACAAGCGTAAAGCCGGCCGGTACAAGCGCATTGTCCGCCCGAACCCCATAGCAGATCAAGTTCAGACAGGAGATTTGATTTAGATGAGAGATTCCCTTCAAAAACGCTGCGAACAGTTTATTGAAGCCCGGGATGTGATCAGGGACGCGTTCAAATGGGACAGCAGTTATTTGCCGCCGGTCTGCGCCAACCTGTTCTGCGCGGCGGGCGCCCTCCCAGATGGGGACAGGCTGCGCGCCTGCCGGGAGGTGATCAATCAGAAAACCGGGATCTTTTCCTCCTTTCGGGGGAATATTCGGGTCCCCCTGGCGTGCCTGCTTTCCATGGAAGACCATCCGGAGGAGAGATTCGACCGGGCGCAGAACCTGTATCAGATGCTGCGGAAACAGTTTTACGGATCGGAATACCTGGCGCTGGCTGCCTTCCTGCTTACGGAATCCGACTGTACGGAGGACCGGATCGTCCGCGGCAAAGGGCTTTACCGCCGCATGAAAGACGAGCACCCTTTGTTGACGTCTTCTGAAGACAGCGTATTTGCGCTGATGATGGCCTGGTCCGATCAGCCGGACGAGGAACTGATCGCGGATATGGAAACCTGCTACCGGTTGCTGAAGGAACGCTTTCACGACAGCAACTGTGTGCAGACCATGACGCACATCCTGGCCATGGAGAAAGAGGCCCCGAAGGTCAAATGCGAAAGGGTATTCGATCTTTATGACCGGATCGAACAGAACAACGCAAAGTATGGGAAGCACTATGAACTGGCCACCCTGGCCGCGCTGGCCATGCTGGACGCGCCCGCGGACACGGTCACGAGGGACATGATGGACGTCGACGCCTTTTTGAAACAGCAAAAAGGGTATGGGTTCTTTGGCATCGACCGGGAAACCCGTCTGATGCATGCGGCGATGATCGTATCGGATGATTATGTGCCCCGCGGCGCGGTCGATACGGCAGCGCTGTCGGGAACCATCGGCATGATCATGGCGCAGCAAATGGCCATGTGCGCGGTCATCGCGTCGACCACGGCCGCATCGGCGGCCGCGTCTTCGCATTCCTGAAGGAACCCGGAGGGATGATCGGGCGCCGTGGTCCATCAAACCCTCTGTGCGATCCTGCCGGGCGCAAAAGGGGGCCGTATTCCGCAACGGATCATGCGGCCTGCGGTTCCCGGAACAGCCCCTCCTGAGGAGCAATGGAACAGCGCCGTTCGCAGGGAACGGCGCTGTTTGGCAGTACGCCCGCCATGGGCAATAGCTTGGTGGTGAAAGTCCACTACACGCTTGG
>CAMJUL010000067.1 GCA_946408995.1 uncultured Clostridia bacterium | reverse complement strand
TTTTATTCCACCAGCTCTGCTGGTGGTTTTTTCACGCCTACGGCGCACAAAAAAACGCGGCCGGTTTCCCGGCCGCGTCCAAAGCAGTCTGATGATTATTTGATGGTGACCTTCAGTTCCTTCAGGGGCAGCAGGCTGAAGTTGCGCAGGAACTTGGAGGTGGCGGTGTTCACCCAGTCAAAACCGGTGGAGCTTCCGGCGGCCTTGAATTCGGTGCCGTTCAGGTCCACGGCCTTGGCGGTCTCCATGCCGCCGTAGCGGTTGTAGTCCACGGTGTACACAACGCCCTTGTCACTGTAGGTGACGGTGTAGCCCTGCAGGCTGCCGTTCACGTCCGCAAGGTAGGTGGCGGTGACGTTGGTCACAAAGCTGTTCTCGTAGTTGGCGCTGATCGCGGCAGGATACCAGGCCCCGGTCCCTTTGACCTTCGCCCAGGTGACGGTGGTGCCGGTGCACTTCATGTCGCTGTTGAACAGATCCTCCGGGGTCCAGGCATAGACGTTATGGCAGGTGCCGTCACGGCCGTGCATGCTGGTCTGGGTGCCGACCTTGACATAGTAGGCTTCATCGCCGCCGCAGTCATACCAATGGCCGGGCTCCTGCTTCAGGTAGACGGTGTAGGTCGTGCCTTCGGCCCAATCGGGCACTTCGGGATCATACACGGTATTCCGCTCATAGCTGACCGCATCAAGGTTGTAGCCCTGATCCTTCAGGTAGGCAAGCACCCCGTCGATCGCTTCGTTGTACCGCTTTTGCTTTTCCTCGTCCTTGTCTTTCAGGGCTTCGTCATTGGTAATGGCCGTCACGTCATAGAAGCCGACATAGGTCTTTTCGCCTTCCACATCCACATAGAAATTGAAAATGTCGGAAGTCGGCTTTTCGTTCATGTTCTGCTTGACCAGCAGATCGCTCTCGCTCCAGCCCTTGTCGTGGAGTTCCTTCAGGATCTGTTCGATGGCGGCATTCTTGTCCATGGTGCCGACAAATCTCCAGGCCAGATAGGTGGGATCGTTCTCCCAGGTACCGGTGCTGGTCCACCAGATGCCCACCTGGCGCTTCATGTCACGGTTGGAATAGGTGGCGCTGGTGCCGCTCTCGTCCAGCTGCAGGGCCACCTGCTGGTTGTAGCCGCCGCCGTTGACATAGGCGTTGACGTTGATGCCGTCCACCTTCATGTTGGACCAGAGGGTGGTCGTCTCCTTGCCGGCGTTGAATTCGGTCGCGATCTGGGGCACCTCCTGCAGGGCAGGGATATCCAATCCATCCACATACAGCGGGATGGTCGCCTCATCCGCATGAGCCACGGCCGCTGCGGAGACCAGCAGGGCGGCGCTCATCAGGACGGAAAGAATCTTTTTCATCGTACATTTCTCCTTCGCCAAAAGAAAATTTTCCGTTTGTTCACATTTTACCCGTTCCCGGGGACCTTGTCAATCGGTTTTTGGGTTTTTTTGAACAATTTATGAATAAACCCGGACCTTCCCCTGTCCCGGATCCCCAAGGAATCCAAGCAGCAGCGGCGCAAGGCCCTCCGCCCACAGGGCGTTGCCCCTGCCGTCCGGGTGCGCGCCAAAGCGGCTCCGCCAGGGTTCATCCTCGGAAAGGCCCAATGACGGCACCGTGTCAAACACCGCGTCGGCATGTTGGGCCCCCCAGTTTCTCACGAAGGCGTTGACCTTCAGCCACTTGTCCCGCAGGGGACCCTCCCAGTCAAAGGGCGGAACGGTCTCAAGCACAACGCGGACCCCCGCCCCCCTCAGTTTTTCGACAATGCCCGCCAGGTCCTTCTCCAGCTTCTCCCCGTCCCCGGTCTGCAAAAGGTCATTCACCCCGAAGCACACGCAGACAAGGTCGTTCTGCTTTGCCTTGTACAGCCACCCCCCGTCCAGGGCGGCATCCGCCGCGCGGCCGTAGCCAAGCCCCAGGTTCCATACGGCGCACCCCGGCCCCAGCGCCTCCTGGAGGCGGGACGCCAGGTGGGTGTAAGAATTGAAGGCGGTGCCGATGCCCTGGGTGATGGAATCCCCAAGAAGCCCCAGGCGCCTCTCCCCGCCCCGCGGCGAACCCAGCATGGAGGGGAAGGGCAGCTCCGTGCAGGGCGTCCACCCCGCCTGGCCCAGACGGAAGGCGGGCAGAAGGCTCTCTGTGTGGCAGGGGACCCACTCGCCGGAGAAGGCCATCTCCACGCACACGGTGTCCCCCTTTTGGGCCTTCAAGGGGAAGGGATCGGTGTAAAACAGCTCCCCGGGGCGGACAGGACGTTCCCGCTCCCCGTCAAAAAGCACCTCCGTGAAGGCCTCCGGCTCCGGGGCGTCCTCCCCGGTCCCCCCTGAAAGCAGGCCCGCCCGCAGGGCGTGGATCCGCCAGGGCAAAAGCGCCTGCTCCGCGCGGCTTAAGCTTCCGTCGCCATAGGTGGAATCCTGCCGGTTGGAATACAAAAGGGCACAGGTATCCGTATCCCTGGACAGGCGGAAATAGATCCGTCCCCGGTAAACCCTCCCCGGCTCCAGGGCTGCCCGGTTCTGATTGCCGCTTCCCGCGGTGGTGCAGGAGACAAAACGTTCAAAAAAGTCCATGATTCCTCCCTCTCCCGATCCTTGCACTCAGGGCCCGGCTGCGTTCTGGCCCGGCCCCTTGAAATTGCGATCCAGGCCGCGCATGGGCCCTCTTCAAAACCGCCCTCCGGGGGAAACGCGCGTGCTGTCGGTCAGGGACTTGCCGCTCACGCGCTCCTTGCCGGCAGGAAGAGGACCCTTTTTCCCCTCATTTCTCTCCGTCGGCCATCTCTTCCGCCGCGGCGTCCGCCGAAGTCGCCGTCTCCGCGCGGTGGATGGCTTCATCCATGTTTCGGCTCAGATCCATGCTTTGGAAGTCTGCGTCCTGCTCGGGCAGCGCCAACGCAAATCCGGGGGTCGGATCCAGGGCGGCCTCCGCGCTGCTGACGCTGACCTGCAGCACATGACCGCCGCGTGCCAGGTCCTCCGTGATGAAATGGAAGTGCCAGCCGATGCTGTTCAGGCCGCCCATAAACTTGGGGCAGTACAGGCCCACCATCGTTCCGCGTTCGTTCTCATAGTCGAATTCGGTCTGGTCCGCGGCGAGCGCCACATCCAGTTCCCGGTAAGGTTTTTCCTGTTTATATTCGCTGCGCACTTTGAGTGAAGAAAACACGCCGGTGATCCTGACCATATAGAAGAGATTGGCGCCATTTTCCAGCACGATCCGATTCAGCTCTTCCTGCAGCGCCGCCATGTCGGGAACGTCTGTCAGGCGGACCTGAAGATCCGGTTCAAAAAAGGTCACGTTGGAGAAGGGGATCGTCTCGGAATCCGGCGGGATCACGATGCTTCCGTCGTAGATCGCCTGGTATACCACGCCGTCCAGCACGATCATTTCCCCATTGACGCCTTCAAACGTCCCAATGCCGGTATCCCCGTGGGCCTTCAGCTCGCCAACGGTGATGATCCCGTCAAAATGCCCCTGGGCAAGGGACTGCAGCAGTGCGACCTGATAAACGGACTCCCGGTCGGGGAGCAGGCTTTCTTCACAGCTGCCCACATGGCAGAAAGACCCCAGACAGACCGTCACGCACACAAGCATCGCAAATAAACGCATCTTTTGTTTCATGGAAAACCCTCCTTCATCCTTCGGGATGATTCCTGTTGATCTTTGTCCTTCCTTCCCCGCCCGGCCTTTTGAAAGCCCCGGACGGAGCCCGGTCCTGCCGGCAGGCTGGACCGGCTTTGGCTCACTTTCCCCAATACTTGCTCTCAAGGCTGCGGTACTGGATGGCCTCGGCCACGTGGACGGGCAGGATCTCCTCCGCCTCCTCCAGGTCGGCGATGGTCCTGGCCACCTTGATGATGCGGTTGTAGCCCCGCATGGAAATGCCTTTCTTTTCCACCGCCACCTCCAGGATCCGCCGGGCCTCCGGGGACAGGGCGCAGTACCTTTTCAGGTTCTCGCCCTGCAGGTGGGCGTTGCAGGCTTCCCCGGTCTCCTTCATGCGCGCAAGCTGCCTCTGCCTTGCCCGCTCCACCCGGGCGCGTACCGTGGCGGAATCCTCCGGCACGGTGGAATCGTTGATCTCGCTCACCGGTACCGCGTCCACCTCCAACTGCAGGTCGATGCGGTCCAGCAGCGGGCCGGAGATCCTATCCAGGTACCGGCGGATCTCGTTCTGGGTGCAGCGGCAGGGATGGGTGCGGCTGCCATAGTAGCCGCAGGGACAGGGGTTCATGCCCGCCACCAGCATGCACCGGGACAGGTACCTTGTGTGGGCCCGCACCCGGCTGACCGACACCTCCCCGTCCTCCAGCGGCTGCCGGAGGGCCTCCAGGCTGCTGCGGGGATATTCGGGCAATTCGTCCAGGAAAAGCACGCCGTTGTGCGCCAGGCTGATCTCCCCGGGCCGGGCATCGGACCCGCCCCCGATCAGGGAGGGCAGGGAGGCGGAATGATGGGGCGTACGGAAAGGCCGCTCGGTCAAAAGCCCCTGCCCCGGCTCGATCAGGCCGGCCACGGAATGGATGCGGGTGGTCTCCAGGGATTCCTCCAGGGTCATCACCGGCAAAATGCCCGGAAGACAGCGGGCCATCATGGTTTTGCCGCTGCCGGGCACCCCCACCATCAGCAGGTTGTGCCCGCCGGCCGCGGCGATCTCCAGGGCCCGGCGGGCGCCCCGCTGGCCCTTGACCAGCTTCAGATCATACAGGGGCCGCCGCTCCCGGAGCAGTTCCTCATAGCTGACCTGGGCCTGCTCTTTCAGGGGCGTCCTGCCGCTCAGATGCGCCGCCACCTCCGAAAGGGTCCGGGCCGGGAAGACCCGCATGCCGCTGATGGAGGACACCTCCCGGGCGTTTCCGGCGGGAAGCACCACCTCCCGGACGCCCTGCTCCCGGGCGGCGATGACCATGCTGAGCACCCCTCGGACCGGCACCAGGGTGCCGTCCAGGGCCAGTTCCCCGATCAGGAGCTTTTCCTCCAGGCCGGGCATCACAAATTGCCGCATCGCCGAAAGGATGCTGACGGCGATGGACAGATCGAAGGCGGCCCCCTCCTTGCGCACGTCGGCGGGGCTCAGGTTCACCGTGGTCCGCCCCTGGGGCATGCGGAAGCCGCTGTTGCGCAGGGCGCTCTGCACCCGTTCCATGCTTTCCTTGACCGCCGCGTCCGGAAGCCCGACGATGATCATCATAAACCGGCCGCCGCTGACGTCGGTCTCCACCGTCACCGGAATGCCGTCCACCCCTACCAGCGCGTAGCATAGTGTTTTGGCAAGCATGCGTGTCTCCTTCCCGGCCGCAGCCGGTTTCTTTTCGGATGTGCTGTCCCTATTCTATCATACCGTGCGCGCCCTTTTCAATGACCCGCCGCCGCTGTACGGAAAGGAAAAAGCGTGGTAGAATATTCCTGATTTCTTTTCAAAGAGAGGCCCTTGCCCATGAAGCTGCTTGTCATCAACCCCGGTTCCACCTCCACCAAGGTCAGTCTGTACGAGGACCGGCAGGTCCTGTTTGAGGAAAACCTGTTCCACGACGCCCCGGAGCTGCTTAGCTTTGCCACCGTCAACGACCAGATGGATTTCCGCAAAAACGTGGTCCTGTCCCTTTTGAAAAAGCATGGCTTTGCCCCGGAGGAGGTGGACGTCTTCATCGGCCGGGGCGGCAGCGCCCATTCCCAGCGGGAGGGGGTCACCCGGATCGACGAAAGGCTGTACCGGGATACGGTCCTGGCCGTGGGGGGCAGCGACCATCCCGCGAAGCTGGGGGTGATGCTGGCCTGGGAGCTGGGGAAAACCTACGGACGGGAAAGCTTCACCCTGGACCCCACCAACGTGGACGAGCTGAGCGATGTGGCCCGGCTCACCGGCATCCGGGGCGTGTACCGGAACGCCCAGTTCCACGTACTCAACCAGAAGGCGGTGGCCCGCAGGCACGCTTTGCTTCTTGGGAAGCGCTATGAGGACTGCAATTTCATCGTCGCCCACGTGGACGGCGGCATCACCGTCAACGCCCACCTGGCCGGCCGCATGGTGGATGGCAACGTGGGCGCCGGCGGGGACGGGCCCTATACCCCCACCCGCATCGGCTCCGTGCCCGTGCTGCCCCTCATGGACTACGTCGACAGGCATTCCACCGACGATGTCCGGCGGATGTGCTCCCGCTCGGGCGGGTTCGTCAGCATGTTCGGCACCGCCGACGGCGACGCCATCCACGCCCTCGTCCTTCGGGGGGACCCCAAAGCCGTCTTGGTCTGGCAGGGCATGATCTACCAGACCGGGAAAATGATCGGGGAGATGGCCGCCGTCCTGCACGGAAAGGCGGACGGCATTTTGCTGACCGGCGGCTACATGCGCTTTTCGGACGTCGTGGAAGGGCTTAAGGAAATGTGCGGCTGGATCGCCCCCGTCACCGTCTACCCCGGGGAAATGGAGCAGGAGGCCCTGGCCCTGGCCGTCTACGAGGCCCTGAGGGGCGAAAGGGAGATCCATTCCTACCCCGGAAAGCCCGTGTGGAACGGGTTTGAGGGGATGGAGATGTAGGGAATGGAAAATGAAGAATGAGGAGCGTGGAATGAGGCGGAGTTCCAAGTTTTGAGTTCTGATACTATTCTCAAATTGATATTATCAATTTGAGAATCCGCGTGCTGCGCACGCTCATGCCGCGCAAAGCGCGTCATACCGTCTCATGCGATCCTGAACGCGCCTTCGGCGCTATAAAAAGGCATTTAGCCTTTTTAAACAGGATCAGTATGAGGAACGATTTGGCCAGCGGTACCGAGCGGCAGGATGGACAACCTGCAAGTCTTCCTCCGCCGGGGAGATTTCGTCTGTCGGCCCCGAGGAGTCCCCCGGGACCGGATCTTTTCCATTTTTATCTTCCGTAAAAACAAGGACCGGGAAGACGGAACGAACGCCGCTTCCCGGTCCTTGTTTGATGATTATGGATCAGACACCCACGCCCGGCTGGGCCTGACGGGTCTGCTCCACCAGCCTGAGCAGGTCCTTTGCCCGCTGGGCGGAGTTCGTATCCGCGTAAAGAAGGATCACATCGTCCCCCATCCAGCTGCTTTCCACCCCCAGAAGAATGGCCGTATTCTCCGCCCCATACCAGTACCGGGAGGCCCTGCCCTGGCTCTTGGCGTAATAGACGGTATATTTTCCATAGGCATCGTTCAGCTGCCCGGTCAGGTCCTTGTATACCCGGTCCGCGCTGTTCTTATGGTCCGACACATACCGGAGGAAGCGCACCGCCACGGTCTCCAGGGAAAGATGGTCCCGATCGATCTGCCCGTCGGTAACGCCATAGCTGTAACTGAAAACCAGGTTGCAGCCCGCATATCCCGCGACCGTCCCCTGAATGTCGGAATCGGACACCCGGACCGTCGCGCCGGTCTCGTCCTGCGACAGCGAACCCCAGGCGATGGTGTCCATGATCTCGCCGAAGCTGCCAAGCCGGTCCCCCGCCCAGAAAGCCGGCTTTCCGCCGCCAAAGGAGGACGGCACCAGCCAGGGCGCCATTTCCTCCGTCACCAGGCCCATGGCCAACAAATACCTGCTGACCTGCTTTGGGGACGCTCCCCAGGGAATGCGCTGAAATGTGAATCCCTCCGGCCCGTAAAGACGGACGAGAACCTGCCCGTCCGCGGAGGAGACCTCCGCCATTTTGGTTTCCCCGATCATCACCCGTCCCATACCGGAGGCTTCTTCCACCCGAAAGCCGTTTTCGGCCAGTTCCTTCAGGTATGCCCCGGCCAGGTCCGCGCCGTCCCTCTCCCCGGTGGGGGTAAACACATACGCGTCCTCCTGCGTGCCGGTCCATTTCATCTCCAGGAAGCTGTCCGGCCTCGGCAGGCAGGGGCTCTCCTCAAAAAAGGCCGTCCAGTCCCCCTCCGCCGCCAGGGCCATCCCCCAGCCCAGCACCAGAAACAGCATTGCCAAAAAGATCCCCCATCCGCTTTTTTTCATGGAAGCATCCTCCTTTTCCCGCTCCGTCCACAGTGGAGCCTTTTTGAAAGCCTCTTGCGCCTCAGGCCCTTCCGCTCAGGAAAGGGGAAGGACGCTCTCCAAAGAGGTCAGTAGTACAGCCAGGAGGGGAACCACTTCAGGGCGTCCATCCAGGCCTTGGAGGCCGTGATCCCGCTGATGTAGGGGAAGAAGGCGATAAACAGCGCCAGAGCCAGGAGCACCTCCACAGCCAGCAGGATGCGGGCGGCCTTGGGCTTCGTCTTCCCCAGGCGGGAAAGCACGTACATGTTGCACAGGATCACAAAGGGCACCGAGGGGAAATAGTGATAAATGTAGGTCCCCCGGGGCACCAGCACCCAGGGCAGGTACTGGGCGAGGAAGCTCAGAAGCAGCAGGGCCGGCGCCGGGTCCGTCCCGGTGCTTAGAAGCACGGGGCCCTCCCCTTTTTTCCAGTGGCCCATCGCCCACATCACCGCCGTCAGCACCGTGCACAGCGCGCCCAGGAGCCAGACCACCGGATTGCCGAAGGCAAGGATGGTCCGCGTAAAGCCCTCCGGCGCGTAGGCCGTGGAGGAATACCACATGGGTTTGATGATGAAAGGCCATTCATACCAGGGGGAGTAGAAGAAGTGGTCCATACCCAGGCCCGGGGTGCCGTGGTAGCTGAGCATGCCCTGGCACTGCACGATAATGGCGCGGATGTTTTCCGTCAGGGAGCCGGTCAGCGTGCCGTTGGCCCGGAGGAACGGGATATAGGACAGGTAGTAAATCAAAAGCGGCACGGCCACAAAGAACCCAAAGCAGCTGCCCACCGTGATCCACAGCCTCCCGGCGCCCTGCGCCACCGCGGCGCGATGCGGGCCGTCCGGGGCGGTTCGGGCCGCCTCCCTTTCCATACAGCGCCTTGCCAGCCCCCAGAAGAACAGCGCGGCCAGACCCACGCCGGCATAGCAGCCGGTCCACTTGCTGGCGATGGACAGGCCCATGAACAGGCCGGACAGCGCCAGATCCGTAAGCGATCTCCACAGGGGCCGCTCCCAGAACCCGCTTTTGAACCAGCGGACCATGAACACATAGCTCCACAGGATAAAGCAGACCACAAAGGAATCGATGGTGGCGATGCGGGTCTGGGTAAAATGCATAAAGTCCAGGGCCAGAAGTCCCAGCGCCCCCAGGGCAAAGCGGCGATCGCGGAACAGAAGCCTGCCCAGCAGATAGATGGCCGGCAGCATGAAGACCCCCATCATCGCCCCGGCAAAGCGCCAGCCAAAGGGCGTCATTCCAAACAGGGCGATGCAGAAGCTCATCAGCACCTTGCCCAGGGGGGGATGGGTCCACTCGTAAATGGTCCGCCGGTGCAAAAGCTCATAGCCCGTCCGGGCATGGTAGATCTCGTCGAAATAGCAGGAATTGAACCAGTCCGGCTCGCCAGAGAGGGTGTCCCGCTCGTCACACAGGACGTCGGCCCCGTCCAGAGCCGTCAGGGCAAGGGATTGCCCGTCCTCTCCCCGCGCCACCACCTCCATCAGGGACAAGCCCGTGGCCGGGGCGGTCAGGCGGATGTAGCGGCCGGAAAAGCGGCCCCCCTCCTCATGGGCATAGGCGTATTTCCATTTAAAGCAGTCCCCGGGCGCCACGTTCCCGGCCCCCTGGTCCTGCCAGGTCTCCCCGTCGGTGCTGGTCTCGATGGTAAAGGCGGCATCGGAATAGTGGATCTCCTGGTAGTAAAGCAGGTCAAACACCGCTTCCTGTCCCAGGTCCAGCACCACGGACTGGTCCTTCTGGAAGACGAACACGTTCTGGGGCGCCTTCGTGCTGCCCAGGTTCGTCAGCGTAAAGGCGCAGAACAGGGCCGAGGCCGCCAGCATGACAAGCAGATCCTTCCTGTCCGGAACGGGCTTCCCCGCCGGGGCCTCCAGACGGGCAAGCGCCCTTTCCCGCCAGGTCTCCACGCCCTTTTCCGGGGACTCTTCCTCCGTCTTCGCGGGGGAAAGGGTCTCATCCGGCGCGTCTTCCCGGCAGCGCTCCAGCGCAAGATACAGGGAAAGGCACGCGGAAAGGACGCACAATACTGCGCTGAGGTATTCCAGCGGCGCAAGGTCGCTCTGAATGCCGACCGCCGGGGTGCTCAGGTGTCCGGCAGCCCCGCCGATGCGCAGGTTCCTGTCCAGCACGCAGCCCACGTTCAGGAAGGAAGACACGCACAGCATAAGGAACAGTCCAAGGATGCGCCGGTCCTTTTCCCTCACGAAGGCCACCAGCAGCAGCGCCGCCGCAGGGAACAGATAGCGCTCGTGCATCATGGTGCCGCCGGAGAACATCAGGCACAAAAGCGCCGCGCCGCACAGGGGCAGATGCACCGTGCTGCCGCCCCTCAGGTACAGGAGGGCGACCAGCGCCACGCTCAGGAAGATGACCGACGTGCCCAAAGTGGCCAGGGACATTTCCCCCACCAACGCAAGCAGCAGGAACAAAAGCATGCAGCCCCCGACGGCGCCCAGCAGGAGGCCCGTCTCCTTCGCGGGACGCCTATGGCGCAGGGCAAAGGCCGCGAGGGGCACAAGGAAGGGAACGAAGACCAGAAGCACCGGGCCCACGCCGGCCTGGGCATCCACGCCCACCCAATTGAGGCCCAGGAGGAAATAGCTGTTGCAGGCGTTCACGGTGGCGTAGCGGTAGCCGTTCAGGGTGTTCCCGTACAGGTCGAAGACCCAGGAAAGCCCCCCCTGCCCAAAGGCAAAGGGCAGGAGCACCGCCAGCATGGCCGCGGCCATGATGCCAAGCCCCGTCAGTACGCCCCGCAGGAAGGCGGCCCGCTCGTTTTTCTTTTCCGGCCCCTTCAGCTGCCAGGCCTCCAGGCCCAGGGCCGCCAGCCCCAGGGGGCCGAACATCAGGCTCTGGGGCTTGACAAGCACCGCCAGGCCATACACCGGCAGCGCCGCGCGCCAGTTTTTGTCCATGCCCATAAGCACGACCATGACCAGCAGGGACGTCATCACGCTGTCCGCCTGCCCCCAGGCCGCGCCGGCGCAGACCGGCAGGGGATTGAAGGCGTACAGCGCTGAGATCCACAGGGCCCGCGCCCCGGAGTCCAGGCGCCTTTGCGCCTCCCGGAACAAAAGCACGATCACTACAAGGTCGCATACGATGGAGGGCAGCTTGACCAAAAAGACGCTGACACCCCCCGAGAGATGTCCAAGGAACCCCAGGACCCACAGGATCAGCAGGTATCCCGGCGGGTAATCGCACCACCCGGCCGCCTGATAAAAGCCCGCGGGGCCGGCGGCGTACATGGTGCCCGCCCAGGACCTGAAATCGTTCACATCCACGTCATAGCCGGGGCAGGTCAGCGCCGAAAGAAGGCGCACGGCCAGGGCAGCCAGCAGCACCGCCCCCAGGCCCCAGAGCACCGCGGTCCGTTTGAGCGTTCCTTCCCTGGGGATCTGCCTCAGGGCGATGACGGTCAAAAGCGCAAACAAAAGCGAAAACAGCACAAGGCCGGGCGCTCCCGTGCCCGCCGGGGCGTCCTGCTCCTTTTCGGCCGGGGCCTGTCCGAAGGAATAGATCCCGTAGCCCTCCGGGGCGCTGTCCACCCTGCGGACGGAGACATCGTCGAACCACGCCTCGCCCAGGGCCTCTCCGCTGTAACCGCCAAGGCGGACGTACACCGTAAGCCTCTCCTGGTTTTCCGCCGTCCGGCCGTAGAGGCGCACCTCCTGCCATTCCCCGCCGGTGTCAAAGACCGATTCGGAAAAAACGTACACGCCCTCCACCGACAGATTGGCCCCCCGGGAAACCTTCCCGTCCTCGCCGACGCCCTCGGGGCTCGAGGCGCGGATGAACCCGCGGATCTGATACAGGGTGTTCGGCGAAACGCTGACGGTCTGGTAGAACCTTGCGTCGTTCAGGTCGTTGTTGCGGATGTAGAAGGCTTTGGAACCCTCCAGGCCTTCCCCCTCACGCACCTCGAAGACCGTAAAGCCCGGCGCGCTGTTGTAGGCGCCGGTCAGCCAGTCCTCCTCCCCCTGCTCCGCGGACCCGTTGCGAAGAAGCTCGTCATAGGTGCCGCTCCCCCGTGAAAGGAGCCCCGGCAAAAGGAGCGCCGCCGCAAGAAGGCAGACCACGGCCGCGAGAAGGGGGATCCAGACCTTCTTTTTTTTCAAAAATTCCATACGTTGAATCCTTTCGTGCTCTCCCGCCTCAGGCATTCCGGATGTGCTCCAGGCCCTCCGACGTGATCTCGATCAGGTCGATCCGGGCGTTCAAAACCGGATTGGCCCCCATGTAATCGTCCGCACACCGGCGGATCCTGCGCATTTTGTCCTCCGTGACCGCGCTGAACCCGTCCCCGCGCACCCCCTCCGGGCGGTACTTGACCTCCACGAACACCACCGTGTTCCCCTCCCGGCAGATCAAGTCGATCTCCGACCCGGGATAGCGGTACCTGCGGTGAAGGACGCGGTATCCCTGCCGCCGCAGGTACCTTTCGGCCTGCTTTTCCCCCTCCAGGCCCTTATGGTAGACGGTCTCCCTTTGCGTCCCGGCGCGGGAGAACAGCCGTGCGAAAAAGCCCTTCATTCCTCCGCCCCCTTCGGGGAGAGGTCCACAAAATGCCCGATGAAGGTGCGTCTGTGGGCCGGGCAGGGGCCCAGAGCCTTCAGCGCAGCGATATGCGCAGCCGTTCCGTAGCCCTTGTGGGCGGCAAAGCCGTACCCGGGATACAGCCTGTCCAGCTCCTCCATCTCCCGGTCCCGGGTGACCTTGGCCAGGACCGAGGCCGCCGCGATGGAATAGCTCAGGGCGTCCCCGTGGACGATGGGCGTCTCCCGCCCGGGCAGCCCCACGTTCCGGACCGCGTCCACCAGGAACACTTCCGCCGGGATCCCCGCCGCGGCCCGCCGCATGGCCAGCTTCGTGGCCTCCAGGATGTTCATCCGGTCGATCTCCTCGGGCCCGGCCTCCCCGATCCCCCAGTACAGCGCCGTACGGAGGATCTCCTCATAGACCTCCTCCCGGACGCGGGGGGTGAGCTTTTTGCTGTCGTCCACCCGCAAAAGCAGCGGCTCCGGAGGCATGACCACACAGCCCACGGTCACGTTGCCGCAAAGGGGGCCCCGTCCGGCCTCGTCGATGCCTGCAAAGACGGTCCCCTCCCGCCACAGGGCCGCGTCATAGTTTTCCGTCAGCTCCCTCAGGCGGGTCTGTCGGTCCTTTCTCATTGGGGGCCTCCTTCACCCGCAGGGCCCGACGAAGGGGCCCCGGCGGTGTCCATGGGCGGCCTTTCCAGGGTGATGCGCCCCAGCTTTCCCCCGCGGTACTCATCCAGCACCACGCGGCAGCACCTTTCAAAGTCCGGTTCGGCGCCCTTGAGCAGGAATCCGCGCCCCCTGCACACGCTTTCCATCAGGACCTGGCCCCGCTCCGACGGGTCCTTGAGGTGGTAGCGGTCGCAGACCCGGTCCGGCACCGCCTCCAGAAGATCCTCCAGAAGGTGCATTGTCAGGTCCCAAAGATCCACCACCTCGTCCCGGATGGCGCTGGTGTAGCACAGCCTGCGGGCCGCGGCGGGGTCGTCCAGCCGGGGCCAGAGCAGGCCGGGGGTGTCCATCAGTTCCAGATACGGGCCCACCCGCACCCAGCGGGTGTTCCGCGTGACCCCCGGCCGGTCCCCCACCTTGGCCACGCTCTGTCCGTTCAGGCGGTTGATCAGGGTGGACTTCCCGACGTTGGGCACACCGGCCACCATCACCCTCACGGTTTTGCGGATCCCCCGTTCCATGGACCGCCTGACGGCTTCCTCCGCCTCCTGCTCGATGGCCCGGAGCACCAGGGAGGATTTCCGCTCGATGTCCGCCGCAAGGCACCTGATGCCTTGCTCCCGGTACCACCCGACCCACTCCGCCGTCACGGCGGGGTCCGCCAGGTCGCTTTTCCCCAGCACCGTCAGCCGCTTCTTGTGGGCGGTCAGACGCGCCAGGTCCGGATTCCGGCTGGAGGCGGGAATCCGTGCGTCGCACAGTTCCACCACCACATCGACTTTTTTCAGTTGCTCCTGCAGTTCCCTTTTGGCTTTGGCCATATGGCCCGGGTACCAGTTGATGTCCATGTATTCCCACCCCGATCCCTTTTGGGGATCATTTTATCCTTGACAAGCCGTGCCCGCCCGCATATAATGCAGGGCAGAGGATGTTCCTGAGATGTTCGCCAGCTTTCTGTTTTTACCCACATTTCAAAAAATGGACTCCGGGTCGATTGGGTTTGATGTCATGCCCCCTCGCCTCATGGCTTGCCAGGGGACGGCAGAGGGATCCCGCAGGAGACCAGCCTGCTTAACATAGCGGGTGAAAAAATAGGAGCAGCGGCATCTTGGGGCATTCGCTTTTTTTATGCGGCGAAGGCCGTTTTTTTATTGCCTCCATCCGCCCCCATCAGTCCCGGCCGGGGTCCGCCCTCTCCTTCAGGCGGCTCACTTCCCCCTCGGTACAGGAAACCATGACCGTGGTCTCGTGGGTATAGGTGACAAACCCCGCCGGGGTCCCCCCCGGCTTCTTGACGTACCGGCGTTCGGTCATATCCACCGGCACCCGCACGCCCCGTCCCCGGCTGTAATAGGCGGCCAGCTTCAGCGCCGTCTCCAGGGCGTCCCTGGACGCGGGGCCCTCCCCCTTGCGCAGGATCACGTGGCTGCCGGGCATGTCCCGGGCATGGAGCCACAGATCGCTTCCCGCGGCGTCGTGGGTCAGCCGCTCGTTCTGCATGCTGTTTTTGCCCACCAGCACCTCCAGGCCGTCCTCCGTCACAAAGCGGTGGGGCCTGGATACCCTGGCCCTGCGGCTTCCCTTCCGGGCCGCCTGGGGTTTGAGCAGGCCGTTCTCTGTCAGGTACGCACGCACCTCGGCGATCTCGTCCTCGTTTTCGCACTTCTCCAGGTCCTCCAGGGCCTCCTCCAGCACCCGGATCTCCGCGAGGGTCTTCTCCTTCTGCTCGGCGGCCAGGCGCTGGGCGCTGCGGGCCTTCCGGTATTTTTTGAAATACTTCTGGGCGTTCTGGACCGGGCTCAGGGCCGGGTCCAGCGTCACCCGGAGGGGCCTGGCTTCCTCGTCGTAATAATTGACCAGCTCCGCCTCCCTGGCCCCCTTGGGGATCAGGGCCGCCTGGGCCGTCAGCAATTCGCCCGCCACCCGCCATTCCTCCATGCGGGCGCTCTGGGACAGTTCCTCCTCCTGCAGGAGGAGCTTTTTTTCGTCCCGTTCCAGGACCGTCCGGAGGGTATGCCGGAGGGAGGCGTTCTTCTGCTCCATGCGCAGCCGCAAATCCCGTCCCGAATAGCAGGCGTCCATGACGGCGGCGCAGTCGGGAAAGCGGAACTGCCTTTCCTCCGGAAGGGAAAGGAAAAAGAAGGGCAGGATCTCCTTCGGGAGGCCCTCTTCGTCCCTGAGCAGGCAGGGGACCGCCCCGGGGAGCGTCCGCTTCAGGAAGGCGCGGATCTTCCCGGCAGCCTCCGCCGCGTCCTCCTCCTCCACCGCACTCTCCGTCCGCCCGGTGACCCGCAGGGCCAGCTCCCGGGCCGTAGCAGGGCCGATGCCGCTCAGCGCCCGGGCGATCGCCCGGTCCAGGGGACCCGTCTGGGAGGCCAAACGGGCCGCCAGCTCCTCCGGAGTGAAGGAAAGCGGGTCCAGACGGTCCTGGACGGGGGGCGGAACGAACGCAAGGCCCGGCAGGATCTGGCGGACCCGGCTCATGTCATAGGAAATATGCCTGGCCGCGTCGATGATCTTGCCCTGGGAGACCAGCGTCAGGTTGGAGTGCCGGCCCATCATCTCCAGCACCAGCTCCTTTTGGCCCGGGTCCCCCAGTTCGTCCCTGCCTTCAAAGACAAACACGGCCACCCGGTCGCAGCCGGGCTGGCGGATTTCCACCAGACGGGAGCCCTGCAGGTGTTTGCGCAGCAGCATGCAGAACATCGGCGCGTCCGGAGGATTCACAAAGCTCTCCCGGGTCAGATGGACCCTGCAGATGTCCGGGGAGGCGCACATCAGCAGCCGCTCGGTCCCGCTGTGGGCCCGGAACTGAAGGATCACCACGTCCTTTTCCGGCTGGGTCACCTTGTCGACCCGCCCCGAAAGCAGCTTTTCTTTCAGTTCCCTAACCACCAGGGACAGTGTCAGGCCGTCCATGGCTTGCCTCCTTCCGTTTCCGTCGGTCCCGCCGCGGCCCGGGTACAAAAAAACCACGGCGCGTCGGACAGGCTGAACCGCAGCACACGCACCAAAGAGCTTACTGCTGCTTCCTCTCGGACCTGACAGGGTTCACACCGGCACATCGCACGGAGCCCATCCGCCGCACCGCGGCATTTGTCATTGTAGTACAAAAAACGAAAAAAGGCAATACTTCCGCCTCCCCTCCGCGGAGAAAACTTGGAAAACATGGAAAAATAGTAAATTCTCAGAGTAACTTCCACAGTGGAACTTACGGTAGACGTTACTTTGAA
>CAMJUL010000066.1 GCA_946408995.1 uncultured Clostridia bacterium | reverse complement strand
GAGCCTCAGACCCTTCGGGCGCTTCCGTGGCTTCCGGTTCTTCCGTCACAACCGGTTCTTCGGTTCCTTCGGGAACCTCAGACCCTTCAGGCGCTTCCGTGGCTTCCGGTTCTTCCGTCACAACCGGCTCTTCGGTCCCTTCGGGAACCTCAGACCCTTCGGGCGCTTCCGTGGCTTCCGGTTCTTCCGTTACAACAGGCACTTCGGTCGCTTCGGGAGCCTCAGACCCTTCGGGCGCTTCCGTGGCTTCCGGTTCTTCGGTCACAGCAGGTTCTTCCGTATTTTCAGGAACTTCGGTCTGTTCAGGTGCTTCGGTCTCCTCGGGTTCTTCCGTCGCTGCGGGTTCCCCGGTCAGGGCAGGCAGCGGCGTCCCCTTCGGCTCCTCGGTGGGGACTTCGGTCGGGGCAATGGTGGGGATGGGGGTCGGGGTTTCGGGATCGATCACCATTACATTGGAAAGTTCATATTCAGCCGACAGGGTACTGCCGTCCGGGAAGACAGCCGTCACCCGGACCCGCATCCGCCGGGTCTCTTCGGTGATTTGGATGGACGCGCTGCGGCCGCTGCCCACCGGCAGGGTGGACCAGCCTCCGCCTACGCGGCCCTGCCAGCGATAGGTGGCCTTGCCGGCCCCCTCGCCGGAAAGATACGCCTGCAGCGAAACAAACCCGTCCAGGTATACGGTGGCTTCCATGGCCTCAAGACGCAGGGAGCACTGATCCGCCATGGGCTTGGGCGTGGCTGTGGGCCTGGGGGCCTCCGTGGGCTTGGGCGCTGCCGTTACGGGCGCTTCGGTTACAGGGGCTTCCGTTACAGGGGCTTCCGTTACAGGAGCCTCGGTCACGGGCGCTTCCGTCACAGGAGCTTCCGTCACAGGCGCTTCCGTCACAGGAGCTTCGGTCACAGGAGCCTCCGTTACAGGGGCCTCCGTCACAGGCGCTTCGGTCACAGGTGCTTCCGTTACAGGGGCTTCCGTCACAGGGACCGGCGTTGCCGGCGCTTCCGTTACCGGTGCCGGCGTTACCGGGGCTTCCGTAACCGGGGCCGGCGTTTCCGGAGCCTCGGTCACTCCTGGCACCGGGGGCTGTGAGGATTCCTGCGTACTTTGTTCAGGTGTCGGGTCCGGCTGCTCCGCAATGGAGAAGGCCGGAAGGCCGCACAGCATCATCGCGGCCAGCAAAGCCGCAATCAAACGAAGGAATTTTCCTTTCATCATCAAAAACAACCCCCTTGTCTGTCTGATCCCGGCCTGTTATGCCGGGAAGCCCCTCTTAAAGTGTTAAAAAATGGTAACAATAGACTAAAGTCTGTCCTCTGACGGGCGTTCAAGCGTTCAATTGTCTTTTACACAGAACGTCGTCTGTTCTTTGATACGCATCTATAGGTCCGGTGGCACCGCGTTCCTCCAGGAAATATTACAAGGAAGAACATTCGTGCCCCAGCACGCCTAAAATCTCCACCAGCCGGTAGAGACCGTTGACGATCAGAGTGTCCGCATCCTCGGATTGGTTGAGGGAATCAAAGCCCTCCATAATGGTCTGGGACCGGCTGCGGTAGCGGTTGCCGGTATCCAGCATACGGTTGACCAGGTACAGCAGCTCCACCGCCGTATGGGACCCGGTCACCATCCGGTCGTTCAGGGTGCCCTTGTCGGCATTTTCCAGGTAAGCGTCCCAGATCTGCGCCACTTCGGTGCCGAAGGAGCCGTCGTCATCCATCAGGCAGGCGATCACGTAAACGTATTCCGCCATGCACAGCAGGGCCGATGCCACCTTCCCCTTACGGGACTTGGCGGCCGCGTCGCCGCTGACATACTCGTTCCAGATGGAATTGATGGTCTTCTTCCAGGCGCCGCGGGTATCCAGCTCGCAGGAGAGGATGTACAGGTATTCCACGCACCGGTAGGCCCCATTGACCTGCTTTTTCAACAGGCTGTTGGCGGCGGCTTCCTCGCTGAGGAAGGTTTCCCCCACGGTATTGATCTGGGGCGTGAAGGTGCCGTCATCCCATTCGGCGCAAAGGATGGATAAAAGCTCCGCCGATCGGTAAAGGCCGTTCACCTTCTGTTCGTCCACGGTCTTGCACTGGGCGTCCTCCTGCTCCCAGGCAGTCAGGGCCTTGTTGACCATGGTGCGGTAGTTGGCGGCATACGCCGGACAAACGGCGGAAAGCAGCATCACCGCCAGCAGCAGTACGGAAAGCCCTTTTTTGAATCCCGGTCGCATGCTTTATTCCCTCCTTTTGAAGCCTTGGTTCCGTAAAAAGCAAAACACCCCTTCCCGCCGCGGGAAAACCCCGCGGCAGGATTTGGGGTGGCTAACTGATATTTTGTTGATTCCAGGAAACTTTAAACACCATAGGGTACCACCTTTAGTCCAATATAGTCCAGCACACCGTTCTGCAGGAAAGCCTCGGAATAGACGCCCTCGCGGCCGTCCAGCACGATGGACATCTCCGTATCCGGGGCGGCCTGGCCCAGCTGGGCCGCCGCGTCCCCGTTCAGGGTCACGCTGTCCTTGCCCGCCAGTACGCCGGTGGCCGTCAGGTACAGGTACTTGCCGCCCTCCAGTACGCGGCAGGTCCAGGTACCGGGCTGCGCCTGGTAGGGAATGTATTCCCGGCCCGCCGCGGCCTGGAGCCTAAGCAGCACCTGGATATTCTGGGAAACCAGGTTCTCATAATCCGGGACGGTCATGGGGATGGTGTAAATGTAGACGCTGGCGACCTCAAAGGCGTTGCCGTTCTTGGCGCTGAAGCTCTTCAGGCAGCCCTGGGGATCCTTCAGGTCCACATCGTCCAGGGTAAAGTACAGGTCGGTCATCAGGGCGTTGTAGTTCAGGCTGCCGTTCACCACGCGGTCATAGCCGAAGGCCGCCTTGAAGGCCTCGTCCTTGCCGTCGTAGGCGTTCATGATCACGTTGGCCAGGGCGGGGTACAGCCCCGTCTCCTCTTCCCCGACCAGCTGCAGCATCTTCTTCAGGTCGTCGTCCGTCTTGATCTTGGTGGAATCCACGCCGCAGTCGGTCAGAAGGGTCCTGAAGAGGGCAAACTGGGTGTAATCCTCGCACAGGGCCTGGGGATCCGCGCCGGAAAGGGTCTCCACGCTGTAATCGGGCGCCTCGGGCAGGGGCGTGGGGGTCGGGGCCTGGGTGGCATAGGCCACCTGGACCTGGCAGTTGACCACATCCATGCCGTTGTAGGAGATATACAGGCGGGAATTGCCTTCCTTGATGGCATGGACCGTAAACCCGCCGGAGACGTTGTCCACATCGATGATGCGGTTGTCATAGAGCATGACCAGGTTGCTGGTCTGAGAGGCGTTCACCGGAACGGCGCCGCTGACCCGCACCGTATCGCCCGGCTGAAGGGCAAGGATGTTCTTGAGGGGGGTAACGGTCCTCGGGGTCGCCGCGGGAACAGCCGTCGGGATCACGATCGCCGGATCACTGCCCTGGGGCATGCCGCAGTAGATGCAGTAGCCGTTGATGAACAGGTGCTGATGGGCCGGATACGCGGTGGGATAGGGATAGGGATCATAGGGAGCGGCGTAAGACAGCTGCCCCTTTTCCACAAAGGTATAGTTGCCGTTGACGGTGATGTAGTCAAAGCCGTTCAGGGAGCCCCGCAGAACCACTTGGGTGCCGGGCCTCAGATAGGTGCCGGACTGGTAGCCCTGCTTGGGCCAGCTGTACTGATAGGTGCCGTAGGTAACGTACATGGTCTCGGCCCCGGTGCCTGCCGGGGAGGCGATATTGCCGCTGACCGCGGCGGAGCCGTCCGCCAAGGCGAATTCCACCGTATGGATCCCTACCGGGAAGGTGATGGGAAAGGTATGGCCCCAGGAGGAGCCGGACTTCTTGACGGTGCCCTCGCCATAATAGACGCAGGTGTTGTCCACCCAGGCGATGATCTCGTCATAGGGGGAGCCGGTGAGGACCGTGAAGTTCTTGGCGCTTCCGGCCGTGGCATAGCGGGACCGGCCGATGACCTCCGCGCCGTTGTAGAGCACGCTCTTGATGGTGGTGGGATAGACCGGCGGCTCCGTGACGCCCCTGGTCACCTTCACCGTACCGGACGCAGAGGCGTTCCCCCCCAGCAGGAAGGCGTTCACCGTGATCACGTACGTCCCCTCATCGGCGAAGACCGTGCCGGGGATGGTAAAGGTGTTGTCCCACAGGCTGTTCCAGGAATAGCCGGCGACATTGGCGGGGCCAAAGACCTGCAGGGTGTAGACCGCGCCGGAGACGTTGGTCCAGTCCACCTTCAGGGACTCGCCCACAAAGATGGAGGATTTTCCGTAGATCTTCAGATCGTCCAGGGTGCCGGGGGTGGGCGTGATGTATTCCACGTCCGTGGGCTTGGGCGTAACGGGGGCCTTGGTCACGGGGGCGATGGTCACGGGCTTCATGGTCACCGGGGCTTTGGTAACCGGCGGCTTGGTAACCGGGATCGCGGTGGCCTTGGCGGGCAGCACCGTGATGTTGACCGTCTTGACGCCGGGATCATAGCCGGCATGTTTCGCGGAAACGGTAAGCTCGTACGTGCCGGGTTCGGGAATGGCCCGGCCGGGGACGACATAGCTGGTATCCTGGGTGGACCATTGGGTCTTTCTGGTTCTGTCCCCGGTGAACAGGGTGATGGTATAGCTGTCCGCCTTGGAAACGCTGTTCCATTTGACGGTAAATTTGACACCCGCGTAGATCTCCTTGGGCAAAGTCAGCTTGGGCGCGGAAAGCGCATCGGCCAAGCCCTGGGGCGCCAGGGAAAGCACAAGCAAAACCACCAACAGAAAAGAACATACACGTTTCATCGCATTTATCCTCCAAAGATGATAATCAGAGGCCTTTTACCCGTAATCGAGGAAATCTCCCGCCTATTATTTTAGCATAAAAACCCGAACAATGGAACAGGAAAGCGGGGCCCGGGGACTGATTTTATCATCTTTTACAAAAACTGACGGATCAGACGTTGGGATTGTTTTTGAGGATCACGTCGTGGCTGCCGCCCTCTACGATGGAAGTGGAGGAAACCACGGTCAGCCGGGCCTTCTGCTGCAGCTCCGGGATGGAGAGGGCGCCGCAGTTGCACATGGTGGAGCGGACCTTGTACAGCGTCATGTTGACCCCCTCGGCCAGGGGACCGGCATAGGGCACGTAGCTGTCCACGCCTTCTTCAAAGCTCAGCTTCTGGGCGCCGCCCAGGTCGTACCGCTGCCAGTTGCGGGCGCGGTTGCTGCCCTCGCCCCAGTATTCTTTGACGTAGTTGCCGCCTACGCGGAGCTTGTTGGTGGGGCTTTCGTCAAAGCGGGCAAAATACCGGCCCAGCATCACGAAATCCGCCCCCATGGCCAGGGCCAGGGTGATGTGGTAATCGTGCACGATGCCGCCGTCGGAGCAGATGGGCACATAGATGCCCGTCTCCCGGAAATATTCATCCCGGGCCTTGGCCACCTCAATGACCGCGGTGGCCTGCCCGCGGCCGATGCCCTTGGTCTCCCGCGTGATGCAGATGGAGCCGCCGCCGATGCCGATCTTGACAAAGTCCGCACCCGCTTTGGCAAGGAAGAGGAACCCTTCCCTGTCCACCACGTTGCCGGCGCCCACCTTGACCTTGTCCCCGTAATGGGCCCGGATCCAGGAAAGGGTGTCCGACTGCCACTGGCTGAAGCCCTCGGAGGAGTCGATGCACAGGGCGTCCACCCCGGCCTCCACCAGGGCGGGCACACGCTCGGCGTAATCCCGGGTGTTGATGCCAGCGCCTACCACATAGCTCTTGTTGGCGTCCAGGAGCTCGTTTACGTTCTCCTTATGGCTGGCATAGTCCTTGCGGAACACGATGTATTTGAGGCAGCCGTTCTCGTCCACCAGGGGAAGGGTGTTGATCTTGTTGTCCCAGATGATGTCGTTGCATTCCTTGAGGCTGGTGGTGCTGGGGGCGGTCACCAGCTTGTCCAGGGGGGTCATGAAGGCGGTCACGGGCATGTCCTCCGGCGTCCTGGAGAGCCGGTAGTCCCTGCTGGCCACGATGCCCAGCAGTTTGCCGTTGGGGGAGCCGTCCTCGGTAATGGCTACGGTGGAATGCCCGGTCCTGGCCTTCAGCGCCAGCACGTCCCGCAGGACGGCCGTGGGGGGCAGGTTGGAATCGCTGGTGACAAAGCCTTTTTTGTAGGCCTTGACCCGGCGGACCATCGCCGCCTCATCCTCCACGCTTTGGGACCCGTAAATAAAGGAAATACCGCCCTGCCGGGCAAGGGCAATGGCCAGATTCTCGCCGGAAACGGACTGCATGATGGCGGAAACCATGGGGATCTTCAGCGTCAGGGGGCATTCTTCCTGCCCCTTGCGGTAACGGACCAGCGGGGTGGAAAGGTCCACCGCGGTGGGAATGCATTCCGAAGATGAGTAACCGGGAACAAGAAGGTATTCTCCAAAGGTCCTGGACGGTTCCTCATAATAATACGCCATGGTCCATTACTCCCCCTTTTCCGTCAAAAACCGACGCGCCCGCGGCCGCGAGATCATCGGGAAATAACCGGATGCCCCGGTGTTTCGGATATTTTACAGGATTCGGGTCTTTTTGACAACCACAAAACCCTTACAATATTATGAAATTATGACCTTTTTCGCCCGCAGGTGCCCCGGCGCCTGTATTCCCCCGCAAAAAAAACGGGGCACCGGCCCAAGCCCGCCCCGTCCTGCGCTCACGATATACCCACGGCTCACGCATGAAGCGTGAGCTCGCAGGGGGGTCTCCACGCCCCCCCTGTGGGACCCCCCTGCGGATCTGCCTGTCACCCCTATGGGGTTCCCGGGCGGCAGATCCGAAAGGAACAAATTGTTTACGCAATTTGGCCTCAGTCACGTACACGCCGCTCCTTCGGATGAGAATCAGGGGGTGTTCCCCATGATAACCCCCCTCGCATCCTGTCTGATTTGCCTTCCTTTGATTCATGCGTAAGCCCTGACGATATACCCCGCTTCATTCCACTCTTCACATTCCACATTACCCTGTATCCTACCCGTTCTCCGTCAGGCGTTTGCGGATATCCCCTGCCGCCGCGGCCAGGTTGGCGTTGGCTTTGATATCGGTCTCCATTTTCTGGCACGCGTGCATGACCGTGGTATGGTCCCGGTTGAAGGCGTTCCCGATCATCTCCAGGGAGATGTCCACCAGGCTCCTTGACAGGTACATGGCCAGCTGCCGGGGCACGGCGATGTCCCGGGACCGTTTGGGGCCCTTGAGCTCCTCGGTCTTCACATTGTAATATTCCGCCACGGATTTGATGACGTCCTCGCAGGTGACCCTGCGGTGCTCGGAGGCGGCGAAGGTCTCCCGCAGCGCGGTCTCCGCCAGGTCCCGGGTGATGGGACGGCCCGTCAGGGAGGCGTATGCGATCAGCCGGGTCATCGCCCCCTCCAGCTCGCGGATGTTGCTCTGGATCCGCTCGGCGATCATGTGCAGCACATCCGGAGGCACCTCCAGTGCCTCCCCCTCCGCCTTGCGGCGAAGGATCTCGTACCGGGTCTCCTCGTCCGGCTTGGCGACGTCGGCGATCAGACCCCACTCAAACCGGGAGCGAAGCCGCTCCTCCAGCTTGGGGATCTCCTTTGGAGGCTTGTCGGAGGAGATCACGATCTGCTTTCCCGTTTCCCTGAGGCTGTTGAAGGTATGGAAAAACTCCTCCTGGGTGGCGTCCCGCCCGGCCAGGAACTGGATATCGTCCACCATCAGCACGTCCACGTTGTTGCGGTATTTGTCCTTGAACTCGGACATGGTGCGGCTCTGGATGGCGGCGATCATTTCGTTTGTAAAGGCCTCGGTGGTAATGTATTTGATGCGCGCGCCAGGGTTCTGGGTCAGGATATAATGGCCGATGGCATGGAGAAGATGGGTCTTCCCCAGGCCGACCCCCCCGTAGATGAACAGCGGGTTGTAGGTGTCCCCCGGGGACTCGGCCACCGCCAGGGAGGCGGCATGGGCAAAACGGTTGTTGCTGCCCACCACAAAGGTCTCAAAGGTGTATTTGGGGTTCAGGAAGGTGGCGCCGGGCGTCCTTAATGGGCTCGCGCCGCTGCGGAACTCCTCCGCCTGGGCGGGGGTAAGGATCTCCGCCTTCAGGGTCCTCCCGGCGGTTTGGGTTAGCGAGTTTGAAATCAGCCCCGTATACCGGTTCACGACGAACTGATAATAGAACTCCGTCACCGCCTCGATGTAAAAGCTGTCCCCCTTGACCGCCAGGGGCTTCAGGGCGGACGCGATCCACGTATTGAAGGTTACCTGGGTCATTTCCGCGCGCATAAGCACACAGGCTTTTTCCCACAGCTGCTGTGCCTCCACTTTGTTCCTCTCCCAACGAATGAATATTTATGATTACGCAGGCCCGTAAATATGCATGAGCGGCATAAGCATCATCCCGATCCGGACTCCAAAAAAGTGGATAACCCCTGTGGATAACCGCCCCGCAATCCAATGCTCCTTGAGTTTATCAGAAAGCTAACCTCTTTGCAAGCCCGTGCATCAAAAACTTTTCCCGGAAAAAGCGAATTTGCTGCCGCCCCCGTCCCCGGACGCGCAGGCCCCCAAGAATTGTGGATAACTGTTTACAATCCATTGTGGCAGAAAGCGGGCCAATGTCTACAGGTAGTGTTTGTATTGTATATTTATTCAAGATGGCGTCAACTGGACATTTCCCCCGTTTTGTGGTATTTTAGTTTGGATATGCAGGCTGCATCAGGGCATCCCGCCGCCCTTCCGGAACCCCGGGGGCGCGCTTGCCCGGTCCGCCCGCCTGAAAAAGGAGTTCGCTTTGAGCAAAGTACTATCCGTTGTCAATCAGAAAGGCGGCGTCGGGAAGACCACCACCGCCGTCAATCTGTCCGCCTGCCTTGCCAATATCGGCGCGACTGTCCTGCTGGTGGACCTGGATCCGCAGGGAAACGCCTCCAGCGGGCTGAAAATGAAGGCTGGCTCCGCCACCGTTTACGAGGCGCTGCTTGGCCAGGCCGACATGCAGGCGTGCATCATGCCCACCTGCCAGAAAAGGCTGAGCGCCGCCCCCACGGATATCCGCATGGCCGGGGCGGAGCTTGAACTGGTCGCCATGGAGGAAAGGGAATACCGGCTCAAGAACGCGCTGAGCGGCGTACGGGACAGCTACGATTACATCCTGATCGACTGTCCGCCGAGCCTCGGTCTTTTGACCCTGAACGCCCTGGCGGCCTCCGACGGGGTCCTGATCCCCATCCAGTGCGAGTATTACGCCCTGGAAGGCGTATCCTCCCTGGTAAACACCATCAACCGGGTCCGCAAAGGGATCAACCCGCATCTGGAAATCGAGGGCGTGCTGCTGACCATGTTCGACGGGAGGACCAACCTGGGCCTCCAGGTGGCCGCCGAGGTCAAGAAGCACTTTAAGCGCAAGGTGTTTTCCACCATCATTCCCCGGAACGTGCGGCTGGGGGAAGCGCCGAGCCACGGCCTGCCGATCCACCTGTACGACCCAAGAAGCGCCGGCGCGGAAGCCTACAGCGCCCTGGCCAGGGAGATCCTAAAAAACAACAAGGCGTAAGGCCCCGCCCCATCCCTCCTGTCCCCCATAAACGTCCAAACGAAAGGCCTGCACAGACAGGTAAACGGTATCCGCATGAAAAAGACCGGTTTAGGCCGCGGGCTGGATGCGCTTCTGCCGGAAATGGATGAAGAAAGCCCCACCGGCGGGCCTTCCACCGTCAGCATCAACGAAATCGACACCAATCCGGATCAGCCCCGGCGCACCTTCACCGAGGAATCCCTGCGGCAGCTGGCGGACAGCATCCGTTCCGCGGGCATCCTGCAGCCGATCCTGGTGGTGGAGAACGCCGGCCGCTATCGCATCGTCGCCGGCGAAAGGCGCTTCCGCGCCGCCCGTCTGGCCGGCCTGACGGAGGTCCCCGTCCTGATCCGGGACCTGACGGAGACCCAGCAGATGGAGATCGCGCTGATCGAAAACCTTCAGCGGGAGGACCTGAACCCCCTGGAGGAAAGCGAAGCCATCCGCAACCTGATGGTCAAATGCGGCTATACCCAGGAGCAGGCCGCCCAGCGGCTTGGCCGGTCCCGGCCCGCCGTGGCCAACTCCCTGCGGCTTCTGACCCTGCCAGAGGCCATCCGCCGGCATCTTCTGGACGGCAGCCTGTCCGCGGGACACGCCCGGGTGCTGTGCGGCGTCAATGACGAAAAGCGCCAGATGGAGCTGTGCGAAAAGGTCCTTAGGGAAGGGCTCAGCGTGCGCGCGCTGGAAGCCCTGGCCGCGGAAGAGGAACGCCCCTCCGCCGCGCGGGAACGCGCAAAGGAGCGCCCGCTGTCCCTGGAACTGAAGGACATGCAGGAGCGTCTGCGCACCGCCTTCGGGGTCAAGACCGTCCTCGCCGGCAGCGAGGACAGCGGCAAGATCACCCTGTTCTATTCCTCCAGGGACGAATTGGAAACCATCTACGACAGCCTGGAGCGTTTGGAAGGGGATAAATAAATCACCTAACCGCTTCCACAAGCGCCTGCAGGAGGCATTCCGCCTCCTCCATGGTGTTTTCGGGGCCCAGCGTCAGCCGCAGGGTCCCTTTTTCGTACGCTTCCGGGACCCCGATGGCCCGGATGACCGGGCTGACCGTCTCCTTCCCGGCGTGGCAGGCCGAGCCCGTGGATACCAGAACGCCCTTCAGGTCCAGCCGGTGCAGCAGCATCTCCCCGTCCATATCCCGAAAAGAAAGGCTGAGGAAACCCGGCAGCGCGTCCGGAGCGCCGTTGACCCGAAAGTCCACGCCCCGATCCCTCAGCCCCTCCAGGATCCTTGCCCGCATTTTGTCCAGGGCCGCCGCGTCCTTTTCCATCTGCTTTACACGGGCGGTCAGCGCCGCCGCAAGGCCCACGATGCCGGCCACGTTTTCCGTACCGGAGCGCATGCCCCTTTCCTGGCCCCCGCCGCTTAGCAGCGGTGGAAGGGCAAAGCCTTTGCGGATATACAGGAACCCTGTGCCCCTTGGCGCGGAGAACTTGTGCCCGGAGGCGGAAAGCAGATCCACCCCCCATTTTTCCACATCCACCGGGATGTGCCCCACCGCCTGAACGGCATCGGTGTGGAAGGGGACGCCCTTTTCATGGGCCAGGGCGCAAAGCTCCCGGATCGGCTCCAGGGTGCCGATCTCATTGTTCGCCGCCATGACGGAAACCAGCGCCGCGCCGCCAATAAGCGCCTCCTCAAGGGAAGCGCGCGCCACAAGGCCCATGGGATCCACCGGAAGGAGCACCGTCTCAAACCCCAGGGGTGCAAGGGACAGGCAGGTCTCCGTTACGGCCGGATGCTCGATGGCGGAGAGGACCAGCCGCCTGGCGCCCCATCCTGCAAGCACCTTCCGGGCGCATCCCTTGACCGCCCAATTGTCCGCCTCGGTCCCGCAGGAGGTAAAATAGATCTCCTCCGGCCGGGCGCCGATGCAGGCGGCGACCTGTTCCCTGGCCTTTTTGACCGCGTAAGAAGCGTCCCGGGCCGCGGAATAAAGGGCGGACGGATTCGCGGCGAAGGAAAGATAGGGCCGCATGGCCTCCCTGGCCTCAGGGCACAGGGGCGCGGTGGCTGCATGGTCGCAATAGATCATGGTCTCCTCCAAAAACAAACCTGTTTCATTCTCCGCAGACCAAAGTCTGTTTTATATCCCTGCCTCTATTCTATCCGGCCTCCCCTGTTTTTTCAATTCTTTTTTCTCATCAGGTCCAAGGGACGTTGCTTTTTGGGTTTTTCTGTGCTATAGTCTTTTCAACATGGCGTTGATGGAAAGAAGTAAGCCCTTTCCCGTACTTCCAGAGAGCAGCCGGCCGGTGCGAGGCTGCGGCGGATCGTGGCCCAAGTACCTTCCGGAGCCTCCCCCTGAACGGAAACGCAAGTAGGGGCGGACGGGCAGGCCCGTTACAGCCGTCAAGAGGAATCCTTCCTGATGGGTTGGGTTCGAACTGAGGTGGTACCGCGATTTTCGCCCTCTGTTCCTGTCGGAGCAGAGGGCTTTCAAATCGGTGGACCCGGAAAGGAAGAGAAAGATGCAGATTTACGAGGAATTGCAGGCCCGGGGACTCATTGCCCAGGTAACGGACGAAAAGGAGATCCGCGAACTTGTCAACCGCGGCGGCGCGCGCTTTTACATCGGCTTTGATCCCACCGCCGACTCCCTCCATGTAGGCCATTTTATGGCGCTTTGCCTGATGAAAAGGCTGCAGATGGCCGGAAACAAGCCCGTGGTGCTTCTGGGCGGAGGGACCGGCATGGTCGGCGACCCTTCCGGGCGGACGGACATGCGCCCCATGATGACGCCCGAGACCATCCAGCACAACTGCGAATGCTTTAAAAAGCAGATGGAGCGCTTTATCGAGTTCGGAGACGACAAGGCCATCATCGTCAACAACGCCGACTGGCTGCTGAACCTGAAGTACGTGGACCTGCTCCGGGAAGTGGGCGCGCATTTTTCCGTCAACAACATGCTGCGGGCCGAATGCTACAAGCAGCGCATGGAGCGCGGGCTCTCCTTCTTCGAATTCAACTACATGATCATGCAGGCCTACGATTTTCTGCATCTGCATGAAACGGTGGGCTGCAATATGCAGTTTGGCGGCGACGACCAGTGGAGCAACATGCTGGCCGGCACCGAATTGATCCGCCGCAAGCTGGGAGACGACGCCTACGCCATGACCATCACATTGCTCATGAACAGCGAGGGCAAAAAGATGGGCAAAACGGCCAAGGGCGCTGTGTGGCTGGATCCCAACAAGACCAGTCCCTTCGAGTTTTATCAGTACTGGCGCAACGTGGACGACGCGGACGTGATGAAATGCCTGAGGATGCTCACCTTCGTGCCCCTTGAGAAGATCAACGAGATGGAAACCTGGGACGGTTCCCGCATCAACGAAAAGAAAGAGATCCTGGCCATGGAGCTGACCGCCCTGGTGCACGGGCAGGAAGAGGCCGAAAAGGCCCGGGAGGCCGCCAAGGCGCTCTTTGGGGGCGGCGGGGACGATTCCTCCATGCCCACCACCCAGGTGCCCCTGTCCGCCCTTACCAACGGCGAGATCAGCGTCATCGACCTGATGATGTGCTGCGGCCTTGGCAAGTCCAAGGGGGAGATCCGCCGCCTGATCGAGCAGGGCGGCGTTGTCCTGGACGGGGAAAAGGTGACCCAGATCGATCAGACCGTCCCGCAGGACAGGCTCAAGGATGGCGTAAAGATCCGCAAGGGCAAAAAGATCTATCACCGGGCCCTGCTGGAAGCGTAATCGTCTATATGCAAGACCTGTGATTCATATGGAAGGAGAACCCCCATGGCAAAAGAGAACAAACAGGACTTTGTCCAGCACATCACCCCCCGCAGCGAGAATTTTTCCCAATGGTATACCGATGTGGTCACCCAGGCCGAATTGATGGATTATACCCCTGTCCGGGGCTGCATGGCGATGAAGCCCTACGGCAACCGGATCTGGGAACTGATTCACGACCGTCTGGACGTGATGTTCAAGGAAACAGGGCACGAAAACGTCTCCATGCCCATGCTGATCCCGGAGTCCCTGCTGTTGAAGGAAGCCGAGCATGTGGAGGGCTTTGCCCCCGAGGTGGCCTGGGTCACCCAGGGCGGCGTAGAGCCCCTTCAGGAGCGGCTTGCAGTCCGTCCGACCAGCGAGACGATCTTCTGCACCATGTTCTCCAAGTGGGTCCAGTCCTGGCGGGATCTGCCCATGAAATACAATCAGTGGTGCTCGGTCATGCGCTGGGAAAAAACCACCCGTCCCTTCCTGCGCACCGCCGAGTTCTGGTGGCAGGAGGGGCACACCGTGCATGCCACCGCCGAGGAAAGCGAAGAGGAAACCCAGCTGATGCTTCGCGTTTATCAGGATTTCTGTGAAAAAGACCTGTCTATCCCGGTCTATGCCGGCCGCAAATCCGAAAAGGAAAAGTTTGCCGGCGCCCGGGCGACCTATTCCGTAGAGGCGATGATGCAGGACGGCAAAGCCCTGCAGGCCGGTACCAGTCACAACTTCGGGACCAATTTTGCCGTTCCCTTCAACATCCAGTACCTGTCCAAGGAAGGGAAGCTGGAATACTGCCACGAAACCAGCTGGGGCGTCTCCACCCGGCTCATCGGCGCCATCATCATGACCCACGGGGATGAGCGGGGCCTGAAGCTTCCGCCCGCCATCGCCCCCTATCAGGTGGTCTGCCTGCCCATCGCAGCCCACAAACCCGGCGTCAGCGAAAAATGCGCCGAGGTCACTTCCCTCCTGAAGGAAGCCGGCATCCGCGTGAAGCTGGACGACCGGGACAACGTCACCCCCGGATGGAAGTTCAACGAATGGGAGCTGAAGGGCGTCCCGATCCGGCTGGAGCTGGGCCCCAAGGACCTGGAAAAGGGCCAGTGCGTCCTTTGCCGCAGGGATACCTTCGAAAAGGTCTTCGTCCCGCTGGACGAACATTTCCCGGAGGCCGTCCGCAAAATGCTCGACGAGATCCAGGAATCCATGTTCCAAATCGCCCTGGATTTCCGCAGGAAGCACACCGCGGACGTCCACACCATGGATGAGCTCAAGGCCCAGGTGGACGGCGGATATGCCCGCGCCATGTGGTGCGGCGACCGGGCGTGCGAGGACAAGATCAAGGAAGAAACCGGCGCCACCAGCCGGAACATGCCCTTCGACCAGACCCCCATGGGGGACACCTGCGTCTGCTGCGGAAAGAAGGCAGACAAGGTCATGTATTTTGCCAAGGCCTACTAAGGATCGCCGACGGGCGGGGCCGCACAGGGCCCCGCCTGTTTTTTTACAGCGCGCCGTCACGGCAGCCTGTCAGGGGGGATAAAAACGATGGCCAAGCTTTATTTCCGGTATGGAGCCATGGGCTCCAGCAAAACCGCCAACGCCATCATGGTGGAATACAACTATTCCGAGCGGGGACAGCGGGTCCTGATGCTCAAGCCCAAACTGGACAACCGGGACGGCGCGCGGACCGTCAGAAGCCGCTCCGGCCTGTCCACCGAGTGCCATTTTGTGGAAGAGCTGCCCCAAATGGACCTTCGCAGCTATCACTGTCTGATCGTGGACGAGGCCCAGTTCCTGACCAAGGAGCAGGTGGAGGAGCTGGTCCGCGTCGTGGATGAACTAAATATCCCGGTCATCGCCTACGGCCTTCGGACGGATTTCCAGAACAACCTGTTTGAGGGCTCCAAATGGCTGCTGGCCTGGGCGGATACCATCGAAGAGGTCAAAACCATCTGCTGGTGCGGCAAAAAAGCCATCTGCAACGCCCGCGTCATCGACGGCAGGGTGGTCCGGGAAGGGGACCAGATCCTCCTTGGGGCCAACAGCCGCTATGTCTCCCTGTGCCGCCGGCATTGGGCCAGCGGGGACCTGGGACCCGCCCACGCCTCCCCCCTCCCCGATGGCAAGTAATGCGCCGCCAACCCCCTTTCCACGTTTGTCAAGCCCCCGGACGCGTCCCCCGCAAGGCAGGACGCGTCCATTGTTTTTTTGCTGTTCCTGGGGACGGAACCGCTTTACACTTCCGCTGTCTTGTAGTATATATGTATACATGCATTTAGAAAGAAGGTGTTCCTGTATGCTGGAGATCTCTCCAAAGACCAACCTCCTTGAGCAGAAGAATTACCGCTACGCCCTGCAGGATGTGGCAGAGCCGAACCTGTACCGGGACATCTATGATTATGAATCCGTTCCGAAGGTCCCCTTCAACCATCGCCGGGTGCCCATGGGCATGCCCTCGGAGATTTGGATCACGGATACCTCCTTCCGGGACGGTCAGCAGTCCGTGGATCCCTACACGGTGGATCAGATCGTGGACCTGTACAAGCTGATGAACAAGCTGGGAGGCCCCTATGGCATCATCCGCCAGACCGAATTTTTTATTTATTCGGAAAAGGACCGGAAGGCCGTTGAAAAATGCCGCGAGCTTGGGTACCAGTTCCCTGAGATCACCACCTGGATCCGCGCAACGAAAGACGATTTTAAGCTGGTAAAGGACCTGGGGATCCGGGAAACGGGCATCCTGGTCTCCTGCTCGGATTATCACATTTTCAAAAAAATGAAATTGACCCGCAGCCAGGCCATGAAAAAGTACCTGGACACCGTCGCCCTGGCCTTCGAGGCCGGCGTCATGCCCCGCTGCCATCTGGAGGACATTACAAGGGCGGATTTTTACGGGTTTGTCGTTCCTTTCGTCAACGAGCTGATCAAAATGAGCCGCGACGCCGGCATCCCTGTCCGGATCCGCGCCTGTGACACCATGGGCTACGGCGTTCCGTACCCGGAGGTGGCCCTTCCGCGTTCGGTGCCCGGGATCATCTACGGTCTGCAGCATTACAGCGACGTGGAAAGCGAATACCTGGAGTGGCATGGCCACAACGATTTTTACAAAGCGGTCGCCAACGCCTCCACCGCCTGGCTGTACGGCGCCTCCGCCGTCAACTGCTCCCTGCTGGGGATCGGAGAAAGGACCGGGAACATCCCTCTGGAGGCCATGTGCTTTGAATACGCCTCCCTCCGGGGTGCCCTGGACGGAATGAACCCCGCGGTGATCACCGAGATCGCCGATTACTTTACCAACGTCATCGGCTACAAGGTGCCCCCCATGACCCCCTTTGTCGGCGCCAATTTCAACATGACGCGGGCCGGAATCCACGCCGACGGCCTGCTCAAGGACGAGGAGATCTATTCCATTTTCAACACCCAAAAGCTCCTCAACCGGGCGCCGAAGGTCATGATCGGGCCCAATTCCGGCCTGGCCGGCATCGCCTACTGGATCAACGGCAATTACCGGCTCGAGGGCGACAGGGCCGTCAGCAAAAACGACCCGCTGGTCCACAGCCTAAAAGAATGGATCGACGGGGAATTCGCCTCCGGACGCGTGTCCAGCCTGAGCGAGAGCGAATTGGAAAACAGGATCTCCATCCTGACAGACGGACGTTTCCCCAACGCGTAAAGGAGGATTTTTATGGATCATAAAATGGTTTCCCTGGCGGATCAGGTTTTTGACGAGATCGAACGGAAGATCCTCTCCGGCACTTACCAGCGCGGCGAATTCCTGACGGAATCCCGGCTCTCGGACGAGCTTGGCGTCAGCAGGACCCCCATCCGGGAGGCGTTCTTCCGCCTCAACCAGGAGCACCTTCTGGACATTTCCCCCAAAGGGGCCTTGGTCCTGGGCATCACCCGCCAGGACATCCGGGACATTTACGAGATCCGCCTGCGCATCGAGGGGCTCGCCAGCAGGCTCGCCGCGCAGAACATTACGGACGAAGGCATTCAGGAACTGAAAAGCGCCCTGGAACTGCAGGAATTCTATACCATCAAGCGGGATTCCGACGGAATCAAGAACATGGACAACCGCTTCCACCAGACCATTTACCGCCTGTGCTCCTCCCCCATCCTGCGCTACACCCTTGAGCCGCTTCACCGGCGCATCGTCAAATACCGCAAGGCCTCCATCTCCGCCAAAAGCCGGGCCGAGGACAGCCTGAAGGAGCATCAGCATATTTTTGAGGCCATCAGCGCGCATCAGACCGACGAGGCCGAACGGCTGACGGTCCTTCACATTCAAAATGCGATGAACAATATCCTGCAGATCCAGACCGAGCCGTCCGCCGCAGACTGACGGGCCGATTCAGATTCAATACGTTCCTATCGAGTAGGAGGGGGTGATTAGCCCCCGTCCTCTCACCGCACCGTGCGTACCG
>CAMJUL010000065.1 GCA_946408995.1 uncultured Clostridia bacterium | reverse complement strand
CGGAGGGGGAAACGGGCTCCACCCATTCGGAACCGCCGGAGGGGGAGACGGGCTCGACCCACTCTGCGCCGCCGGAGGGAGAGACGGGCTCGACCCATTCGGAACCGCCGGAGGGGGAGACGGGCTCCACCCATTCGGAACCGCCGGAGGGGGAGACGGGTTCGACCCATTCCACGCCACCGGAGGAGGGCTCGATCCACTCGACTCCTTCCGCCAGGGCAGGGCCTGAAGCGCACAGGGCGCACAGCGTCAGCAATAAAAGAAAACGTCTTTTCATGGCGCGGACTCCTTTGAAACGTTCCTGCAGGGGCAGGAACCTTCATTACAAAAACACAGTTTCATTATACCCGGAGAGTGATAAAAAAAAGGGTCCCTTCCTTTTCAATCTCCTGAAACTTCTGTTTCGATTTAGTAATAACTGTTACGGTCTCTGCCCCGGGCTGCGTATAAAACAAAGATACGCAAATCAGACAGGATACGAGGGGGGATCAGGGGGGTCCCCTGATTCTGATCCGAAGAAGCGGCGTGCACGAGCCTGAGGCCAAGTTGCGCAGTCCTTTTTCCTTACGGATCTGCCGTCCGGGAACCCGCAGGGGGGGCGCAGAGCTCCCCTGCGAGCGCTCGCTTCATACGTGAGCCGTGGGAAAAGTCTCTGGCGAGCGTTGTCAACCCACTCAGGACATGATATCATGGGACAGGCAGAACACAGACTTCCATCCCTGCCCCACGGGGCGGGAGAAAAGAGGAAACGGATATGGCATTTGACTCCATGCTTCCCTTCCGGGAAATGCCTTATGAGCGGCCGGACATGGCCACTTTGGAGGAGGCGTACCAAAGGACGGCGGAGATCCTGCTTGGCGCCGCCTCCTATAACGATGCGCGGAAGGCTTTTTTTGACCTGCAGGCCCTGGAGACCGGGGTGGATACCTGCGGCTCCATCGCCATGGTGCGCAACACCATCGACACCTCGGACCCCTTTTACGAGGCGGAGGTCAAATGGCTGCGGGAGAAAAGCGCCGCGCTGATCCCTGCGGAGAAAAAGATGAAAGAAGCCCTGATGGGCTCCCCCTGGCGGAAGGAGTTCGAGGCGGAATTCGGGGCGCAGCTGTTCCGCATGATCGCATCGTCGCTGAAGACCTCGGACAAAAGCATCATCGAAGACACCGTGCGGGAAGGGGAGCTTACGCAGAAGTACCAGAAGGACAGCGCCCTGGCCTCTACGGTCTTCCGGGGGGAAACGTGCAATTTTTACGCTCTGCTTAAGCATATGGAGTCCACCGACCGCGCCGAGCGGAGGGAGGCCTACCTGGCCTGGAGCGGCCTGTATGAAAGCATCAGCGGCGCGTTGGACCAAACCTATGACGAACTGATCTCCGTCAGGCGCGCCATGGCCGGGAAGCTGGGGTTTCAAAGCTATACGGACCTGGCCTACCTCAAACGGCGGCGCTTTGACTACACAAAGGAGGACGCTGCGCGCTTCCGCGCCCAGGTGCTGGAATGGGTTACCCCCGCGGTGGCCCGCATCCGGGAAAAACAAAGAAAGCGCCTGGGCCTGGAGCGCCTAAGCTATTATGACGAGGCGCTTTTGTTCCCCGGCGGGAATCCGGAGCCCCGGGGCGACCGGGACACCCTGGTGCGGAAGGCTTCGGAAATGTACCGGGAGATGAGTGCGGAAACAGGCGAATTCTTTGACTTTATGACAAGGTATGGCCTGTTTGACCTGGAGAGCCGGCCCGGCAAGCGCATGGGCGGGTACATGACCAGCTTCCCCGGCTACAAGGCGCCCTTTATCTTCAGCAATTTCAACGGCACCAGCGCGGACGTGGACGTGCTGACCCACGAGGCGGGGCACGCCTTCCAGGGGTACCTGGCCATGCGCTCCATCCCGGTTTCCATGCTCTCCTCCTCCACGTCGGAGATCAACGAGGTGCATTCCATGTCCATGGAGCATTTCGCCTATCCCTGGATGGATAAATTCTTTGGCGAAAAGAGCGGGGACTACGTCACCGCCCACCTGATCGGGGCCCTGTCGGTGATCCCGTACATGTGCTGCGTGGACGAATTCCAGCACCGGGTCTACGAAACGCCCGTCCCGACCGCCCGGGAGCGGAGGGTCTGCTGGCGTAAGATCGAAAAGAAGTATATGCCCTGGCGGGATTACGACGATGTTCCATTCCTGGAGGAGGGGGGCTTTTGGATGCAGAAGCAGCACATCTTCCTCTATCCCTTCTACTATATTGATTATGCCCTGGCCCAGATGTGCGCCTTCCAGTTCTACAGCCGCATGAAGACGGACCGGGAGGGGGCCTGGCAGGATTACCTGCGTCTGTGCCGGGCTGGCGGGACGAAGGGGTACTTTGACCTTTTGAAGGTCGGGAACCTGGAAAATCCCCTCCTTGCGGGCAGCGTGGAAAAGTGCGTCTCCGGCGTGATCGCCGAAATCGACGAAAGGTACTGACGGGCTTTCGCGCCCGGGGCTTTTTCCGGCCCCGGGCGGCCTTTTTTGAACAGGGAAAGGAGCGGAAAAGATGATTCTGCGTTTTGATTTCGGCACACCGCTGCATACAGGGGCATGCGTTCTTTCGCTGCCGGTCCAAAAGGATCCGGTCCCCTTTTTGACCGTATCCGCGTTGGCGGAGGGGGCGGTCACGCTGTCCCTGCCCCTGGGGCAAGGGGATATGCTGTTTGGCCTTGGGGAGCAGGTGGGGCCGGTCAACCGGCGGGGGAGACGGTACGTCAGCTGGAACAGCGACGAGTTCAACCACACCGAGGACCGGCAGAGCCTGTACGGGAGCCATAACTTCCTTCTGGTCTGGCGGGAAAAGGAGCCCTTTGCCCTGTACCTGGACGATCCCGGCAGGGTGCGGTGGGACCTGGGCTGGACAAGGCGCGACCAAATGACCGTGACCAGCGAAAACGGGGACTTTTCGCTGTATCTGATCGTGCCGGAGGACGGGGAGAAGGTCTGCCTGGATTTGTGCGCCCAGTTCCGCCGTCTCATCGGGCGCAGCTACATCCCGCCCCGGTGGGCCCTTGGCTATATCCAGAGCCGCTGGGGCTACGCCAGCGCGGAGGACGCCCGGGAGGTGGCCCATGCCCACCGGGAGCGGGGGATCCCCCTGGACGGCATCTGCATGGACATCGACTACATGGACGGCTTTCGGGATTTTACCTGGGACCATAAGGCGATTCCGGACCTGAAGGGCCTGTGCGGGGACCTGAAGGAGCAGGGTATCCACCTGATCCCCATCATCGACGCGGGAGTCAAAAAGGACCCCAAGTACGATTTTTACCGGGAAGGCCACGAAAAAGGGTATTTCTGCCGCAAGGAGGACGGGGAGGAGTTTGCGGCGGCGGTGTGGCCGGGCCTCAGCGCGTTCCCGGATTTTTTCCGCAGAGAGGCCCGCGCCTGGTTCGGCAAGGGCTATGAGGCGCTGCTGGACGAGGGACTGGACGGCTTCTGGAACGACATGAACGAGCCGGCGCTTTTCTACAGCCCGGAGGGGCTGCGGGAGGCCTTCGGCGCCCTGGAGGGGCGCAGGGAGGCCCTGGAAACGGGGGATTACGGCGCGGCCTTTGAGATGCTGGGCGCTGTGGGCGGCGTCAAGAACGCCATGGCGGATTACCGGCGGTTTTATCATGAGACCGATCTGGGGAAAACGCGCCACGACCGGGTGCACAACCTGTATGGCGGCCTGATGACCCTCTCCGCGGCGGAGGCCTTTGAGCGGGCGGCCCCGGAAAAGCGGATCCTTTTGTTTTCCCGATCCTCCTTCATCGGGGCGCACCGCTGGGGCGGCGTCTGGATGGGGGACAATTTCAGCTGGTGGAGCCACCTGAAGCTGCACCTGAGGATGCTGCCCTCCCTGAACATGGCCGGCTTCCTGTACTGCGGGGCCGACGTGGGCGGCTTTGGGGCGGATACCGACGAGGAGCTTTTGATCCGCTGGCTGCAGCTGGGGGTCTTTACCCCCCTGTTCCGCAACCATTCGGCTCTGCATACCCGCCTGCAGGAGATCTACCGCTTCCCCGCCTGGGAGACCATGCGGGACATCGTATCGGTACGGTACGCGCTTTTGCCCTGGCTGTACAGCGAACTGATGCAGGCCATCCTTTGGGACCGGATGCTGTTTAGGCCCCTGTGCTTTGATTACCCCAGGGATGAGACGGCCCGGGAGATCGAGGACCAGATGATGCTCGGCCGGGACGCGATGATCGCCCCTGTGACGGAGCCCCACGCCACGGGCAGGAACGTATACCTGCCCGAGGACATGCTGTGCGTCCGGTTCCGCACCTGGGAGGACCGGGACCTGATCAGGCTTCCGGCGGGCTGGCATTATGTGCGCGCGAAGGAGGCGGAATTCCTGCTGTTCGTCAGGCGGGGCAGCTTCATCCCCCTCTGCCGTCCCGCGGACAGGTCCGATTACGTGTCCACGGACAGCATGTACCTTGTCGGCTGGCTGGGCGGAGAGGACGCCGCCCTGCCCTTCTACGAGGACGACGGGACGGTACGGGACCCGGAAAAGGAAAAGGGCCTTTCGACGCTGAAAGCGGGGAAGGGGTGGGCATGGGACCCAAAGGGCAGAAAACTGGACACGGCGGGACTGTGCTGAGGGCTCCAGGGCCCCGAAAACATTTGTGAAGGAGCTTGGCGAAGGCGTGGACCGTGTCTACCGCGAAATGGAGAGTGCCGGTCTTCCTGAGCCAGAGTATCAGCAATCAGAATTCATGCTCTATGCTGTATTGAAGAATAAAAAATGGGGCAAGGAGGATTCTTTCCGGCAATCAAGGTGAACATGACACAGTAACTGAAACACAGAAGAAACGGATAGCGTTCTGTGCAATCACACGAACCAGGCTGGAGATGATGGACCATATCGGTGTGAGGTCCAGGAGTGGTTTCTACAGGTATTATCTGAAGCCACTGATCAAATCAGGACTGCTTGTCATGACGAACCGGAGCAATCCGAGAAGCAAAGATCAGAAATATGCAGCGAAGGGATGATCCTCCATATTTTGGATAAGCCCGATGGCGCAAACAGCCGGGTTTTGCTATACCAACAGGGGCGAGCGACCCAGAAAAAGCATGAAGCGGAACAGCAGGAAAAGCGGCTCAAAAAGCAGATTTCCGAACTGAAGGACAAGGAGCGCACCCACCCCTCAGCGCCCTGAACAACGACATTCTGCGCGGGGAATGGGACTTCATCGTCAGCAACTTCTTCCGCAACAACGGCCACGGCTTCATGAACGCGGACATGGCGCTGGCCAACGGCGTGGACGCCATGCTGTCCACCTACGCGGGGGCCCCAACCAGGTCACCGACAAAAACGCGGCCTCCAATGTGCAGTATATGCGCACCGCCTCCAAGAACATCCTGTACACCACCGCCAACAGCTGGATCTATGATGATGCCCACAAGGGCGGCGACCCCGCCCCCTGGAAGACCCTGTTCTACCTTGTGGACGCCGTGATCGTGGCCGCCCTTCTGGCCGCCGCGGTGATCATCTGGCTGAACTACCGGAAAAAGAGCCGCAAGGCCTGACCGGCCGCAGACAAACCGAAAAGCGCCCGCCCTCCCCGCAAAAAACGGGAAGGGCGGGCGTTTTTGAGTGTTTTGAGTACGCCCACGCTGCCACGGTGGACAGCGAGGACGTCGCCGCCCGCCTCCGGCAGACTGTTGAAAATGCGGAGCGGGAACGCCTGGAGAAAACCTGCGCAGAGCTGAGGGAAAACGAAACCCGGCTTGCTTCGCTCATGGAGATGGTCACAAAACTGTATGAAGACCGGATGATGGGCCGGATCAGCGAGGAGAACTTCTCCATGCTGATAGCCAAGACCCAGTCGGAGCAGGAGGAAGCGAAAGGCACACATCCGGCTCCTGCAGCAGGAGCAGCAGCACCGCAGCCAATCCGCTTTCGATGATGGACGGTGGCGGGAAGCCATCCGGCAGTATGCCGATATCACGGAATTGGATGCGGTCACGTTGAACAAGCTGGTCCGGGGCAGGTTGTGGTGCATGAGGAGATCGGCACAGATGGGACCAGGAAGATATCGGTGGAGATTCACTTCAATATGAGGCAGCCCGGATAAGCAGGATAACATAGAAGAGTAGAACGCTTTTAGACATTATCCCATGAAAAACCTTGACGTCTTTTCGCAACTGACCAGAAACCATTGAAAAGCAGCTATTCTTGCGCTAGAATATGATAGACATTATGCCCATTCTCTGTTGCTGTGGGAGAGTGATGCAGGTTGAAAAAGCATTGCTATGAACTTTGCTTGAATCGCGGACATCCGGTTCGCAATCGGACCGTGGCTGCCTTTGGGAGAAATCGCGATATCTCGCTTCATGTCTGTGAGGATGGCATATTGATCGTTGCTTATTCTACGGCGGATAAGACAGCAGACGATATTCTCTACGGCAACGACCTGCTGTTTAACGATGCTGTCAGGAAAGCGCTGCTGATTTATGCGATTCGGTATGGCAAGTATATTGGAATCACCGGCGCCGAGGTGAGAATTGATTCCGAGAGGCAAGCGGCGTATAGCGCGAAGGGGAATGAGCCGCTCATTTATTCGCTAAGTGAGGGAAAACTGCGTCTTCCGTTTAATGGTTTGTGGAAGGATCCTGATGTGGAATCTGTAATCGCAAAAACCAGCAAGACTTCTTATGATGGTCGATTTACGTCCTTGCATGCGCTTCTTGCGGCAAAATCAGATCGGTATGAGATTGAGCGATTTACCTTCTATTGGATGGCCATGAATGGCTTGTATGGCTATGTGGGTGAAAAATGCAGGAGCTATTTTACAGAGAAAGCAAGGAAGGACAAAAAAACTCACAATGAGTGCACTGAATTGGGCTTCCTGGCCCGGTGTTGTGGACATGAACCCTGTGCAGTCTCGAATAATGATGATAATCTTCCAAGAGCACATACTCAACAAATCCGGAAGCATATATCAGCGATCCTGAAGAAAATACAGAATGACGAGATCGATGACTTCTGTAAAGCTTGCCTGACAGAAAAAAGCGACAATAGATATCTTTCAGCGATACGGGCAGGACTGACAACAGAGAAGTATGACTATCGATTCGTTTCAACATGGCCTTTGATGCTGACGGGATATCCGTACTGGATCAGGTGTGCGTCATTTCACGCAGAAAGCGCACTGCCAACGTTCTGCTATGCAGATGACGGAGACGTGAAAGTGCTACGGATCGTTAATCGGCTGCTTGATCGCTTTCTGACAGCCGAACTGCCCGGATGGATCAGTGAGAATGAACAGACGGCTCGGGAACATACAGCACGGATTGAACAGACTGTCAACCACACACGCTATGACAAATGGAGGGAGCAAGATGATCTGTAAGAGGAATGTCCCAGCGATAAGACGATGCCTGCTGATAGCACTGGCAATTGTTGTGCTGACTGCGACATCTGCCAGCGCAGAGGGTCTCTTCCCATCAATGAACCAGATGTTCGGCACCGCGATGCCGTCCATCGGCGTGGCGTTGGGACGCGCTGCGGATGAAACCAGCGAGGAAGCAGATAGCAAGTACGAGGTGTACAATGCCTTCACCTATGACGACTACACGGCTTTTGGCGCGTATCTTGCAGGCGTTGGCGCTGGATTGAAAAGCACAGACGTGACGAACAACGCAATCACGGCAGAACTCACTGTAAATGGCGCATCCATGCAGTTTATCTACGACTGGGAAGCGCAAACCGCCAAGGCCATTTATCCCTCCGGAACACGGCCGGAGACAGAGAAGGCGTCTGTGGAGACCAAAGCCAGCATCCTGCCGCCGGTTGGCGGCATTATGCCCTCCGCTCAATTCGCCGTGGGCCGCAAGCCTGACAAGGAGGTGGCTGCGGAGAATGGCATTACGCAGGAATGGAAAAACTTCACAGATGCTGATTACAGCGTTTTCAGCACCTACCTGGCCCAGACCGGAGCAACGCTGAAGCAGAGCAGAACCGAGGGCGGTGTTCTGACGGCGGAGATCAGCCTGAATGCCAGCAGCTTTATCTTCACCTATGACTGGCACACCAAGACGGCCAGCGTATTTTATCCGAGTGAGACGTCACCGGAGCGAGAAAAATGGAATACGCTCAAGGGAAATGGCTCCATCCTGCCGAAAATGGACTCGATTGGGAAAGACCTGCCCAGTATGTCCCAGGCCCTTAGCCGCGAGCCGGACGCTACGGAAACGCTTACAGACGGCAGTCAGCGTGAGACATACAACAACTTTGACGAGACTGACTATACAACGTTCAGCCAGTACCTGCAGACAGCGGAATGCGCGGTGGATGGATACCATGTGGAGGACGGTAGCGTCATGGTGATTCAGCTGAGCAACCTCACAGGATCTTTCACGTTCACCTATGATACACTGCGCCATATTGGCACGATCGTTTATCCGAAGGGGAGCCGTGTCGAGACCGCCTGGGCTTCGCCAACGGCAACGCCCAAGACTGCGGCGGCAGCTACACAAAAACCCTCTCAAACCAACTATTCACAATCCGAGTGCTGGAGCGCTGCGAAGCGCTACTTCAAGAACTTGAGTTGGAAGAACCCCAGTTCTGTTACAATTCATAGTTATTCATCCACATATGACTCAAGCGATAACACATATACCTTCTATATCGACTATTCCGCGCAGAACGGTTTTGGCGGATACAACAGGAGCTATTACTTCATCACCGTGAGCGCAGTCACCGGGCGGGTCACCTCTGCCTTTGGCGGGAACTGAGTAGAACAGTAAGAGGAGGAAAAGAACATGAAGCGGAATCTGATGGCCATCATTCTTGCACTGTGCCTGATTGGCACTTCTCTCGCCGGAGCTGAGGGCCTGCTTCCCTCCCTGACAGACACTATCGGCAAGCCCATGCCGTCCCTCGGAGAAGCGTTGGGCCGGTATCCGGACGATGAGATCTCCAACGCCGATGGCAGCAATACAGAGGTGTTCCAAGGCGTTACCGAGACAGACTTCAATACCTTCAGCGTTTATCTCAGTGAGCAAGGTGCAACACTGGCCGATTACCAGGCAGCCGGCACCTCCTTCTCCGCGTCCATCCAGGTGGAAGGCAAAACCATCTCCTTTACATATGACACGCAGGCGCTGAAAGCAACCGTGACCTATCCGAAAGGCACCTATGACGAATGGCTGGACTACGCAAATGCACAGTTTGCGTCTGCTGTCCAACTGCTGAACACTGGCAAGACCGATGACGCGCTTGCGGTCTTGTTCTCGATTCCCGGATACAGCGGATTCAAGCCGGTTGCGGAATACTTCGAAGCAAATCCCGAACTCGCAACGGCAGCACGTGAAGCGGAATACTTCGAAGCAAATCCCGAGCTCGCAACGGCAGCACGTGAAGCGAGGCTGGCCCCATATAAATCGGTCGGCGGCATTGTGACCTTCGGCACATATCCTCAGACCGCCAGCGGCTCGGACAAAACCCCGATCGAATGGCTGGTACTGGATTATGATGCGGCAAGCAACCGTGCACTGATCATTTCCCGGTATGGTTTGGATGCAAAGCCGTACAACACGAAGTTCATCGATATCACTTGGGAGAAATGCACTCTTCGGACGTGGCTGAACAATGATTTTCTGAACGCTGCATTCACGGCACAGGAGCAGAAAGGAATTGTTCTGACTACCGTGGACAATAGCAAGAGCCAGGGATCAAGCAGATGGGATACCAATGGTGGGAACAACACCCAAGACAAGATTTTCCTCCTGAGTTATGCAGAAGCGAACAAATACTTTGGAGTTGCCTGGGAAGACGGAAACAACATGAAATCCCGAGTAACACCGACAGCCTACGCACTAAAGGCAGGTGCATGGACGAACGACAGTAAGACGACAGCAGACGGCGCAAAGGCTGGGTGGTGGTGGCTGCGTTCCCCCGGCGACTTTCAGAGCGACGCCGCGAGCGTCAGCAGTGCAGGCTCTCTCAGCGACAACATTGTCCCCAATTTCCGCGGTTATGTCCGCCCCGCTTTGTGGCTCAATCTGGAATCTGGAATCTTCTGATCTTTAATCTTTTACAAACAGACTCAGAAGAGGGCAAAGGAACAGAGGATCGTGAATCTTATGAGCGATAAAGAGATGCTATGAGTGGCGGAAGACCCGGGGAGGGGGTGCAGGGGGATACTTCCCCCTGACTACTCCGCCGAAAGCGGAGTCTTATAGGGATTTTTGAGGTGCCGTGATGGCTTCAAAACGCATGCCCGTAAAGTGTTCACAAGATTTCAGTACTCCTATACCTTATGGTAGTAAATACTTTCAAGCAATTGTTGATTTCTATCTGTTTTGCTGTCCGTCATCTGGTGTTAGCAGCAGAGGTAAGTCTTTTCTGGAATACGGTTTTGTCGGGTCGCCGCAATATGCTAAACTAAAGAGAAGATTGCTTGAATCAGCAGAATACTTAACGAAGGAAAACTACTGTCCATCTAAGAAGGATGCCTTGCCAGCAAGCCTTGAGTTAGCAGAGACGCAAACGCTACCTGTTGAGTATTGTGTATTTCTTTCGAATGAAGAAAGAACAGTCATAGGCTCACTTTTCAAGGCAATCCGGAATGCTCTCGCGCACGGAAGCTTTACAGTAAAAAAATACAACTCGTATGGCAGATACTACTATTTTGAGAACGTTGACGGATACAAAAAGGCCCAGATCGTGTTAAGTGAGAAAACCCTGATTGCTTGGATCAAGATCATACAGGAAGGCAATTGCTGATGGCAAGAGCTCAGTCAGAACTCCAGGTCATCACCTTCGCCAAGAACCTCTGCAGCTACGTGATGACCATCACACAAAAAGCTCCAAAGCAGTTCCGTTTTTCGCTGGAAGGCCGCATGCAGGGCTATGTGCTGGACATTGTGGAAGAGCTGTATTACGCCAACGATATCTACGTTACCCCTGCCAGCCGCTCAGGCTGGGCCCAGCGGCAGGCGCACCCGCAGAAGGCCATGGCCACACTGAAGCTGCTCGCCTGAGTAGCCCAGGTCAGCATGGAGCAGGGCGCGATTCAGCCGAAGCAGTATGAGCAGATCAGCCTGCAGTGCTGGAACACACAGAACCTGCTGGGCGCGTGGATCATCAGCGATCAGAAGCGCCTGAACAGCGGCAGGCAGAATCAGGAACCAACAGATCAGGGATCAGCATCCGAATAGGATGTTCATCCGGGTACGGTGTTGTATGGGTGGGGATGGCTGCGCTCCCCCGGCAACAATCAGAACAATGCCGCGGACGTGAACACCGACGGCTCCCTCAACAACAACAATGTCAACAACGACAATGGTTGTGTCTACCCCGTTTCCCCTTGCTTGCCAGCAGTCTGTCCGTGCGAACGGCAGCCAGTGCCCTGGGGAGAAGGAATACCGCTCCCTTTCGCAGGGAACCACCCCGCGAGCGCTGCGGGGCCCTCGGAAAAACATGCCGACGGAGGGCACGGACGGCGGGTGAAACAGACCGCCTTTCGAGCCTGAGGGACGCAGGGCTTGGCTTTATGCCTCTCGCCCTGCGTCCCCCGAGCGGCGACTTCAAAGCAGGAGGTCCATCATGCTGAACATATGGTTTGGCCAGATGCCGGATGTGATCTACAGCACCAGTGTATTCTTCAAAAACACCTACGATCCGCGATGGATTACCGATCCTCTGGCAGTGGAAATGATCGCGGATGTCGATCGCTCCCGGGTGATCAGCGAGCAGCTTATCGAAAGCCCTGTGCTGGGCATGATCACGCCCGTGCAGCTCTCCGGCGGCGTGAAAACGCTGATCCTGATCGCCAACGACAAAAACGGCAAGTATGTATTCAACGCTTCCAACTGCGGCGACAACTGCGCCAAATGGCTGCTGAAAATCGCCGAACACCGCAAAGTGCTGATCAACCTCCGTCATCTGATGGTTTTTGAGCCTGAGCCTTTCAGAATCCGCATTGTCAACAGCGGAAAGATCGTGCACAACATGAGAGAATACGTCCTGGAAGCGGGCACTTATGTTTGAGGTGGGCAGATGAGAGGCACGAAACAAATCCGGGTATCCAACCGGATCCTGCAGTATCGGTTAGCCGTCAACCGAAATATCACCGTAGTCACCGGCAACAGCGGCACAGGGAAAACGACCCTGTATGATCTGATTGCTGAACATACGCGCCTGGGCGAATCCAGCGGAGTCCGGATTCACGCTGATGCGCCATGCATCGCCCTGACAGATATCGACTGGCTGAACCAGCTGCAGCGCACGTCGGGCAGCATTGTATTTGTGGACGAGGGGTTTGAGCCTCTGCCGACCCATGAGTTTGCAGCAGCCATCAAAGCGACAGACAACTATTTTGTGCTGTTTACCCGCGAACCGCTGTATGAGCTGCCTTACAGTGTGGATGAGATCTACGAAATCAGAACCAGCGGAAAGTATCACACCTTCCAGAGACTGTATCAACGGTCGGAGGATCGCCTCTACGCGCTGGCTGCCGACAAGCGGCCTGCGGCCCATGTGCTCACGGAAGACTCGCGTGCCGGATACCAGTTTTATCAGCACTATTACGACGGCTCTTCCGTTACATGCCACTCGGCAGGATCCAACTCCGGCATCTTTCCGTGGCTGCAGAAGCACCACGACGAAGGCGTGTTTGTCATTGCCGACGGCGCGGCCTTCGGATCGGAGATGAAGCGCGTGATGGAGCTGCAGCGCAGGTTCCCCGGCAAGATCACGATCTGTCTGCCGGAAAGCTTTGAATGGCTGATCCTCCAGTCCGGTCTGCTGGACATCCCGGGCCTGGATGAAATGCTGAAAAAAACTGGCGATTCCATTGATTCGCAGCGATTTTTCAGCTGGGAGAACTTCTTTGAAGCGTATCTGACTCAGCAGACAGCCGGCACGCATTATGCTTATTCCAAGTCCCAACTGAACAGCTTCTACACGGTACGGGAGAACAGCGGGAAAATCGTCGCGCTGATCGCAGCCAATATGCCGAAAGCATGACATGCGCAAGTTTGATTATGATAAGATCTGTGATTTTGGCAATCTCTACCGCGCCTATCTTGCCTCAAGACGCAGCAAACGCGGTACACGGGAAGTCATCCAATTCGAGATGAATGTGGGGCCGAACCTTTGCCAACTGCAGGAAGGACTCAGGAACCAGACTTATCGGCTCAGTGGCTACTATCACTTTACCATCCATGATCCGAAGGTGCGGGAAATCTATGCCCTGCATTACCGGGACCGCATCGTTCAGCACAGCCTCTGCGACAATCTGCTGGCACCGTATTTTGAAAACCATCTGATCTATGACAATGCTTCCTGCCGTGTCGGAAAAGGGACACTGTTCGCTATGAACCGGCTCAACGGATTCCTGCACGACCACTACCGCAGGCACTGCACAAGCGGATACTTCCTGAAATGCGATGTGTGCAAATTCTTTGACAGCATCGATCAGCAGATTCTGAAGGACAGGCTCGAAGCAATCGTTGACGATCCTCGGACACTCCGGCTCCTGTTTCATATCATCGACAGTTACGAGGTGTCTCCCGGTAAAGGAATCCCTATGGGCAATCAGACGAGCCAGTGGTTTGCTCTGTATTATCTGGATCCCCTGGACCGGCTTGTGAAGGAAAGGCTGCGAATCAGGTATTACACGCGGTATATGGCCGACTGCATTCTGATTCATCACGACAAGGAGATTCTTCATCAGGCACTGCTGAATATGAGGGAACTGCTGGCCGGCATGGGTCTGTCCTTCAATGAAAAGACGCAGATCTTCCCTATATCACATGGTGTCGAATACCTTGGGTGGCGCTTCTATCTCACAGAAATCGGCGCTGTGATTCGCAGACTGAAAAAACACAGCAAGCTCCGATGGAAGCACAGACTGCAGAAGCTCAAATGCCTTTATTCTTCCGGAAGCATAATGACACCGAAGATTCTTGAGAGCATCCGGAGCTTTCATAACCACATGAGTTACGGGGATACGTGGAAACTGTACCACAGGGTCATGGACAACTACGTTCTGGCACGATCATCTGCCAGTTCGGCGGTGTCTGCCTCACATCCTTCAAGCGAATCCTGAATAGCCGATCTTTTTTGCCGCTTGTCAGAACAATCTGACGGCGGTTTTTCTTTTCGATCATTTAGGACTTGACAACAATTCAGCCATGATCTACAGATCATGGCTGTCAAAGGGGGATCGATCCCTTGAGAAGTCGTCGGGCGAAAACCCCTGCGTCCTCTTCCGGACGGGGAGGACGACAGGGACCGCACGCTGCTCAGGGCGCGGTGTGGAGGATGTTGACGTTGCGCAGGAAGGTGCCCCGGGTGACGATGGCGCCGCCGAAGGTGTCCACCTGCTCCCCGCCGATGAAAAAGCAGACTTCGTTGACGTTCTCCAAGCCGGTCAGGGTATTGACGGCGCTGTAGATGAGGGCCTTTTCCTGCTGCGGGTCCAGGCCCTGGCAGCTTTTGAGGAAGCTGGAGGAAAGGTTGACCAGCAGGCACTGGCCCCGAAGGGGCAGGGCGCAGCCCAGGATATCCCCGCTGGAGGCTTCCCGGGGGAAGGGCGCGCGCAGGGGGTAGACGGAATCGTAGGAGCAGCTGCCCAGCATCAGCTGTTCCAAAAGGAACCGGGGGGAACGGGTCTCATACCAGGGGATGGCGCGCCGGGTGGGGTACAGGGTGCCGTCCGGGCCGGGCAGATACAGGGTGCATTCCCCAAGCAGGGCAAAGGAGAACTGCGTCCGGCGCAGGATCCCGCCGGAGAGGGAAATGGAGGTGGGGAAGCCGGGATAGCCTGCTTCCGGGGTCAGGCTGGTGAGGGCCTGCTCGCCGATATACACCTGGATGCCCGCAAGGCCGGGCAGGAAGGTGGTCAGGGTATACATCAGGGAGGCGCACAGGCCCGTCAGGGTGATGCCGCTCTGACGCAGGGCATCCGGGACCTTGTTGGAAAACCGGAGGGAGAGGATCCTTTCCCCGGCGATGTCCAGGACCGAGCAGCCGTTCAGGAAGCTGTTGAGGTTGGGCAGGGGCAGGGCGTGGATCTCCCGGGGAGCCTCATACAGGGCGTCCAGCAGGACGCGGGCCATCTGGGGCAGGGTGGAGGCCGAAAACACCAGGGAGCGGGTTTCACACAGCACCCCGAGGCCGCCGTAGGAGGGGTAATACAGGGTGGTGTTCAGGGACAGCTTTTTGCCGCCGGCGGCGGTGGAGCGCTGGCTTTCCGCCCGGGCCCAGACCGTGGCCAGGTCGTCCTGCACATTGCTGCCCAGGGTGCCCGCGGGGGTCTGGCTGGCCACGTCGATGCCCGGCTGGATCCCGCCGATGAGCAGGTTGACCGAGGAGATCTCCTCAAACTGGCACAGGGTGTTGGCGATGGACTGGAAAACGGTATACAGGTCCTCGTGGCTCAGGTTCATGGCCGAGGCGGCCAGGTTCACCGTGGCGATTCCATTGGCCGCCTCCACGGGGTTGAGGGTATTCAAGGCCAGGTATTCGCTGTCCGGCAGGGGCCGGGCCAGGCTTCCGCCGTAGTCGAACAGGGCCTCCAGCACCGTTTCCAGGTTCCAGCGGAAGGGCTGCAGGCTCAGGGACGTTTCCACCGCGGTAAAGGCGGTCCCGTCCAGGGAGGGCAGGTACAAAAGCACCGGCGTGCTCCTGGGACGGCTGTTGTCGCTGTCCGGGGCGGTATAGGTGACTTCAATGGGGGGCAGGGTGGTGACCGCCGCGGTCTCGCCAAAGGCGTTGAGGGGGAGCAAAAGCGCGGCCAGCAGGCAGAGCCCCCGGAGGAAGGAATGCTTCATGACGATTATTTGATCCCGGCCGTAGGCGCGGGCCTTTCTGGATTGGTTTCCCATTTTGCCTTCCCGGCGTGAATGCGCCGGGAAGCGTTTATTTGGGCTCCTTCAGGCAGTATCCCCGCAGGGTGTTGACGGTCCTCTCCAGGGATCCGGTGCTGCCCTCCAGGGTTTTGCCGGCATTGTGCCAGTCAAACTGCAGGGTGAAGTTCTTCAGGTCCTTTTCCTCCTGGGCCATGACGTTGTCCAGCCCGTCGGCCAGGTCACCAAGGAGGCTTTCCAGGTCCTTGGGACTCATTTCCTCGGCGGCCATGGCCAGAAGGTCTCCGGCGCAGGGCAGGCAGACGCAGCCGTTCTCGACGAACTGGCGCCGGAAGGAGGAATCCGTGGAATAGAGGTGCAAAAGGGTGTAGGTGTAGCGGAGCAGGTTGTCCCGGATGGAATCGCACAGGATGCAGGAGGAGGAGAGGGCCTTCAGCTTTTCAGCGCAGGTCCGGGCCCCTGCCTTCTCGTCCTTCCGGCCGGAAAGGCGGCGCACCAGGGAGCCCTTCTGCCCGCTCCTTAAGGCGTCCGCCTCCGCCTTTAAAAGGGCGGAGGCCCGGGCGCGGGTCTCGGGCAGGTGGCTGAGCATCATCAGGGCGTGGCCGAGGCGGTTCTGCTGGCCGTAGAGCAGCACCTGATGCCGGGGGCAGAAGCCCTTGGCGTTGACCTGGACGCGGGTGTCCGGCTCCATGACGGAACCGCCCAGGAAACGGACCACGTCGTTTTCCTCCACGGTCCTGCGCAGACGGCACAGGGGACAGCCCTTCCCCTCCTTGACGGCATCCCAGACAGGGATGGTATCGATATGGTATCTCATGGGTTCCTCCCGGGCACGCGGGGCCCTATCCGGAAAAGGCGCGGCTTTCGCCGCGCGCTGTCACTGCCCTGTCAGGGCCGGCCTTGCGGGGGGATTGCAGTCCGGACAGGGGTTCAGGTTTTTGAATTTGGTGGAGTTCAGGTCCTTGTAATACAGGGGCGACAGGGGCTCGTACTGGGCGGCGACGCTGTCGCAGGTCTCCTTCAGGTGGTAGTATCTGCCGCCGTTGGGGTTGTAGTAGACCGTGGTTTCCTCACTGACCGCCGGGGTCGGGGTGGGCGCCTCGGTGGGGGCCGCAGTCATGGACTGGACGCTGCCGTCGGGCGCTGTGGTGGCGGTCACCTTGGTGCCGCTGAGGCTGTTGGGGTCCACATACCAGTTGTTGTTGATGCGGATCATCAGCACCTGCATCCGGTAGTATTCCGGTTCGTTGGCACTGGTCTTGCGGATCAGCACGGTGATGGTGATGGTCCGGCTGTCATCGGCGTTGGAGCCGGAGATGGAATCAATGGAATAGCTCAGGGGCGTCCGGTTGGCGAGGATGAAGAACAGGGCGGTCTTGGGGTTTTCCTGGGCGTTGACCCAGGCGGGCAGACAGATGGAAACCATCTGTTCCAGCTGCTCCTCGCCCCAGTAGTTCATAAAGGACATCAGCTGCAGCTGGGCGGCGCTGGCCGCGGCATCCCCCTGGGGCGACTCCAAAGCGGTATCCGGGGCGGCGGTGCCGGCGGCGGACACGGAATCCAGCGCGCTGGAGCCGCTGAAGTAGATATTGCCGGCGCTGCCGGAGGCCTGGGTCCGCCCGGTGGTCCCGCGAGGCAGGGACACCGCCAGGGAGACAGCCTCAATGACCATCAGGGCGGTGATGACCAGGCTGACGCTGTACCGGGCATTTTTTCCGAAGGCCTTTCCCGCCAGCATGACGCACAGCGCCAGAAAGGCGATCACCAGGAATGCGATTTTCAGGACGGTTTTGACCTGCTCGCCCGGCAGGACCAGGGACAGAACAAACAGGACCGGGAGCAGCAGGAGGATAACGAACAGGAGCCAGGAGAAGCGCCGGCCTCCGCCGGGGGAGGGAGGGGTCCCTCCCCCGGCGGGATCGGGCTCCCGCGGGGGCTCCCGGGTAAAGTCGGCCTGCTGCTTCCTGCGGTTTTTCATGCCGTAGGTGGGCGCGCTGGTAAAACGGTTGCGATTGCCGTTCATTCAGATGTTCCTTTCAAAAAAGGGGGATCCGGGATCAGTAGGCGGAAAGCTGAAGGGTGCTGCCGTCCATCGTCCAGGAATAGCCCAGGGAATTCAGGAGCTGGACAGGGATATACAGGGCGCCGTCCACGAGCACCGGCTGGCCGTCTGCCCCAAGGGAGGCAAGCAGATCCATGCCGTTGAGGGTTCCGGCGGTGACGCCGGAAGAGGTCCATTCGAAATGGATCATATTGCCGTTGAGCTGGGCATCCGCGCTGTTCTGCCCAATCTGGGCAGCGGCGCCGGCCAGCTCGCACAGGTCGGCGAATTTGACCACCCGGATCCCGTTCAAGGTCTGATACCAGTCAAGCCAGGTGGCCTCCCCGTTCATGGAGACCGTGCCGCCTTCGGTAAGGGTGACTCCGGGCAATATGATGGGCACAGGCTCGGCGGTGGGCACCTCCGTAGGCGCCTCGGTAGGCACCATGGTGGGAAGCTCGGTGGGTTCGGGCGTCGGGACCTCAGTGGGTTCGGGCGTGGGTACCTCGGTGGGTTCGGGCGTGGGTACCTCGGTGGGTTCGGGCGTGGGCACCTCGGTGGGTACGGCCGTGGGTACCTCAGTGGGTTCGGGCGTGGGTACCTCGGTGGGTTCGGGCGTGGGCACCTCGGTGGGTA